>NZ_JBYSZG010000014.1:105500-134332 GCF_058786935.1 Rugamonas sp. FW305-51
CCCCCGCCCCCCCCCCCCCCCCCCCCCCCCCCCCCCCCCCCCCCGCTGCCCGGCCGTTTCCATCATGGCATGTCGCGCATTTTCTGCACGACCGTGCCCACGTCCTGGGCCATGCCAGGCATCATGTTGTGGTTCAGGTGGTACATGACCCAGATCGAGCCGCTCAACATGATCACCAGCAGCATGACCGTGAACAGCAGCGCCAGCATGGACCAGCCGCCTTCGGCCTTCGAGTTCATGTGCAGGAAGTAGACCATGTGGACCACGATCTGCACGGCCGCGATGGCCAGGATGACGAAGGCGGTGGTGCTGGACTTGTCGAACACCTTGCCCATCACCATCCAGAATGGAATGGCCGTCAGGATCACGGACAGGATGAAGCCCATGGCGTAGGTCTTCAGGCTGCCGTGGTTGGCGTGGTCGTCGTGACCGTGGTGACCATGGCCGTGGCCGTGGTCGTGGTGATTGTGGTCGCTCATGGCAGCACTCCCATCAGGTAGACAAAGGTAAATACACCGATCCAGACCACGTCCAGGAAGTGCCAGAACATCGACAGGCACATCAGGCGGCGGCCATTTTCCGGCGTCAGGCCGTGCTTCATCACCTGGAACATCAGGGTGACGAGCCAGACGATGCCGAACGTCACGTGCAGGCCGTGGGTGCCGACCAGCGCGAAGAACGAGGTCAGGAAACCGCTGCGCTGCGGACCGGCGCCTTCGGCGATCAGGTGCGCGAACTCCTGCAGTTCCAGGGTCAGGAAGCAGGCGCCCAGCACGCCGGTGATGGCCAGCCACACCAGGGTGGCGGTCTGCTGCTTCTTGGCCATGGTCAGCATGGCGAAGCCGTAGGTGATCGACGACAGCAGCAGGAACGCCGTGTTCAGCGCCACCACGGGCAGTTCGAAGATCTCGGCGCCCGACGGGCCGCCCGCGTAGTTGCGGCCCAATACAGCGTAGGCGGCGAACAGGCAGGCGAAGATCAGGCAGTCGCTCATCAGGTACAGCCAGAAACCGAGCAAGGTGCCGTTTTCCGGATGGTGTTCCAGCACATAGTAGCGTGCGCTCGGGTCGGCGCTCAGGGCGCCGGCAGGGATCTTGGCGTTCATATCAGGCGGCCCTTTCCAGCAGACGGGTGCGATCGTTCTCAACGCGGGTCACATGGTCCGCCTTGATGTAGTAATCGCGTTTGTAGTTGAACGTGTGGATGATGATGGCAGCCATCATCACAGCGAAGCTCACGCCTGCGACCAGCCACATGTTCCAGATCAGGGCAAAGCCCACCACGGCGCTCAGGGCGGCGATGATGAAGCCGGCGCCGGTGTTCTTCGGCATGTGGATATCGACGTAGCCCTTGAGCGGACGCTGGTAGCCGTTCTTCTTCATGTCGGCCCAGGTGTCGTTATCGTGCACCATGGGCGTGAAGGCGAAGTTGTAGTCCGGCGGTGGCGACGAGGTCGACCATTCCAGGGTACGGCCGCCCCATGGGTCGCCCGTCACGTCGCGCAGGGTGGCGCGGTTCTTGAAGCTCACATAGAACTGCAGCAGCATGGCGCCGATACCGCCGGCGATCATCACGGCGCCCAGGGCGGCGACGATGAACCAGATGTGCAGCGATGGGTCTTCGAAGTGGCTCATGCGGCGCGTCACGCCCATCAGGCCCAGTACGTACAGGGGCATGAAGGCCAGGTAGAAGCCGATGGTCCACAGCCAGAACGACCACTTGCCCCAGTAGCTATCGAGCTTGTAGCCGAACGCTTTCGGGAACCAGTAGTTGATACCGGCGAACAGGCCGAACACCACGCCGCCGATGATGACGTTGTGGAAGTGGGCGATCAGGAACAGCGAGTTGTGCAGCACGAAGTCGGCCGGCGGCACGGCCAGCAGCACGCCCGTCATGCCACCGATGACGAAGGTGATCATGAAGCTGATGGTCCACATCATGGGCAGCTCAAAGCGGATACGGCCGCGGTACATGGTAAACAGCCAGTTGAAGATCTTGGCGCCGGTCGGGATCGAGATGATCATCGTGGTGATGCCGAAGAACGAGTTGACGCTGGCGCCCGAACCCATGGTGAAGAAGTGGTGCAGCCATACCAGGTAAGACAGGATGGTGATGACGACGGTGGCGTACACCATCGAGGTATAGCCGAACAGGCGCTTGCTGCAGAAGGTGGCGACCACTTCCGAGAAGATGCCGAACACGGGCAGCACCAGGATGTAGACCTCGGGGTGGCCCCAGATCCAGATCAGGTTCACGTACATCATGGCGTTGCCGCCCAGGTCGTTGGTGAAGAAGTTGGTGCCGAACATGCGGTCCAGCGACAGCATGGCCAGCACGGCCGTCAGCACGGGGAAGGCTGCGACGATCAGCACGTTGGTGCACAGGGCGGTCCAGGTGAAGACCGGCATCTTCATCATGGTCATGCCGGGGGCGCGCATCTTGATGATGGTGACGATCAGGTTCACGCCCGACAGCAGCGTCCCCACGCCGGCGATCTGCAGCGACCAGATGTAGTAGTCCACGCCCACGTCCGGGCTGGCCAGGATGCCCGACAGGGGCGGATAAGCGAGCCAGCCGGTGCGGGCGAATTCGCCCACGAACAGCGAGACCATGGTCAGGCCGCCGCCGAACACCGCCATCCAGAACGAGAAGTTGTTCAGGAACGGGAAGGCCACGTCGCGCGCGCCGATCTGCAGCGGCACCACGTAGTTCATCAGGCCCGTCACCAGTGGCATGGCGACGAAGAAGATCATGATCACGCCGTGGGCGGTGAAGATCTGGTCGTAGTGGTGCGGTGGCAGGAAGCCGTTGGCGTCGCCAAACGACAGCGCCTGCTGGGCGCGCATCATCAGGGCATCGGCAAAGCCGCGCAGCAGCATGACGAGGCCGAAGATCATGTACATGATGCCGATCTTCTTGTGGTCGATGCTGGTCACCCAGTCGCGCCACAGGGGGCCCCACAGGCGGAATTTGGTGATCAGGCCGAGGACGGCCATGCCGCCCAGCGCCACCATGATGAAGGTGCCGAGCAGGATGGGCTCATGGAACGGAATCGCATCCCAGCTCAGCCGGCCGAGTAGGAGCTTGGTCAGGTCAGTATGGTCTTGCATTATCAGTCTTCTGCGAATTAGGTGGGGTGACGCAAATGTCGGCGCCGTTCAGGGCCACGCGGCCATCCTTTTCAGGGGCGGCGTTCTTTTGCGCGTCGGCGGCCATTTGGGCGGCGATGCAGGTGGAGCCTTCGGCCACGCAGCGGTTCACGACTTTGCTGAACAGTTCAGCATCGACGGCGCCGTAGCTGCGCACCGGCTCGCGTTCGCTCGGCTGGGCCAGCTGCTGGTAGCCAGCGCGGTTCAGTTCGCCACCGGCGGACTTGGCCGACTGCACCCAGTTGCCGAACTCGGCCTGGCTCACGCCGCGGTACTTGAAGCGCATGTGCGAGAAGCCGGCGCCGCTGTAGTTGGCCGAGAAGCCTTCCCACTCACCGGGCTTGTTGATGACGGCGTTGAGCGTGGTCTGCATGCCCGGCATGGCGTAGATCTGGCCGGCCAGGGCGGGGATGTAGAACGCGTTCATCACGGTCGAGGCGGTGATCTGGAAGCGCACGGGCACGTCGACCGGGGTCACCAGTTCGTTCACGGTGGCGATGCCCTGCTCCGGATAGATGAACAGCCATTTCCAGTCCAGCGCCACCACTTGCACCACCAGCGGCTTGACGTCGGCGGCCACGGGACGGTTGGCGTCGATGCGGCTCAGGGGACGGAACGGGTCGAGCAAGTGGGTGCTGATCCAGGTCAGCAGGCCCAGCACGATGATGATCAGCAGGGGCGCGCCCCAGATCACCAGTTCGAGCTTGGTCGAATGGTCCCAGTCGGGATCATACTTGGCTTTGGTGTTGCTCTGGCGATAACGCCAGGCAAAGAGGAGGGTCAGTGCGATTACCGGAACGATAATCAGCAGCATCAACAGCGTGGCGACAACAACGAGATGTCCCTGCTGTGCAGCTATGTCACCGGACGGATTGAGCACCACCGTATTGCAGCCGGCCAGGGCCAGCAGGGGGAGCAGCATCAGTCCGCGACGAACGGTCGGAGATATCATGCGGGTTTATGCGTTACACAAAGTGGAGAACATGCTACTGTAACGGTAACGGCTCGCTCTGGCGATTGGACACTTTGCCCCACCCCCAAGGGCGTGACCGTCTATTAAAACGACTTAGAGACGACAACCATGGCAAATACGACTACCTTCGGCGGCGACGGCCGCGTCGACTATCCTCCACGTCATACCGACAGTGGGGCCCGCAACATCAACTCGCGCGACGGGCATATTGCCCCGGGCGAGATCGCCATCGGTGTAGTGATCGGCAGGGCCTCGGAGTATTTCGACTTCTTTGTATACGCCATAGCCTCCGTGCTGGTGTTCCCCTCCATCTTCTTCCCGTTCGACGGCCGTCTCGAAGGCACGCTGTACGCCTTCACCATCTTCGCCTTTGCCTTCATCGCCCGCCCCTTCGGCACGCTGGCGTTCATGTATTTACAACAACGATTCAACCGCGAGACCAAGCTCACGCTGGCCCTCGTGCTGCTGGGCGCCTCCACCGCCGGCATCGCCTTCCTGCCCACGTATGCCACGCTGGGGCCGCTGTCCATCCTGCTGCTGTCGGTGCTGCGCATCGGCCAGGGCGTGGCGCTGGGCGGCTCGTGGGACGGCCTGCCCTCGCTGCTGGCGCTGAACGCGCCCGACAACAAGCGCGGCTGGTACGCCATGCTGGGGCAACTGGGCGCGCCGGTCGGCTTCGTGCTGGCGGCCGGCCTGTTCTCCTTCCTGCTGTCCACGCTCGACAACACGGACTTCCTCGACTGGGGCTGGCGCTATCCGTTCTACGTGGCCTTCGCCATCAACGTGGTGGCCCTGTTCGCCCGGCTGCGCCTGGTGTCCACCACCGAGTACTCGCGCCTGCTCGATGAGCGCGAGCTGGAGCCGACCAACGTGATCGAAATGTCGCACACCCAGGGCCGCAACATTCTGATTGGCGCCCTGGCCGCGCTGGCCAGCTACGCCCTGTTCCACCTGGTGACGGTGTTCCCCCTGTCCTGGATCAACCTCTATTCGAGCCGCTCCATCAGCGACTTCCTGCAGCTGCAGATGGGCGGGGCGGCGCTGGCCGCCGTCGGCATCGTCATTTCCGGCCTGATCGCCGACCGCTTTGGCCGCCGCCGCACGCTGGGCGCGCTGGCCGTGCTGATCGCCGTGTTCAGCGGCTTCGTGCCCATGCTGATGGATGGCGGCGCACTGGGCCAGAACGTGTTCATCATCGCCGGTTTCGGCCTGCTGGGCCTGTCGTACGGCCAGGCCGCCGGCGCCGTCACGGCCAATTTCGAAGCCAAGTACCGCTACACGGGCGCCGCCCTCACCTCCGACCTGGCCTGGCTGGTGGGCGCCGGTTTCGCGCCGCTGGTGGCGCTGGGGCTGTCGGCCCACTTCGGCCTGGCCTACGTCAGCCTGTACCTGCTGTCCGGTGCAGTGGGTTCGCTGGCGGCACTGAGCTTGAACCGGGCGCTGGAAATCCGCGACTGATACACCGCACTACCGCTCCACGGGGAGGGTTGCCGCGCCGGCACCCTCCCCGTTTTGCATTCCACTCCACCCACTTGAATCAGCAACGTTGTTAATTAGCAACAACATGGTGTAAAATCAATTAAAGACAAAACTGACAAAAATCGCGAACCAATATCGACATTTGTTTGTCAAAACAAACATTTGTTGAAAAAAATGGGGTACGTCCCCATTTTAGAAAATGGGGACGTACCCCTTTTTATCGGTACGCCCACCGGTCGCCGCCGTCGGCGGCACTTACTTGTAGATACCGCAGCCGATGATCACGTCATCGACCCGTTCCACGTAGGTGCGCTTGCCATCGAGCTTGCCGGTGCTGGGGTTGGGCCACTTGTAGTCGATCCAGCCCTTGCCGGCCTTGCTCATGCCGATCGCCAGGATGTCCTTGATCAGGTAGCGGCCATCGGCATCCTTCATCTCCGACACGTTCTTGCCCACCAGCTTGGGATTGGCGCCGTTGGCCGTTTCTATGCCGTCGCCGTTGGCCGAGAAGCTGAAGATGTACAGGTCCCGGTCGATGAACTGGCCCTTGGGATAGTTGAACTCCGCGTACGCCTTCTCCTTGCCGTTCTTCTTCAGGAACTCGCCCGCCTTCCTCACCATGGCAACGGCTTCGTCGGCCGTGCCCTTGTCGGCCGCGACGGCCATCATGGACATGAACAGCATGGCCGCGCCGGCCACTGCAACGATGACGCTCTTGACTACCTTACGCATGATGCATCTCCCCAGTCTTGGTTTTAAGCGAGGACGCCGGCTCAGAACACATGCCGCAGCCCCAGGTTAACGGCGCGGTCGCCCGTGCCGCCTTCGATCGCGCTGCCGACCGTGTAGCCGGCGCCGTTCTTGTTGCGGATGCGCGCATAGGCAGTATAGACGTCGGTACGTTTCGAGAGATAGTAGCGATAACCGAGCGCGAACTGTTCGGCATCCTGGTTGTATGCCGTTCTGTCATTCTTGCGGATGTAGGAAGCCATCCAGGTCTGGCTGCCGACGGGCACCGTCACGCCCAGCAGCAGGTCGGCGCTGTCGGTCGACGGGATGGGCGCCACCGCGTAGCCGAACGGGTTGGCGCCGTTGCGCAGGGGCGCGCTGTTGCTGCCCTTGTCCGTGCCATAGGCCAGGTGGGCCTTGGCCGGGCCGAAGTCGTAGGTGGCCGTCAGCACCGTGTTGCGGGCGCTGCTGGCGTTCTTCACTGTGGCCGTATCGTTGTTGCGGTTGTGGTACGCCAGCTTCACGTTGAGGGCACCGGCCGCATAAGCGAGCGCGCCGCCCAACTGGCGCCCCGCCCCATTGTCGCCCGCCACTTCACCGGCGCCGTACACCAGTTCCGCGCTCACGCCATGCAGGACGGGACTGGCGTACTTGATGGCGTTGTCCATGCGGCTGGCGCCGTTGCCGGTGGCGGCCATCAGGTTCTTGGTGTCGCCCGCCAGGCCGGAGCCGAACGGATCGACGCCGGCCACGGCCAGGTACTGCGGCGTGTACTGGCGGCCCAGCGTCACGGTGCCGGCCCGGCCTTGCAGGCCCACGTAGGCCTGGCGCCCGAACAGCAGGCCGCCCTGCCCCATGGCGCCGGTGTCGGACTGGAAGCCGTTCTCCAGCAGGAAGATGGCGGCCAGGCCGTCGCCCAGGTCCTCGACGCCCTTGAAGCCGAGGCGCGAGCCCGACTCGACGCCGCTGGTCAGTTTGCTGCTGGCGCCGGCCGCGCCGCCGCTCTTGCGCACCAATCCCATGTCGACGATACCGTACACGGTCACGGCCGATTGGGCCGCAGCCATCCCTGCCGATGCGCCCAGTGCGAGCGCAAGCATAGTTTTCTTCATTCCTGGTGTCCCCATTGTTATCCAGGCCCGTTGAGATATCCGGCGGCGCGCCGGGCCCTGACCGCGCCGCCGGTGTGTTTGCCGGCGTGGCTTACTTGCCGTAGCCGCCGCCGCCCGGCGTTTCGATGGCGAACACGTCGCCCGCCTGCATCTCGGCCGTGTGGGTGGCGCCGAAGCGCTCCACGCTGCCGTCGCTGCGTTCGACCCAGTTGCGCCCCAGCGCGCCGGCCGCCGCGCCTTCCAGCCCGAACGGCGCGATGCGGCGGTGGCCGGCCAGGATGTTGGCCGTCATCCCCTCCAGGAAGCGGATCCGGCGCAGAGCACCGTCGCCGCCATGGTGCAGGCCGGCGCCGCCGCTACCGCGCCGGATGGCGTGCGTTTCCACCAGCACGGGGAAGCGCCATTCCAGCACTTCCGGGTCCGTCATGCGCGAGTTGGTCATGTGGGTCTGCACGGCCGCCGTGCCGTTGAAGCCGGGACCGGCGCCGGAGCCGCCGGCGATGGTCTCGTAGTACTGATGTTCGGCGTTCCCGAAGGTGAAGTTGTTCATCGTGCCCTGCGAGGCGGACAGCACGCCCAGCGCGCCATACAGCGCATCGGTCACGTACTGCGACACTTCCACGTTACCGGCCACCACGGCCGCCGGATAGCGCGGATTGAGCATGGAGCCTTCCGGGATGATGAGGTTGAGCGGCTTGAGCACGCCCTCGTTCATCGGAATATCGCTGTCGAGCAGGGTGCGGAACACGTACAGCACGGCGGCCTTGCACACGGACAGCGGCGCGTTGAAGTTGCTGGGGCGCTGCTCGCTGGTGCCGGTGAAGTCCACCGTGGCGCTGCGGCTGGCGTGGTCGATGGTGAGGCTGACCTTGAGCAGCGCGCCGTCGTCCATCTCGTACTCGAAGCTGGCGTCGCGCAGGCCGCTGATGGCCTGGCGCACGGCCGCCTCGGCGTTGTCCTGCACATGCTGCATGTAGGCCAGCACCACGTCTACGCCGTAGGTGGCGACGGCCTTGAGCAGTTCGTTGGCGCCCGTTTCGCAGGCGCCCAGCTGCGCGATCAGGTCGGCGATGTTCTGGTCGATATTGCGGCTGGGCCAGGGGCCGGCGCCGAACAGGCCGCGCACCAGCTCTTCCAGGAACACGCCCTGGTCCACGATCTTGACGTTATCGAGCAGCACGCCCTCCTCCAGGATGCTGGTGCTGTTGGGCGGCATGGAGCCAGGCGTGATGCCGCCCACGTCGCCGTGGTGGCCGCGCGCGGCCACGTAGAACAGCGGCTCCGGCCGCACCGTGAACGGCGGCGCGTTGTGCTCCATGCCGAACACAGGGCTCACCACCGTGATGTCGGGCAGATGGGTGCCGCCGTTGTAGGGCACGTTGAGCACGTAGGCGTCGCCCGGCGCCATGGTCGCGCCATGCTCGCGGATCACGCACTGCACGCTGTCGCTCATCGAGCCAAGATGCACGGGGATATGCGGTGCATTGGCGATCAGGTTGCCGTGGCGGTCGAAGATGGCGCAGGAGAAGTCCAGCCGCTCCTTCATGTTGACGGAATAGGCCGTGTTTTCCAGCGTGGTGCCCATCTGCTTGGCGATGGCCATGAACAGGTTGTTGAAAATCTCCAGGTGGATGGGATGCACGGCCGTCGTCATCTTGTGCATGCTGCCGGCGGCCACGGTGCGCTCGAGCAGCAGCGTGTGGTCCGGCAGCACCTTGGCGCTCCAGCCGGCATCGACCACGGTGGTGGCGATCTCCTCGCGGATCAGGGCCGGGCCGGCGATGCGGCTGCCCACGGGCAGCGCGGCGCGTACGTGCAGCGCGATGGGCACGGTCTGGCCATCCACGTAGCTCAGCACCTCGCCCGGCGCGCCAGCCTGTTCGCCGGCCGGCACTTCAATCACGAAGTCGGCGCCGTTACCCTCGCCGATGGCCTCGGCCGACACCGATTCGATCACCAGCGGCTGGCCTTCCATCACGAAGCCGAAGCGGCTGCGGTACTGGGTGGCGAAGGCCTCGGCCATCTCTACATGGCTGCCGACGGGAATCACGAAGGCCGAATCGCTGTCCTGGTATTTCAGGCGGGCGCACAGCTCGACCTTGATGTCGTCCTGGGCCACCTGCTGCGCCAGCAGTTCGGCCCCGGCCTGGGCCGCCAGCCCGGCCAGCTGCGGTTGCAGCGCTTCCAGCGCGGCGTCCGACAATACCTGCTCCACGGCCGCCTCGCGCATGGCGCGGATGTCGGCCAGGCCCATGCCGAAGGCCGACAGCACGCCGGCGAACGGGTGGATCACGATCTGGGTCATGCCCAGCACGTCGGCCACGCGGCAGGCATGCTGGCCGCCGGCGCCGCCGAAGCAGCACATGGCGTAGCGGCTCACGTCGTAGCCGCGTTCGACGGAAATCGACTTGATGGCCTGCGCCATGTTATCGACGGCCACGGCCAGGAAGCCGTCGGCCACGGCGGACGGCGACAGGCGGGTGCCCGTCTCGCGTTCGATCTGCGCGGCCATGGCCGTGAAGCGCTGCACCACTTCGTCGCGGTCCAGCGGCAGGTCGCCGTTGGGGCCGAACACGTGGGGGAAATGGGCCGGCTGTATACGGCCCAGCATCACGTTACAGTCGGTCACGGTCAGCGGGCCGCCCTTGCGGTAGCTGGCCGGGCCGGGATTGGCGCCGGCCGATTCCGGCCCCACCTTGAAGCGGCCATGCTCGAAGCTGCAGATGGAACCGCCGCCCGCCGCCACCGTGTGGATGTGCATCATGGGCGCGCGCACCCGCACGCCGGCCACCACCGTCTCGAACACGCGCTCGTAGGCACCGTCGTAATGGGCCACGTCGGTCGAGGTGCCGCCCATGTCGAAGCCGATCACCTGCTTCAATCCGATCGCCTCGCAGCTCTTGACGGCGCCCACGATGCCGCCGGCCGGGCCGGAAAGGATGGCGTCCTTGCCCTGGAAGCGGCTGGCGTCCGTCAAGCCGCCGTTCGATTGCATGAACATCAGCCGCACGGCGCCCGTTTCGGACGAGACGCGCGACACGTAATCGCGCAGCACCGGCGACAGGTAGGCGTCGACCACCGTGGTGTCGCCGCGGCCGACGATCTTCATCAGGGGGCTGACCTGGTGGCTGACGGAGATCTGGCTAAAGCCCGCCTCCTCGGCCAGCGCCTGCAAGCGCTGCTCGTGCTGCGGATAGCGGTAGGCGTGCATCAGCACGATGGCGATGGAGTTGATGCCCTTGGCGCGCAGCTGGCGGAACTGCCAGCGCAGCACTTCCTCGTCCGGCGTTTCCAGCACGGCGCCGCGGGCGCCGATGCGCTCATCGACTTCGATCACCTCCTCGTAGATCAGGTCCGGCAGGTCGATGCGCATGGCGAAGATGTCGGGCCGGTCCTGGTAGCCGATGCGCAGCTGGTCGGCGAAACCGCGGGTGATGGCCAGCGCCGTGCGCGCGCCCTTGCGTTCGAGCAGGGCATTGGTGGCCACCGTGGTGCCCATCTTGATCACTTCGATCTGCTCCACCGGCAGCGGCTCGCCCGCCTTCAGTCCCAGCATCTCGCGCATGCCCTGGGTGACGGCGTCATCGTAGCGCTCCGGGTATTCCGACAGCAGCTTGTGGGTCACCAGCTTGCCGTCGGGACGGCGCGCCACGATGTCGGTGAAGGTGCCGCCGCGGTCGACCCAGAATTGCCAGCGCAGTTGGTGGGCGGGGATGTCGTTTTTCATGATGAAGTCTCTCGAATTGGTTCTGATGGTTCCGGTGGTGCGGATGGTTCTGTTGATTCCGTTGATTCTGTTGATGCTGTCGGTGCCGTCCGGTCACGCTTCCAGCTTCTTGCCGGCCGTCTCGGGCAGGGTCAGCGCGGCCAGTATCATCACGCCGTAGGCGGCGCCGGCGAACAGGCCGATGGCCTCGCCCAGCGGCATGGTATGGCTGGTCAGGCCTATCATCAGCGGGAACAGCGAGCCCACGGCGCGGCCCATGTTGTAGCTGAAGCCTTGGCCGGAACCGCGGATGCGGGTCGGGAACAGCTCCGTCAGGAAGGCGCCCATGCCGCTGAACACGCCGGAGACGAAGAAGCCCAGCGGGAAGCCCAGGAACAGCATCACGTTGTCGGTGACGGGCAGGCGGGTGTAGGCCAGGGCGATGCATAGCGAGCCGAGGGCGAACAGGATGAAGTTCTTCTTGCGGCCCAGCAGGTCGGTGAGGAAGGCGCTCACGATGTAGCCCACGTAGGAACCCACGATCACCATGGCCAGGTAGCCGCCCGTGCCCAGCACCGTCAGGTGGCGTTCCGTCTTCAGGAAGGTGGGCAGCCAGGTGGTGATGGCGTAGTAGCCGCCCTGGGCGCCAGTGGTCAGCAGGACGGCACGCGCCGTAATGCTCAGCATCTTGGGCGAGAAGATTTCGGCGAACGAGGCCCGTTCCGCGCTCAGTTCCTGCTTCTTCTGCTGGGCCACGAACAGTTCCGGCTCATCGACGAAGCGGCGGATGAAGATCACGAACAAAGCCGGCAAGATCCCCAGCAGGAACAGCGAACGCCACGCCCACTCGGGCGGCAGCAGCGAGAACATGAGGGCATACAGCAGGGCCGACACGCCCCAGCCGATGGCCCAGCCGGCCTGCACCATGCCGACGGCCTTGCCGCGGTCCTTGGCCCGTATCACCTCGCCGATCAGGATGGCGCCGGCCGTCCACTCGCCGCCCATGCCAAAGCCCATCAGGCCGCGCGCCAGCAGCAGCTGGTTGAAGTTCTGGGCCAGGCCGCACAGCACGGTGAACAGGGCGAACCACAAAATGGTGAGCTGCAGCGTCTTGACCCGGCCGATACGGTCCGACAGGATGCCGGCCAGCCAGCCGCCCACGGCCGACGTCAGCAGGGTGACGGTGCCGATCAGGCCCGCGTCGCCCTTGGACAGGCCCCAGGTGGCGATCAGGGTGGGGATCACGAAGCTGAGGAACTGGGTGTCCATGGCGTCGAGCGCGTAGCCGATCTTGCAGCTCCAGAAGGTGCGGCGCTCCTTGCCCGTGAGCGCGTGGAACCAGGCGAAGTAGCCTTCCTGCTCGATGGTGGGTATGACTCTGGTGTTCATGCTTGTCTCCGTCGTTGTTATAGGTACTAGGTTGAATTCAGAATGCGGCCAGCGTGGCGTTGGGGATGTCGGTCACCAGCATGTAGCCCGGCTGGTGGGTGATGACGAGCGGCAGCTGCGCGCCGCGGATGGCTTCCTGCGGCGTCACCCCGCAGGCCCAGAACACGGGCAGCTCGTCGGGGGCGATGGTGACAGCGTCGCCATAATCGGGCTGGGCCAGGTCGGCGATGCCGATCAGGGCCGGGTCGCCCAGGTGCACCGGGGCGCCATGCACGGCCGGGTAGCGGCTGGTGATCTGGATGGCGCGGATCGCGTCGCGCGCCTTCATCGGCCGCATGGACACCACCAGGTTGCCGCCGAACGGCCCGGCGCCCTGGTTGGCGATGTTGGTGCGGTACATGGAGACGTTGCGGCCCTGCTCCACATGGCGCAGCGCAATGCCAGCCTCCATCAGCATCTGCTCGAACGAGAACGAGCAGCCGATGGCGAACGCCACCAGGTCGTCGCGCCACACGTCGTGCAGCGTGTGGGGCTGGGCGGCCAGCTGACCGTCACGGTAGATGTTATAGCCGGGCACGTCGCTGCGCAGGTCCATGTCGGCGCCCAACGCGGCCACGTTCCACTCGCCCGGCTCGCCCACGGCCAGCAGCGGGCAGGCGCGGGGATTGCGCTGGCAGAACAACAGGAATTCATCGGCCTGGGCCTGGGGCAAAATCACCAGGTTGGCCTGGGCGTAGGCGCCGCACTGCCCTGCCGTGGGAAGGCGGAATTGGCCGTTGCGGACCGCGTGTCGGAAAGCTAGAGGTGTCATGGATGAGCTCGCTGCTGGTCGGAATGTGAATGAAAGTAATGAAGTAAGAATAATCTTGAACATGGGGACTAGCTATCTAGTAATTTTTGCTGTTGCTGTATAGTTTTTCTTACCGTGAACGACTATGCGGACGGCAATGGTTAAGGTATTCTTGCCCCAACCCTCTCCTGGCTGGCCATGAATACACGTTTCCTGGAAACCTTTGTCACGCTCGCCCAACTGCGCAGCTTCCGCGCCACGGCGCGCGCGCTGCACGCCACCCCGGCCGCCATTTCCCTGCGCATCAAGGCGCTGGAAGAGGAACTGCAGACGGAACTGGTGGACCGCAACGCCAAGGATTTCCGCCTCACGGCCCAGGCCGAATACCTGCTGGGCCACGCCAAGGCCGTGGTCGACGCCACGCGCCGCCTGCAAAGCGCGGCCCGCAAGGACAACGCGATCCGGGGCCGCTTGCGGCTGGGGGTGATCGAATCGGTGGTGCACAGCTGGCTGGCGCAATACATCCGTGAGCTCAATGCCAACTATCCCGAACTGGAAATCGACCTGGCGGTCGACATCAGCAATGCGCTGGAACGGCGCCTGCGGGCGCGCGAGCTCGATCTGGTGATCCAGGTGGAGGGAGTGGACAGCAGCGATATCGTGTCCGAGGCGCTGGCCTACTACCCGCTGCACTGGATCGCGCGCAAGGGATTGATCGATGGCCGCAAGGAGGGATTGAACCAGCGCCTGCTGGCGCTACCCATCCTGACCTTCGGACGGGGCACGGCGCCGCAGCGGGCGCTGGAGGAAATTGTCAGCAAGATGGCCAACCTGGCGGCCATCCCGCTGGAACAGACGCGCATCACCTGCTCGCCTTCGGTGGCCGCCATCGTACAGCTGGTCAAGGATGGCTATGGCATCGCGGCCATCCCCAGCCTGTTCGTGAGCAGCTATCTCGAGAGCGGCGAATTTGTGGAATTGCCGGTGCAGCCGGAACCGCCGCCCATCATCGTTTCAATGTGTTTGCACACCAATGCGGAAATGGTGGTGCATGCGGCGGCCAACGCGGCCCGCCTGGCCTGCGCCAGCTATTGCGCGCAGGTGGACGACCGCTATATCAAGTCCTTGAGCTGAGCCACGCCAACAAACGCCACTGATCGCTGCGGGCTGTCCAGGCGCGGAAGCACACTTCCTGTATGCTGGCTCACATGCCCAGCGCGGCGCGGTATTTCGGCACCAGCATGTGGCGCGCCTTGAACAGGCTGACCAGCCAGCCCGCCTTCACCACACCCACGCCCGACAGGTGGGCCACGCCAGCCTTGCTGCCCATCGTCACCACCATGGCGGGATTGCCCGTCTGGGGACGGTACTGCTTCAACCGGCGCCCCTTCCCCGCCAGCGCACACCGGATGTTGGCCGCCGCCGTCCTGACCTGGCCGGCGATGTGCCATGCCATCTTGTTCTCGTCCAGGTCAGTGATGTCGCCCAGCGCATACAGGGACGGGCTGCCAACAACCTGCAGCTCCGGCGTGACCATGACGCGGCCACGCGCGTCGAGGCAAGAGGCAAAGTGCTGGCGCAAATAGTCCGTATTGGGCCGGCCGCCGGTACACCAGATCATCAAGTCGTAGGGTATGCGGCGCCCGGCCGACGTGACGGCAGTGCCGCCCGGCGCGAAGACATCGCTGGGATCGGCGCCGCCCTCCAGCAGCCGCTCGCCCGTATGCACGACCACGCCGCGCCCCTGCAGCCAGGCGCCGGCATGGGCCGCGGCCTGCGCGCTGGTGCCGGCCAGGATGCGCGGCCCCGCTTCGATGATGACAATGTGCTTGTCGCGGTGTGCGTCCGCGATTTCTCCGGCCACCTCGACCCCGGCCGGGCCGCCGCCGACGATGACGATGCGCCGGGCATCGGCGATACGCCGGCTGTAATGGGCATAAAAGGCCTTTCTGCCCTCGCCGGCCCCCTCCGTGCCACGCAACAGCGCATTGGCGTAGCGGCTACCCGTCGCCAGCACCGTCAGGTCCGGCTGCGGCAGCCACAGTTCGCCCATGGGGCTCTGGATGACGCCGCCCGCGTGCGACAGCTCGATCAGTCTGCCCTGGACGTGGGCAACGTTGGGCAAGGCCTGGGCAAAGGTCACGATGGATCGCTGCGCGAATTCGGGCCGCACGAGATTGCGGGGTGCCGCCATGGGCACCTCGAAATAATCGAGCGGATCGACCAGCATGACCTCGGCGACCGGCGACAACTGCCGGGCCAGGATGGCACCGGCGATGCCGCCGCCGTAGATCACTACACTGCGCACTACACGGCGGCTGCGGCCAGGGGATGGGCTTGCGGATGTCATATCATTCTCCAATCAGGGCGATGGGCCAATTCAGGCGGGCCCACTTCACGCGGCCCACGCCCCGCCGGGATAGCCAGCGGCGGGCTTATGGGCTAAAGTGAAGCGATCATAAAGTTAAAGTAAACTTTAAGGTCAAGCACTATTTGGAGATTGAAATGCGCATTGGTGAAGTGTCCCGGCTCACGGGACTGCCTGCATCGACGATACGGTACTACGAGGCCAACGGGCTGATCGCGTCGGCGCAACGTCATGCCAACGGCTACCGGGAGTACCCGGAAACCGTGCTGGGCATGCTGGGCATGATCAAAGTGGTGCAGCAACTGGGGTTTTCACTGGACGACATCCGCGCGCTGGTGCCGGTCGCTGGGCACGCCGAATGGTCGCCCGACCAGCTGATCGCGTCGCTACAGGCCAAACTGGAGGAAATCGCGTCGCTGCAACGCCTGCTGACGCAGTCGGCAGCCCAGTTGAACCAGTTCGTCACCCTGCTGCAGAACCGACCGGAACATGCCACGTGCGACGAACGGCGCATGTACCTAATCCAGCAGCTCACGCTGTACACGCTGGCGACGGCGGCCGAAGCGGACACCAGGGACCTGGCAAGCGCGCTGTCCAGGGTTGCCGCCCGATAGCGCCAGCTGGGGGGGCGCACGGCCAACCGGCAAGGCGTTGCGCCGCCCCGCCGTTGGCGCTCAGGCCGCGAGGCGCCGGACACCGGCGTTGGCGCTGGCGCCGGCATTGGGACCGTTCAACTTGAACTGGGTGACAGCCGCCGTCAGCTGGCCCGCCTGTTCGCGCATGGCGCCGGCCGCCGCTGCGGCCTGTTCCACCAGGGCCGCGTTCTGCTGGGTGACGCCGTCCATGTCCATGATGGCGCGGTTCACCTGCTCGATGCCTTGCGACTGTTCGCGGCTGGCGGCGCTGATCTCGCCCATGATGTCCGTCACCAGCCGTATGCTGCCCACCAGGTCGCGCATGGTGGCGCCGGCGTGGTCGGCCAGCTCGCTGCCAGTGCGCACCTGGCGTACCGAGTTGTCGATCAGGTCCTTGATCTCGTGGGCCGCCGCCGCCGAGCGCTGCGCCAGGGTGCGCACTTCCGCCGCCACCACGGCAAAGCCACGCCCCGTTTCGCCGGCCCGCGCCGCTTCCACCGCCGCGTTCAGCGCCAGGATATTGGTCTGGAAGGCGATGCCGTCGATCACACTGGTGATCTCGCCGATGCCGCGCGCCGCCTGTTCGATCACGCCCATGGTCGTCACCACCTGGGCCACCGCCTCGCCGCCGCGCGTGGCCACGTCCGACGCCTGCAGCGCCAGCTGGTTGGCGCGCACGGCATGGTCGGCCGTCTGCCGCACGGTGCCCGTCAGCTGCATCATGGACGCCGCCGTCTGCTGCAGGGCGCTGGCCTGCGACTCGGTGCGGGCCGACAGATCCATATTGCCGTGGGCGATCTCGCTGGCTGCCGTCTCGATACCGATACTGCCGGCACGTACTTCCGCCACCACACAGGCCAGGCTGCCGTTCATGGTGCGCAGGGCCTGCATCAGCTGGGCCGACTCGTCGGCGCCGGCGGCGGCGATGTGGCTGGTCAGGTCGCCGGCGGCCACCATCTCGGCCACGCCGATGGCGCGATGCAGCGGCAGCACGATGCCCCGCACCAGCCACACCGTCATGCCCGTACCCAGCACGATGGCCAGCCCCAGGATGGACAGCAGCAGCCGGCGGCCGGCCACGCCGCGGGCCTCGAATTCCGCGCGCGCTGCCGCCATCGAGGTGCGCGCCTGCTCCGCCACATAGCTGACGATGTCGTCGATCTGCTGGTTGGCCGGGCGGTCCATGCCCTTGACCAGGCCATCCACCACATGGGCGCTGTCCGGCTGGGCGCCATCGTACTGCTTGAGCGCCTGCTGGTACTGCTCATACAGCGTCTGGTGCGCCTGCATGACCAGGTCGGCCCGCTGCACGTCCAATCCCAGCAGGCCCAGTTCCGTCTTCAGCGTGGCCAGCCTGGCCTGGGTAAGCGTATGCTGGTGCGCGAAGGCCTTGCTGTACTTGTCGAAGGCGGCAGGATCGCCGCCGCGCAGCAGGATGTCCTTCCATTCCTGCACCTGTTTCTTGAACTGGACCTGGGCGTCGCGCGCCGCGTCGACGGCCGCCACCAGGCGCTCTTCCCTGGCCACCTCCTCGGCGCCGCGCGCACCCATGCCGGTAAAGGTGTGCCAGCCCGTCATGCCGACGGCCAGCATGGCCACGATCAGGAACAGCGCCAGCATGCCGAGGCGGTGGCCGATCTTGAGATTTTCTAATTTCATTTGCAAATATCCTGCTGTAAAAAACAAAAGAGCAAGCCTCAGCTTGCTCCGAAGGTAGGTGCCGCATGCCTCGCGGCCTGGCAAACGTCTCGTGCCGGCCAGGATGCAACATGATGGTTGGTCAGCGGATGGCTGGCCGGGACGGCCACGCGGCAACAAGGCTAGCGTGACAATGCGGACGCACACGGCGTGGGCGGGCCATGCGGCGACTGGTCGCCATATGGCCTGAGCCGGGCCGGATTATACTTTTGGCAAATGGGCGTTGCCAAGCGGGTCAGCACACTTTATTGACGACAGCGCGCTCTTCGGGGACGTTTCCTTTAGGCGGCGACGGAGGTGGCAAGCGCCCTGTTTTGCCGCTGCCTGGCGCCCAGAACCAAGATCCAGAGGGCGAACGCCACCTCGCCCAATTGGCACGGGAAAGCGAGATTGGCGACGAGTCCGTTCCATTCCGGGCGCAGCAAACCCGCGTAGCTGAGCGCCAGGTAGGCGCAGCCATTGATGGTGAGCCAGATCGCCAGGAAGCGGGGCAGGAAGCCGCAGCGGTACACCAGCGCCGCCAAGGGGAACAGCCACAAGCCCCAAAAGATTTCCGAGGCAAACGTCATCATGCTGTGCACGCGCAGAAACAGCATGGCCAGGCCGGCACGCTGGGTCTTGTCGAAGCCAGCCAGGAAGTCGGGGCCCTGCACCAGGATGAGGGTGGCCATATCGTTGAGCGTGTTGAGGAAGTACAGCGGCGTGTCCATGAAGCCCAGCATCAGCATCAGCAAGGCATAGTGCTTGTTCACGTCCCTGAACAGCCGGTACAGCGCGAACGTCAGCACCAGGCTGACGGCCCCCGTCACCAGGTCGCTCACTATCCCCAGGCGAAACAGCAGTTCATGGCTCGCGATCGCGCTGATTGTCGTGGCGGCATTGTCATCGGCAAACAGCTCGCTGGGGATGTAGACCAGCCGCAAGGGTGCGATCAGTATGACCAGCAGATAGAAGAAACCGGCGATCCTGGCACTCCTGTTCAATGTGTTCATGCTTGCCTTCATTTAGTAAATGCCAGCACAGGCGCGCGGCCGGCTATCGGCAAAGTTGGATGGCGGGCAACCGGCTTATCCGATCGACCAGTTTTCGATTTCACGTGTCAACAATATCTGACACGTGAAAGGAAGGCAAGCATAATTTATCAAAAAGGCATGAATTGGAAGGATGAGGGGGCGCCTCGCATGGCGGAGGCGCCCGGGTCCGGCTATGCGGGCAAGGCGGCGCGGCTGCGGGCGGACGCCTGCTGTCCGGCCCGCCGCGATCCGCGGCGGGCCGCCTGGCCTGCGGGGTCGGGAAGATGGGCGGGCAAACGGGCCGTAGTACCGGGGCCGTCGAGCCGGAACACGTTCACCGTCTGGGCCAGGGTATCGGCCTGCAGTTGCAGCGTCTCGGCGGCGGCGGCGGCCTCCTCCACCAGCGCCGCGTTTTGCTGCGTGACGCCTTCCAGCTCGGTGATCGCCACGCAGATGTGGTCGATGCCGCGCTCCTGCTCGTCGCCGGCCGTGGTGATCGCCACCATGATGTCGGCCACGCCGCGCACGCTGGCCACGATCTTGCCCATGGTGGTGCCGGCCTGGTCGACCAGGCGGCTGCCGCTTTCCACCTTGTCCACCGAATCGCCGATCAGCGTCTTGATCTCTTTTGCCGCCGCGGCCGAACGCTGGGCCAGGTTGCGCACCTCGGCCGCGACCACGGCAAAGCCGCGGCCCTGCTCGCCGGCGCGGGCCGCTTCCACGGCCGCGTTCAGCGCCAGGATATTGGTTTGGAAGGCGATGCCGTCGATGACGGAGGTGATTTCGGCGATCCGGTTGGCCGAGCCATGGATCGCGTTCATGGTCACGATCACATCGGCCACCACGGCGCCGCCCTCCTCGGCCACGCTGGAAGCCGAGATCGCCATCTGGTTGGCCTGGCGCGCATGCTCGCCGTTGCGCTTGACGGTGGCGGTCAATTCCTCCATCGAGGCGGCCGTCTCCTCCAGCGAGCTCGCTTGCCGCTCGGTGCGGTTGGACAAATCCTGGTTGCCGGCGGCGTTCTCGACCGAGGCGGCGGCGATCAGGTCGGTACTGCTGCGCACTTGCGAGACGATCTGCACCAGGCTCTCGCGCATATGCTTCATGCCGTGCATCAGGCTAGCCGTGTCGCCGTCGTGCAGCGCGATCTCACCGCTCAGGTCGCCCGAGGCGATGCGCTGGGCCACGGCGCGCGCATAATCGGGCTCGCCGCCCAGCTGGCGCAGCAGCATACGGGTCAGCAGCAGGGCCGAACCGATGGCACACACGATGGCGGCGCCGCTCAGCGCCAGCAGCAGCGCGCTGCCGGTATGGTAGATGCCATCGATGTCGGCGCTGGCCGCATTGATGGCAGTGCGCTGCAGAGCCAGCAACTGCTGCATCTGCATCAGGTATTTCCTGGCGTTGGGCAGGTAGCCGTTCTCGAACAGCGTGCGGGCCTGGAACAGCTTGCCGTCGGTGCGCAGCTGGAACACTTCCTTGCCCGTCGCCTGATAGACGGCGCCGCTGGCGACGATAGCGGCAAACAGGTCCTTTTCCTCCCGCGTGACGAGCAGCGTTGCCAGTTTCTGCTGCAGCTCGGTGGAGCGTCTGGTCGCGTCGTTGGTGGCGCCTTCGAAGTAGGCGATCAGGCTGGGGTCGTTGCTCCTGGCCGCCGCCGTGGTGCGGGCGACCGAAGCGTTGATGACGCCATCCCAGTCGCTGATCAGGCGTTCCTTGGCCAGCGGCGTGCGGATCATGTCGCGCGTGGCGTCGGCCACCGCTTGCAGGCGCCACATGGCGGTGCCTGTCACCATCAGCATCAACAGCAATACGGCGCCGAAACCGGCGGCCAACCGGGTACGAGTCTTTAGATTTTTCATTATTGCCCCGCAAAACATTCAAGAAGATCAAGCTCGGCGGACATGCAAGGCGCGGCCATCGTTGCTGCCCGCGCTCAGCCCGTACTGCTACTGCCCGCCCATGCTAACGAGTGTCGTCTGGTCAAACTAATGAATAATTTGGGTCGGCCGATATCCGAACCGGTATCGGTCGGCGGGCCGGCAGGGGCTAGTCTGCATGGCACGGCCCGGCAAGCCCCCCTTAATGCGTGAATTTCAGGAGTGAATTGAGGGCAGACGGGTATCACGGGCGCCCCCTGCTTGACACCGTCCCGGCAAGACTGGACACTGACGCGTCAGCTTCCTCTTCCGGAACCACCGATGGCCGCTATCCGCATGTTTGCCTGCGCGATCTTGCTGGCGGGCGCATGGGCCTGCCAGGCGCATGCCGTCGAGCGCATCAAGGCGCACATTTACTACACGGCCGCCCCATTCATCACGGACGATGCCACCCGGAGCGGCCTCGCGCAGGACCTGGTCCACTACCTGAACCGTGCGCTGGCCGGCAAATATGAACTCGAACTGGATATAGTGCCGCGGGCCCGCCTTGCCGTCCTGCTCGATCAGGGTGACGCCGGCGTCGTGCTGTTCGTGCCCTCGGTTATCTTTGGCGGTCTCGACGGCGGCAAATACCTGTGGTCGGCGCCGCTGTTCCTGGACCGCCAGGAACTGGTGTCGCGCACTGACCAGCCGTTTGAATTCACAGGGCCGCCCTCGCTGCATAACGTGAGGCTGGGCGGCGTACTGGGCCACAGCTACCCGCTGCTGGACGCGGACATTGCCGCCGGCCAGATTCACGTGCGCCGCAATATGAGCGAGGCGGCCCTGCTCAAGATGCTGCGCTATCACCGCCTGGACGTGGTCACCCTGGCCGGATCGAGCTTGCGCTATTACCAGAATGCCGATCCCGTGCTCAAGGATCTGTTCCATTTGTCGCGCGCCGGCCTCGGGGAATACAGCCGCCACCTGATGTTCCAGGAAAACATGCAGCGGCAACGCGACGGTTTCGACGCCGTCGTCGGCAAGATGGGCGTCGATCCAGCCTGGCAAGCCATCCTCGCCAAATACGGCCTGCTGCCGGCCGCCTGCGGCCTGAACCGGCCGGCGGACCCGCAACGCCCCGGCAGGATGGCGCCCTGCCCTGCGCCGTCCGTGCAGGCCCACGCACGCCAGCGCGGTCCGGTGCCCGGGCCCTGACCGGGCGCAGGCCGCCCTCGCTGGTCACCATGACCACTACCTGCCATGCTCGACAAGTTGCGCCGGCCGCCACTTCAGCAAGCGCGCCTCGTTGAATGCCGCTGCCATTGAACGTTTGCGGCATCCGTCGATCTAACGTCCGTCAAGACAGTGCGGACCAGGCTGCGGGCGTTCAGGTGCTTGCCCGTCCCATTCCTCCACATAGCCTTTTCAAGGGTTGCTGAGACCCGATTGAATTCCCGCAGGCCAGCGCGGGACGAGGCGCGTTTCAGCAAGGTATTTCATCGACACAAACGAGTGCTATCCCTCGATAGGAGTAACTTTAATGAACTCAACACAACGCGTCATGGTTCTGCCGGCGGCAGCCGGAACTGCGGGCGGGCCAACTCCGGCCTTCGGCCTGGGCACGCCAGACATGCCGTCGCCGGCATATGGGGGCCGAGCCGCGACAGGAACGGCGGCCGGCATAGGCGGCATGAGCATGCCCATGCCATCGAGTGGCAACAATTTGGCCGGATCGCGAACGCCGGAGATGGGACGCCAGCCTTTCCGCACGGTTCCGCCGCCGTCCAGAAGCTCCGATACGGTCGCCGCCATTACATCGCTGGCCGGTGTAGGCATCGCCGGCACGCCACCGGCGCCGGCCAACAAGCAGGTCACCGCCGGCATGTCCGGTGCGTCCAGCGCAAGCGGGTCGCCGGGCATGCCGCCGCCGCCCGCCGCGTCCGCCGGCGCGCCACACGCCACGGATGCCGGATCGGCGCGCGGCACACCCGGTATTCCGCCGGCGCCGACGGCAGGTTCGACGCCCGCTGGCGCAACCGGTGCGGAAGCGGCGCGGGGTACATCGGGGCCGCCGTCCGCGCCTGCCAATATCGACGTCGCCGGATCGCCCCCGGCCGAGCCGGCGCGGGGCACGCCCGGTACGCCGCCGCCGCCATCGGCCGGCACCGACAGTCCAGTGACGCCGTCATCCAAATCGGCCAAGGGAGGACAATCGGCGAAGGGAAGCCAGGGCGGATCGCCCGAGTCGGCCATGCCGCGCACGATGAGCGTCAATCTGGCCGCCGAAGCGGGCGGGGTCCCCGCCTCTGCCGCGGGCGACGCCGTGATGCACAGGACGCTGACACCCGTCGCCCCGGTCGGCACACCCGGCATCCCACCCTCGCCCTCGGAAGGGCAAAACCTGCAGCCGCAGCAACAGCAACAACAGACGCAGGCCGGCGCACTGCAGGGACAGCCCATGGCCCAGCAGGTTGCCCCAGGGCAGCTGGCCGAAGCGCGTGAAGTTGGCCTGGGCCCCTACACCTTCGCCGGCAGCACCAGCAATTTCGACGTCTACTACGACAACAGCCTGGGCGGCGCGGGCCTCAATATGGCCAATGCCCTCCTGGCCAACTGCGAGCGCGATTTTGCGGAGATGGTGGGCTGGTTCAGTGGCGTCACGGCGGGCCGCTTCAGCGTGTATGTCGATCCCGGCAGCTTCGGCGCCTATCACGCCAATTGCTCCGCCACCGAGCTGCACGTCGCGGCGTTTTCAGCCACCGACGGCAATCTGGTGAACATGCTGACGATGGCCGAAGTCGACGAAGTCTTCATGGCCAGGCAGGGGCGCTGGAATTGCGGCTACAGCACCGGCGAAGGCCTCTCGCGCGTGCTCACGACGCAACTCTATCCGGACTCCCTCGGTGGCTTTGCCTCCGCCTCCACGTGGCTCAACACGCCAGGACGGCCCGACTACATCAACGTCACCGATCCGACCGACCGGAATTATGTGTCGCTCGGATGCTCCACCCTGTTCCTGAACTTCCTGCGCCATCAACTGCGCTTCAGCTGGCAACAGATCGTCCGGGCCGGCGCATCGACGCTGGCGCAGACCTACACCAACCTCACCGGCAGGACCGACGGCTTGAGCCGCTTCAAGAACCTGCTGCAAGCCTACTATCCGGAGGGCACGCCGGTCAGCCTGGCTGGCGACAACGTCTTCCCCTTGCCGGGCTTGATGGAAGTGTTTGCGCGCGGCGCGGACGGCGCCGTCTGGCATCAATGGCAGACCGCACCCAATAACGGCTGGAGCGGCTGGTATTCGCTGGGCGGCTGGGTGGACCTGATCGAGGTCGCGCAAAACGATGACACCCGGCTGGAAGTGTTCGCGCGGGGCGGCGACGGCGCCTTGTGGCACAACTGGCAGACCGCTCCGGGCGGCGCCTGGAGCGGCTGGTATTCCATGGGCGGCTGGATCGACCGGCTGGAAGTGGCCCGCAACGCCGACGGCAGGCTGGAAGTATTCGCCCGCGGCGGCGACGGCGCACTGTGGCATCAATGGCAAACGGCGCCAAGCAACGGCTGGAGCGGCTGGTATTCGATGGGCGGCTGGATCGACATGATCGAGGTCGGGCAGAACGACGACGGCAGGCTGGAAGTGTTCGCACGCGGCGGCGACGGCGCTGTGTGGCACCAATGGCAGACCGCGCCCAATAACGGCTGGAGCGGCTGGTATTCCATGGGCGGCTGGGTGGACCTGATCGAGGTGGCCAACAACGCCGACGGCCGCATGGAGCTGTTCGTGCGCGGCGGCGATGGCGCGGTGTGGCACAACTGGCAGACCGCGCCCAGTAATGGCTGGAGTGGCTGGTACTCGATGGGCGGCTGGATCGACCTGCTGGAAGTCGGCATCAACGACGACGGGCGGATGGAAGTCTTCGCGCGCGGCGGTGACGGCGCGCTCTGGCATCAATGGCAGACCGCGCCCAACAACGGCTGGAGCGGCTGGTATTCGCTCGGCGGTTGGATAGACCGGCTGGAAGTGGCCCATAACGCCGACAACCGCATGGAGGTATTCGCCCGCGGTGGCGACGGTGCCCTGTGGCACCAATGGCAGACGGCGCCCAGCAACGGCTGGAGCGGCTGGTATTCCATGGGCGGATGGATCGATATCCTGGAAGCCTGGCCGGAACTACCGGGCGCCTAGCAGGGCAGCACATGCCCGGGGGCCGGCAATGGCAAGCCGGCCCTGTTGTCATACCGGCCGCAGCGCTGGCGCTGCGCGCCGGTATGCTGTCGCGCAGCCATGACGCGACAATGGGTCGTCACGCCCCGGCGACACACCCAGGTCATCACCCCGCTGTCCCCTCCCCGCCCGCACGCGGCACGACGACGCCGCGATAGCAAAATCTCAACTGCACAGGCTACGTAATAGCCACAGTTACGCCGACGATGTCGCTCCGACATAGTACGACCGCCGGCCGAAGCGTTCGGCATGGCACACATCCGGCGCATATGCATGTCACCGGCAATGGGTCAGTTATTCAATAAAAAATACATAAGAGACAAACAATGAAAAAAACGATGTCGGCTCTGGCCGTACTCTCCACGCTGTTCACGGCAGCCCAGGCGCAATCGAATGTGTCGATGTATGGTCTGTTGGACCAGGCACTGGTCTACACCAGCAACGTCAATGCCGCGAAAGGCAGTCTGGTCAGCATGAAGTCCGGCGGCATGAACACATCGCGGTTCGGCTTCCGCGGAACCGAAGATCTGGGTTCCGATTTGAAGGCCGTGTTCCAGCTCGAGAGCGGCATCCGCATCGACACTGGCACCCAGGATGACAGCACGGCGCTCTTCAACCGGCAAGCCAACGTTGGATTGCAGGGGAAATTTGGCCGGGTGATCGTCGGCCGCTCGTTCAGCACGACCTACGATTTCCTCCTGCCGTTCGATCCCATGGGATACGCGCCGGTCTATTCCTGGGCCATATCGGGCAACGCCTCCGCCCCCACTGCCGGGGGCGCGGTGCGCAAGGATGGCATGCTGACCGGTGTGTCCAACCTGGTCAAATACCAGGGCGATTTCGGGCCGTTCAAGATCGGCGCCACCTACGGACTCGGGGAGGAAGCCGGCAGCACGAGCGGTTCGGCCAAATATGACGTGGCAGCGGCCTACACCTATGGCCAGTTCGCCGTCGCCGGCAGCTACGACCGTCAAAACGGTGCGACCACCGCTGTCGGCGCCAAGGACAGGACCGACATGGGCCACGTCGGCCTTTCCTACACCTTCAGCGACATCAAGCTCTTTGCCGCCTACCGCGATTACAGGAAGACTTTCGCCAGCGGCGTCGCCGAGTTACGCAGCAACATGGTCTGGGGCGGCGTCTCTTACCAGGCGACCCCGGCATTGGCCTTGACCGGCGCCGTGTATCATCAGGATATCCAGCATGTCGCGCAGGCGGCACAAGCCGACCCGACCATGTACGTCGGCCGGGCGAAATACGCGCTGTCCAATCGCACCGACCTGTATGCCATCCTCGCGTACGCCAAGGCGCAGCATGACCTCGCTGTCAGCGTGTCGCGCGACGATCCGGGATTCGGCGCCACGCAGAGCGGCCTTGCGTTGGGCATGCAACATCGCTTTTAACTGCAACGGACTTACCATGCACCCTGCATACGCAATCAGTTAAAAACAAAGGATAAGAATGACAGCAGACCATACGCGCTTCCTGCGGAAATTCGGCCTGGGCATGGGTTTGGCGCTCGGCATCGCATCGCCGGCGGCATTTGCCCAGCCCGATAACCACGTCTACCAGCAGGCAGCACTCTACAAGAACGAGGCCGTGCAATTGCTGGAGCGGCTGGTCAATATTGATTCCGGCACCCGCGATGAAGCCGGTCTGGAACAGGTGAGCGGCATCGCCATCGAGGAGCTCAAAAAGCTGGGCGCCCGTGTCGAGACATATTCCGCCACCCCGGCGGCTGGCAACAACGTCGTGGCGACCTTGCAGGGCACCGGCAAGGGCAAGATCTTGCTCATGGCGCACATGGATACCGTGTACAAGGCCGGCACGGCCAAGGCCAAGCCGTTCTACATCAAGGACGACCGGGCTTACGGCCCCGGCGTCATGGATAACAAGGGCGGCGTTGTCACCGGCGTGTATGCGCTCAAGATACTGCAGCAGTTGCAGTTCAAGGACTATGCCAGGATTACGCTGCTGCTCAATTCGAACGAGGAAAGCGGCTCCACGGGAAGCCGGGCCCTGATCGAAAAACTGGCCCGCGAGCACGACGTTACCCTGAACCTCGAGCCTGGCCGTCCCGGCGATGGCCTGGTCATCTGGCGCAAAGGCAGCGGCACCGCCGTGGTGGACGTGCACGGCAAGGCGGCCCACGCGGGCGTGGCGCCGGAAAGCGGTCGCAACGCCACCATGGAAGTGGCGCACCAGGTGCTGCAGCTGGGAAAACTGGGCAATGCGGAAAAACAGACCACCGTCAATTTCACCGTCATCCGCACCGGGTCGGCCAAGAACGTGATCCCCGACCAGGCCAGCGCGCTGGGCGATGTCCGGGTGATGACGCCGGACGAGTTTGACCGCGTCGAGAAGGACCTGGCCACCGTCTCGGCCAACAAACTGATCGCCGACACGCAGGTGAAGACCAGCTTGATCAGGAGTTTTCCGCCCATGCCCAGGAATCCACAATCGGACCTGCTGGCCGCCAAGGCGCAGGCCATCTACGGTGAGCTGGGCCGCAAGCTGACGCTCGAAGGCAGCGGCGGTGCGGCCGATGCCAGCTTTTCGGCCGGCGTGGGCACGCCCACGCTGGATGGCTTCGGCATCGTCGGTGGCAACATCCACACACCGGATGAGTATGCGGAAGTGGCAAGCGTCACGCCCCGGCTGTATTTGCTGACGCGCATGTTGATGGAGCTGGGCAGCAAGAAATAAAAATAAGCGGCCGGACTACAACGGCGGCATATCGTGCGGCTTTGAGGTGACAAGCCGGCGCTAAGCAGACCGGAGGCGGCCAGGTTTTTGCCGCCTCCCCTTGTTCACTGTCGGCGGGCATTCCCCCTGCGCCAGGCCCGCACGAGCGGCACTCAGGCCGCCAGGATGGCGTTGGCGGCGCCCTGCTCCACATGGGTTTTGACCAGCAGGGAATCTTCCGGCAACGCGATCTGGGCCAGCGGGAGCTGCACCAGCCGCGTGGCGGCGGCGGCAGTCAAACCGAGTCCCATCAGGATGTGACTGGTGACCTGTTCGGGAAAATGAGGGGGCACCGCCCGGCTCACGATGCTGCACACGGCCGCCAGCGCGATGCCGGCGACTATATCGAGCCCCATCGCCACGTCGCCCACCTTGAAGCGGCCGGTCCGCATGCCTTCCTCGATGTGACGGGGGATGTATTCCAGTACCAGGTTGGTCGGCCGGGCCGCGTGCAGGCCGGTGCGGGCCACGAAGCCGGCAAACCGCGGATAGTCCTGCACCGTGTGCAGGTACAGGCGCAGCCCCTGCGCCAGGCGTTCGGCCGGATCCTTGATGCTGCCCACCACGGATTCGACCATGGCGATCAACTCGTTGCCCAGCTCTTCGCTGACGGCGGCCAGCAGCTCCGCATTGGTCTTGAAATAATAGTAAAACGTACCGCGCGATACGCCGGCGGCGGCAATCACGTCCTCGATCACGACCTCTTCCAGGCCGCGCTCGGCAAACAGCTTGAGGGCTCCCTCAATCAGATGACGGCGCATTTTCAGTCTGCGCGCGGCACCAACACGGACACGATGGTCTTCTTGCTTCATAAGTGGTATTCGGCTACGTCGTTTTGCAGTTATTCGGACCGATACAACGCCGGCGCTACCCGCCGGCCCGGCATCCGAAAGTCGCTATTGTCCCACAGATCTCCCCCCGTGCCGCTCCCCCCGCCGCCGCCCGTCCCGCCTATGGCG
>NZ_JBYSZG010000015.1:0-120241 GCF_058786935.1 Rugamonas sp. FW305-51
GGGAGGGGACCTTCGTCCGCTGGCCCGGCGGCCGGTGTCGGCACGGCAGTGGTGGCGGTTGGCGCGCTGGCCGCAGGCGTGGCCGGTGCGGCGGCCGGTGGCGCAAACGATGGCGGCTCCGGCAGGAAGGCGATATTGGCGATCAGGTCCATGGTGGTGCGGATGGGAGCGGCGTTGCCGGCCAGCCAGGCGTCGGCGCCGGCGTCGTCCAGCCGCGCGATCTGCAGGATCAGGTCGACCCCGGCCAGCAGCGCATCGACCCGGTTCGGCGTCAGTTGCATGCGGCCCTGCTGGGCGGCGACAAAGCTGTCCTCCATGCCGTGCGCCAGCTGCACCACAATGTCCAGCCCGACGATGGCGGCCGCCCCCTTGATCGAATGGGCGGCGCGCATCATCGCCTCCAGCGCGCCGGCGTCGCCCTTCAGGCGTTCCACCGCCAGCAGCCCGTCGGTCAGGATCTGGGTCTGGTTGTCGGCCTCCATGCGGAACAGGTCGCGCATGGAGAACTGGCTCAAATCGCCCTGCTGGTCCTGGCTCATCGCAGCGTCCTCGCAAGTTGGTGGCCGATCAGGGCCGCGTCCAGGCAGCCGATATGCATGTCCGCGTGCGACAGCACGCCGGACAGGTAGCGTTGCAGCCCCTTGTTGATGGTGGCGGCCGGCGGCTGCACGGTGGCCGACGCATAGCGCACGATGCCGTGCAGGTCCGCCACCGGCAGCGCGAACGCCTGCTCCTCCCAGCGTACCACCAGCAGCCGCGCGAAGGTATGGCGGCCGGTGGCGGCCACGCCTTCCGATTCGTCTATGCCCAGCAGGGCCGCCAGCGACATGCAGGGATAGAGCGTGCCGCCCACGTTGACGATGCCGCGCAGTTCGCGCGCATGGCGGTGCGGCAGCCGGTGCGGTGCCGCCTGCGGCGCCACGGACTGGAAGATGGACGTGGGCAGCGACAGCCATTCGCGGCCGATGCGAAACACCAGGCAGGAGGCGTCGGGCAGGGCGCCGGCATCGTCGGGCTGGCGGAAGTGGTCGGCCCATTCGCGCCTGTAGCTGTCGCCCACGGCGCGCTGCATGTTGCGTTGGGCCGCGTCGGCATAGACTTCGCAGTTGCGGCAATGGATATGGCGCGCCAGCTTGTCGCAGCTCTGGTCGCCGCTGACGCCGATGCGGTTCCAGCAGTTGACCAGGATAGGGCTGTCCAGGTTCGTCATGGTCTCTCCTTCAGGACGCCAGCTGGCGCTGGTAGACGCGCGCGGCGCGTGCCTTCAGCGCGGCGGCGGCCGGGTCGCGGTTGTGCTCGGCCAGCAAGGCCAGGTGGCACAGCGCTTCGTAATGGTCGGGGCGCAGGTAGATGCAGCGCCGCCAGTGCTCTTCCGCCCTGGCCAGCTTGCCGGCCTGCTCGTTCAGCAGGCCGAGGATGAAATAGGCGTCGGGGGCATCGGGCGTCTGCGCCAGGCAGGTCTGGCAGGCCCGCTCGGCCTCGTCGAAGCGGCCCAGGTCGGCCAGCTTGCGGGCTTGTTCCAGCAGCGCGGCCGGGGCAGCGGCCGTCCCCGGCGGCGGGGCGGACGCGGGTAAAGGCGCCCGCCCGGCAGCCGTCCAGGGGCCCGCTGCGGGGCCTGGGACGGGAGCGTCCGGCAGCGTTGATGCCGGCGCGGACGCAGGCCCTGCCCGCAGCGCCGCCACGGGCGCGGTGGAGCGGCCGCTGGGCGATATGCCGGCGCCCGGCGCCACCCCCGCGCCGGCGGACGTGGCGCGCCGTGCCCGCGCGGCAGCCGCCTTGGCCGCGCCGGCCGGCGGCTGCGCCGGCATCGGCTGTGGCGTGGCTGCGCTGTCCTTTCTCAGGCCGAAGGCCCGGGGAAACTGCAGCGGCGCGAAGCCATGCTGGCAGAACGCCGGCACTTCCGCATAGCCGGCAAAGAGCAAGCCGTCGTCGGTCAGCAGGGCCGCCAGGCGCTCGACGGCGGCCTTGGTGGTGGGCTTGTCGAAATAGATCAGCAGGTTGCGGCAAAAGAGGACGTCGTAGGCCGGCAGCTTGCCGGCATCGAGCGCGAACAGGCTGCCCTGGCGAAAGCGCACCTTGTTGCGCAAGGCGTCGCCGATGCGGTATTCGTCCTCGCCCGTGCGCGTGAAATGGCGCTCGCGGAAGGCCAGGTCGTCGCTGCGGAAGGCGTTGCGCCCGTAGACGCCGGCCTGGGCCCGCGCTACACAAGTCGGGCTGATGTCCCAGGCGTCGATCAGGTAGCGTTCCGGCGCCACCCCCGCGTCGGCCAGCGCCATGGCCATCGAATACGGTTCCTCGCCGCCGGCGCACGGCACCGACAGGATGCGCGCCACCCGGCCCGCCTCGGCGCCGGCCAGCACGGCCTTGACGTGGACGGTGGCGGCCTGGAATGCGACCGGATCGCGGAACAGCCACGATTCGGGCACCACCACCAGTTCCACCAGCTGCGTCAGTTCCTCCGGCGACAGGGCGGCCAGGTAGGCCTGGCGGTCGGTCACGCCCAGGCGCTCCATGCGGCACGCCATGGCCCGTTCGGCCGCCGCCTTCGACAGGTTCAGGCCGGTGGCCTGGCGCAGGGTGGTCTGCACATTCATGACGCGGCGCTTTGCGGCTGGAACAGCATGGCGCGCAGGTCGGGCGGCAGCAGCCGGTCCGGTTCCACCAGCTGCACGATGCCGGTGGCGTCGCTGGCCACCTGGCCGAGGAAGGGGGCGGCGCGCACGCCGCTGTCGGCCAGCGCCGCCGCGTCGACTTCGCCGACGCCCAGCACCCGTTCGGCCAGCAATCCCAGCAGATGGGTGGCGCCGTCCGGCGCGCGGTAGTGGACCAGCAGGATGCGGGTGTCGAAATGCTGCTGGCCCGGCGCCGTGCCGGCCAGCAGGCTGAGGTCGACCACGGGCACGGACTGGCCATGGAAGTCCATCAGGCCGGCCACGGCGGCCGGCGCCAGCGGCAGCTGCTTGAGTTCGAGCAGCGGCAGCACGCGCACCACGTCGCGCAGGCGCAGTGCGTAGCGGTCGGCGCCGATGTGAAAGAGCAGCTGTTTCATGGTCCTATGTTCTTTTTCGCCATTACGCCGCCAGCGTGAAGTTGCCCACGCCGGACTGCAGATCGCCGGCCGCATACTGCAGCTGGCGCACGGCCTCGCTGGTGGCCTTGAGCGATTCGACGGTCTGCTGGGTGGCGTCGTTGAGCTGGACCATGGTGCCGGAGATCTGTTCGGCGCCCACGGCCTGCGACTGCATGCCCTGCAATACGGCGTCGAACTGGGGCGCCAGCTTCTGCACCTGGTCCATCACGCCCGACAGCTGGTCCGTCACCTGGCGCACTTCGCCCACGCTGCGCCGGATCTCCTCGGAGAATTTGTCCATGCCCATCACGCTGGCCGAGACGGCCGACTGCATCTCCTTGAGCATCTGCTCGATGTCCCAGGTGGAGACGGAAGTCTGGTCGGCCAGGCGCCGAATCTCGGTCGCCACCACGGAGAAGCCGCGGCCGGCCTCGCCCGCCTTTTCCGCTTCGATGGCCGCGTTCAGCGACAGGATATTGGTCTGGTCGGCCACCTTGGTGATGGTCACCAGCACGCTGTTGATGTTGCTGGCCTTTTCCGACAGGGCGGCCAGCTTGGCGTTGATGGAGTCGGTGGCCGCCACCATGTGCTGCATGGTGCCGTCCATGCGCTGCAGGTTGGCCTGGGCGTCGGCCGTGGCGCTGGTGGTGTAGTCGGCCACGGCGGTGGCCTGCTCCATGGTCTTGAGCAGGGCGCTGGTGTTGGCCGAGATTTCCTTGGTGGTCGACAGGATCTCGACGCTGGTCTGGGCCTGCTCCACGCCCGTCGCTTCCTGCTGGCGGGCCGAGGCGGCGATTTCCGTGGCCGAACTGGCGACCTGGATGCCGGCTTTCTGGACGTTGTTGATCAGTTCGCGCAGATTGCCCAGCATGGTGGCGATGCCGTGCCCCAGCTGGCCCACGGCGTCGCTGCCGGCCACGCCGACCTGGCCCGTCAGATCGCCCGAGGCGGCCCTGGAGACAACGGCCAGCAACGCGTCCACCTTGGCCTTGAGGGTGTTGGTGGTGGCCAGCTCGCGCGCCTGGTTGTCCTCCACCGCCTGCGCCATGCGGTTGAACTCCTGCGTCACCACGCCCAGTTCGTCGTGTCCCAGCACGGGCGCCCGCGCGCCAGATTCGCCGGCCGCGATGCGGCCCACGGCCGCCGTCAGCTGGTTCAGTGGCGTGAGCAGGGCGCGCACCAGCAGCCAGGCCACGGTCAGCGCCAGCGCCAGGCTGACCACGCCACCGACCGTCAACACCAGCACCATCGATTGCTGCTGGCGGACCGACTCCTCGGCCCGCTGCTGCAACAGCCGCTGTTCTTCCGCGCGGGCGTTATCGAGCAGCTGGTACAGCCCGCCGATGACAGGATTACCATGTGCCATTTCCGGCGTATGGCCGATGGTGGAGGCCGCGTTCGGCGCATCGCCCAGCGCGCGGCGCTCGGCCAGCTGCGGTTCCAGCACCTGCTTGATCCACGTGTCGAGACGTGCCTCGAACTGGCGCAAGTGGCCCTGCTGGCTGGGATTGTCGGCCGTCAGCGTCTGCAGGCGTTGCACGGAACCGGGCAGGTCGGCCAGTTCCGCGTTGGCTCGTACCAGCCGCGGCTCGGCGCCCGTCAGGTAGTAGCCGCGCGCCTCCACCTGCACTTGCAGCAAGTCGGTATGCAGGCGGTCGATCGCCTGCAGCACTTCCAGCGAGTGCCGGTCCAGGTGGCGCGCTTCGGACAGGCGGATGAAATTGAGGTAGGCCATGGTCAGCAACAGCAGCACGATGGCGACGATGGCGCCCAGGCCGTAATACAGTTTCTTGCGGATGCTCAGGTTGGCTAACATGGCGTGCTCCGGGAAAGGGATGGGCCGCCTCAGGCGGCAAGGGCGAAATTGGCCACGCTCGATTGCAAATCGCCGGCCGCATACTGCAGCTGGCGCACGGCCTCGCTGGTGGCCTTGAGCGATTCGACGGTCTGCTGGGTGGCGTCGTTGAGCTGGACCATGGTGCCGGAGATCTGTTCGGCGCCCACGGCCTGCGACTGCATGCCCTGCAATACGGCGTCGAACTGGGGCGCCAGCTTCTGCACCTGGTCCATCACGCCCGACAGCTGGTCCGTCACCTGGCGCACCTCGCCCACGCTGCGCCGGATCTCCTCGGAGAACTTGTCCATGCCCATCACGCTGGCCGAGACGGCCGACTGCATCTCCTTGAGCATCTGCTCGATGTCCCAGGTGGAGACAGAAGTCTGGTCGGCCAGGCGCCGGATCTCGGTCGCCACCACGGAGAAGCCGCGGCCGGCCTCGCCCGCCTTTTCCGCCTCGATGGCCGCGTTCAGCGACAGGATGTTGGTCTGGTCGGCCACCTTGGTGATGGTCACCAGCACGCTGTTGATGTTGCTGGCCTTTTCCGACAGGGCGGCCAGCTTGGCGTTGATGGAGTCGGTGGCCGCCACCATGTGCTGCATGGTGCCGTCCATGCGCTGCAGGTTGGCCTGGGCGTCGGCCGTGGCGCTGGTGGTGTAGTCGGCCACGGCGGTGGCCTGTTCCATGGTCTTGAGCAGGGCGCTGGTGTTGGCCGAGATCTCCTTGGTGGTCGACAGGATCTCGACGCTGGTCTGGGCCTGCTCCACGCCCGTCGCTTCCTGCTGGCGGGCCGAGGCGGCGATTTCCGTAGCCGAGCTGGCGACCTGGATGCCGGCCTTCTGGACGTTGTTGATCAGTTCGCGCAGATTGCCCAGCATGGTGGCGATGCCGTGGCCCAGCTGGCCCACGGCGTCGCTGCCGGCCACGCCGACCTGGCCCGTCAGGTCGCCCGAGGCGGCCCTGGAGACGACGGCCAGCAGCGCGTCCACCTTGGCCTTGAGCTGGCTGGAAGCATCGAGTTCGCGCGCCAGGTTGTCTTCGATGGCCTGCGCCATGCGGTTGAATTCCCGTCCCACTTCGCTGTATTCATCCTTGCCGCCGGCGTCGGCCCGCACCCCGGCCTGGCCGGCCGCGATGGCGCCGACGGCCTGGATCAGGCGTCCCAGCGGATCGAGCACGGCGCGCGCCAGCAGCCACGCCACCAGCAAGGCGGCGGCCACGCACAGCACGCCGCCGGCCGACAGGGTCAGCTGCATGTTCTGCTGCAGCTGGGCCGATTGCTGCGAGCGCACGGCCAGCAGCTTTTCCTCCTCGCCGCCGATCTCGGTGAGCAGGCTCTCGATGGCGCTGATGTGATTGAGCCCGACGGCGAGCAGGGGCGCCACCTTGTTCAGCTCCAGCGTCACGCCGTTCTTGTCCGCCTCGGCGCGACGCGCCATCACCGGTCGCACCACGTCCGCCAGCCAGCTGTCGAACAGCTTGCCCAGCCTGGCGATGCGTTCCTGCTGGGCCGGATTGTCGGCCGTCAGCGTGCGCAGCTTGTCGATGTGCTGGCGCAGCAGCGCCTCGTTGGCGGCGCTGTCGCGGAAACGGCTGTCGCCCGTCAGCAGATAGCCCCGTTCGTTGGCCTGCATCTCCAGCGCGAGGATGTCGACCTTGTCGCTTTCATGCAGCACTTCCAGCGTGTGGCGGTCCCAGCGGCTGGCGTCGGACAGGCGCTGGAAATTGGCGTAGGCCAGCACCAGCAGCAGCAGGATCAGGCCGAGGATGGCGGCAAAGCCCAGATAGAGTTTGCTTTTGATGCTCAGGTCTTTGGTCACGGCGGCTCCGGTGTGGGGCGAGGGGAAGATGATGGCAATGTAACATTTTGCCGGGCGCGGCGCGAGGATCATGTTGCAGCGACGATCCGCACCGGGCGCCATAAAAAAATGGGGACGTACCCCATTTTCACGTTTTCCTGAAAATGGGGTACGTCCCCATTTTTTTGTGGGGTGAAAAAAAGAACGGGCCGCTGTGGCAGCGGCCCGTGGTGGGGCGGGCGCGGGGCGCCCGCTGCCCGTGCGGCGAATTACTGGCCGCGCTTGAGGCGGGCGTTCGCGGCGATGCGCATGCGCAGCGCGTTCAGCTTGATGAAGCCGCCGGCATCGGCCTGGTTGTAGGCGCCGCCGTCTTCGTCGAAGGTGGCGATGTTCATATCAAACAGGGAGTCGGTCTTGGAGTCGCGCGAGACGACGATCACATTGCCCTTGTACAGCTTGACGCGTACCCAGCCGTTGACGGTGGACTGGGTGTGGTCGATCAGCGTCTGCAGCGCCACGCGCTCGGGCGCCCACCAGTAGCCGTTGTAGATCATGGAGGCGTAGCGCGGCATCAGGTCGTCCTTCAGGTGCGCCACTTCGCGGTCCAGCGTGATCGATTCGATGGCGCGGTGCGCCTTGAGCATGATGGTGCCGCCCGGCGTTTCATAGCAGCCGCGCGACTTCATGCCCACGTAGCGGTTTTCCACCAGGTCCAGGCGGCCGATGCCGTGCTTGCCGCCCAGGCGGTTCAGTTCCGTCAGTACGGCAGCCGGCGACAGGCGCACGCCGTTCAGGGCCACGATGTCGCCCTTTTCGTATTCGATGTCCAGGTATTCCGGCGCGTCGGGCGCCGCTTCCGGGCTCACGGTCCAGCGCCACATCGATTCTTCCGCTTCCGCGCTGGGGTTTTCCAGGTGGCGGCCTTCGAACGAGATGTGCAGCAGGTTGGCGTCCATCGAATAGGGCGCGCCGCCCTTCTTGTGTTTCATGTCGATCTCGATGCCGGCGTCTTCCGCATACTTGAGCAGCTTTTCGCGCGACAGCAGGTCCCATTCGCGCCACGGGGCGATGATCTTCACGCCCGGTTTCAGTGCGTAGGCGCCCAGCTCGAAGCGCACCTGGTCGTTGCCCTTGCCGGTGGCGCCGTGCGAGATGGCGTCGGCGCCGGTCTCGTTGGCGATCTCGATCAGGCGCTTGGCGATCAGCGGACGGGCGATCGAAGTGCCCAGCAGGTATTCGCCTTCGTACACGGTGTTGGCGCGGAACATGGGGAACACGAAGTCGCGCACGAACTCTTCGCGCACGTCGTTGATGTAGATGTTTTCCGGCTTGATGCCGAACTTGAGCGCCTTGGCACGTGCCGGCTCCAGCTCTTCGCCCTGGCCCAGGTCGGCCGTGAAGGTGACGATTTCACATTGGTAGTTATCCTGCAGCCACTTGAGGATGACGGAGGTATCGAGTCCGCCCGAATAGGCCAGGACTACTTTCTTGATGTCGCTCATTTTCGATTCCAATCTACGGTTCTACGGTTATTCTTTGCTGTCGATGCGGCCCAGCAGCAGGTATTCGATCAGCGCCTTCTGGATGTGCAGGCGGTTCTCGGCTTCGTCCCACACCACCGACTGCGGGCCGTCGATCACTTCGGCCGCCACTTCCTCGCCGCGGTGGGCCGGCAGGCAGTGCATGAACAGGGCGTCGGGCGCGGCGCGCGCCATCTTGGCGCCATCCACGATCCAGCCGTCGAAGGCGGCGATGCGGGCCGCGTTCTCGGCCTCGTAACCCATGCTGGTCCAGACGTCGGTGTTGACCAGGTGCGCGCCTTCGCAGGCGTCGGACGGGTTGGCAAACAGGGTGTAGCGGTCGGTCGACACCAGCGACATGTCCATGTCGTAGCCCTTGGGGGTGGACACGTTGACGTGGAAGCCGAACACTTCGGCCGCCTGCAGCCAGGAGTACAGCATGTTGTTGGCGTCGCCGATCCAGGCCACGGTCTTGCCCGTGATGGGGCCGCGGTGCTCGTAGAAGGTGAAGATGTCGGCGAACACCTGGCAGGGGTGGTGTTCGTTGGTCAGGCCGTTAATCACCGGCACGCGCGAGTTGGCGGCGAAACGCTCGATGATGTCCTGGCCGAAGGTGCGCACCATGATGATGTCGCACATGCGGCTCATGACCTGGCCGGCGTCTTCCACCGGCTCGCCGCGGCCCAGCTGGGAGTCGCGCGTGTTGAGGTAGATGGCCGCGCCGCCCAGCTGGTGCATGCCGGCCTCGAACGAGAGGCGGGTGCGGGTCGAATTCTTTTCAAACACCATCACCAGGGTGCGGTCGATCAGGGGATGGTAGATCTCGTAGTTCTTGAATTTCCGTTTGATCAGGTGCGCCCGCTCGATGACGTACTCGTATTCGGCCAGCGTAAAGTCGGAAAACTGCAGATAGTGTTTGATCGTTTTTTGGTTAGACATAGTCACGGCGAGTCACAACGGATAGGGGCGTGGGCGCGGGGCGATGTGCCCGGGCGGCCAGCACAGCAAATCAATTATAAAGGGAATTTGGCGAAACGGCCTAACGGCGGCAGATTATGCTGTCTATACAGGTTAGCGGCGCGGCGCCGGGCAGGCGCTTGCCGCGCGGGCCGCCGCGCCGCTGCTCAATGGTAGATGCGCGGCGCGCTGGCGGCGTCGTGCTGGGGCGCCGTCAGGGGCAGGTCGAGCGTGAACACGGTGCCGTCGGCGCCGCTGGCCACGCTGATCTGGCCGCCCAGCAGCGAGGTGACGATGTTGTAACTGATTGACAAGCCCAGCCCGCTGCCGCCCTGGCCCAGCTTGGTGGTGAAGAAGGGGTCGAAGATGCGCGACAGGTGTTCCGGCGCGATGCCGTTGCCGTTGTCGCCGAACAGCACCAGCACCCGGCCCTCGACCGGGGTGGCCGCGCGCAGCCACATGCTGCCCGTCTGGCCGCGGCTGAAGGCGTGCAGCAGGGCGTTGTTGATGAGGTTGGCGATCACCTGGCCGAACGGGCCGGGATAGCTGTCGAGCGCGATGTGCTCGGGCACCTCCGAGGCGATGCCGTGGCTGGAGGCGCGGATGCGGTTCATCATGGTGGCGATCAGCTCGTGCGCCACCTGCTGCAGGTTGAACATGCGGCGCTGCTCGGTGGTGCGGTCGACGGCCACCTGCTTGAAGCTGTTGACCAGGTCGGCCGCGCTGGTCAGGCCCCGCATCACCAGCTCGGACGCCTTTTTCGCGTCCGTCACATAGGCGCTCAGGTCGGAGCGGCGCAGGCCGGGGCCGTTCATCTGCCGTTCCAGCTGCTCCGTCTTCTGGGCCAGGGTGCTGGCGATCAGCAGGCTGTTGCCGATCGGCGTGTTCAGTTCATGCGCCACGCCGGCCATCAGGGAACCCAGGGCGGCCAGCTTTTCCTGCGACAGCAGCTGGGCCTGGGCATCTTTCAACTGGCGGTAGGCCTGGGCGTTGTCGATGGCGATGGCGCCATAGGCGCACAGGGTGCGGAAGATCAGCCGTTCCCGCGCGCCGTAGGCGCCGGGGCGCAGCGCCTGTACCGTCATCACGCCCAGCGCCCGCTCGCCCACCAGCATGGGCGCGAACAGGGCCGACATGCTGGGCAGGGTGCCGGGGGTGCGGGTGTCGTGGGTCTCGCTGGGCACGTGCTCGATATAGACTTCGCGCCGCTCGCGCAGGCTGCGCACGGAGTGGGCATGCGGATGGTCGAGGGCGATGGTGTTGGTGGCCAGCGGCCGGCCCGCCTCCACCCCGAAGGCGCGGCTCAGGGTGGCGCCGCCGGGATCGGTCAGGTAGACGGCATAGGTGTCGGCCGGCAGCAGGGCGTGCACGTGGCGGTCCAGCGCCTGGAATACGGCTTCCACGTCCAGGTGGGTGGTGATCTCCTGGCCGATGGCCGACAGCCGTTCCAGCGTGTCGCTGGTCTGCTGCAGCACTTCGGCCCGGCGCGCCTCGGAGGCGGCCAGTTCGCGGTGGTGCTGGCCCTCGGCCCGCGCGTGCTCGGTCTGGTGGTGTACCTGCATGGCGATGGCGCGGTTGGTGGCCTCCTGGCTGTGGGTCTTGTCGCGCGCGGCGCTGGCGGCCAGCGCCGCCTCGTAGGCCTGGGCGTAGCTGCCCACCTGGGCGTACTCGCGCGCCAGCGCCTCGAGCAGGTCGCCGGGCAGGGTGTAGCCGTCGATGGTGGAGGCCACGGCCAGCGCCTGGTGCAGATAGTGCAGGGTAGCGTTGAGCTCCGTCATGCCGTCCGGCGCCGGCAGCCGGTGCTCGGTGTGGATCAGGGACAGCACGCGCAGCGCGGCGATGTGGTGGTAGGCGTTGGCCTGGGCCGCCGCCAGCGCCACGGCCTGCTGCGCCGTGGCCAGCGCCGCCTGATCCTGGCCGAGGAAGCACAGGGCGTGGGCCTGGCCGCGCCGGGACACGGTCTGGAAGTCGGCCTGCCGCAGGGCGTCGCCCCGCTGTTCGAGCCGGCGGAAGGTGTCCAGCGCGCGCCCGTAGTCGCCCTTGTCGAGCGCCAGTTCGCCCAGGTATTGCAGCGCCACCGCGTAGCTGCGCGCGCCCGATAGGGGCGCCAGGATGGCCAGCGCTTCCTGCAGCAGTTCCTCGGCCGCGTCCAGCCGGCCCAGGCGGCGCATGGTGTCGGCCGTGTGCATCATGCACGCGCCCACGCTGCGCGGCCAGCCCGTGGGGCGGGCCAGGTCGAGCGCGCACTGCATCCATTCCAGCGCCGAGTGGTGGTCGTTCAGGTTGGTGAAGTCTTCGCCGATGTTGGTGGCGGCCGTGATGGCGGCGCGCAGCTGGCCCGTCTGCAGGGCCGTCTCGTAGCACTGGATGTAGTGGCCGGCTGCCGTGCCGAAATCGCTCGACAGGCTGGCCGCCAGGCCCAGGAAGTCGCTGATCCAGGCCGCCGCGGCCGGCGGCTGGCGCTCGCGCAGCGGGGTCAGATGGGGATCCCAGCGCTGGCGGGCGGCGCGCGTGTCGCGCAGCACGTCCCAGCGCGCCATGGTCGCCTCCATCACCGTGGCGCGCAGGCTGTCGCCGGCGCGCCGGGCCGCCGCCAGCCCCAGCGCCAGTTCATCGTCGCAGCGGTCATGGTCGCCGCGGTCGATGGCGATCCAGGCCCGCAGCCAGTGGGCGTCGGCGCAGCCGGCCAGTTCGCCCTGGGCGCACAGCTCGGCGTAGGCGGCGTTGGCCAGCGCCTCGGCATGGTCGAGTTCGCCCTGCAGCCACAGGTGCTCGCCGCGCACCAGTTGCAGCCGTGCCAGGCAGGCGCGGGCGTGTTCGGCATCGGTGGCGGCGTCCGGCAGCAGGGTTTCGGCTTCGTCGGCCAGGGCGGCGGCGCGGGCCGGGTCGCGCTGGCGCAAGTGCCAGGCCAGCCGCACCAGCGGCGCCAGGCGCACTGCCCCGCGCAGCGGCAGCAGGGCCGTTTCCCATTGCGCTACCGCTTCGTCGACCACGAACATTTCCATCGTCTACCTCGGACAGGTGGGGACAGGCGCCGGCGGGCCGGCGCGTCACAAGTGGCGCCGGCAAGCCGGCGTTTCATTGCCTCACGGAATTGTAATCCTTAGTGACGGGATTTGTGCAACTGGTAACGCGATTGTTTTTAATACAGCGTTTGCGCCGACTCGTGCAGCAGCTGGCCGTACAGCGTGTGGCGCATGCGGGCGATCTTGCCCGCCTCCACGGCGGCCAGGATGGCGCACTGGGGCTCGATCAGATGCCGGCAGTTGTAGAACTTGCAATGGCCGAGATAGGGGGCGAAATCGACGAAGGCCCGCTCCAGCATGCCTTCGCTCAGGTGGTACAGGCCGAACTCCTGGAAGCCGGGCGAGTCGATGATGGACGAACCGGGCCCCAGCGCCGGCAGCTGGTACAGGCGGGTGAAGGTGGTGGTGTGCTTGCCCGTGTCGAGCGCGGCGGAGATTTCACGCACGGCGATGTCGGCGTCCGGCACCAGCAGGTTGATCAGCGAGGACTTGCCCATGCCGGACTGGCCGATCAGGATCGACGACTGGCCCGCCAGCAGGGGCGTGAGGGCGGCCACGGTTTCCTCGGGCCGGCCCTTGGCCGACACTTCGTGCACCGGATAGCCCAGCGCCGCGTACGGTTGCAGCCGCTCGCGCGTCTTGGCCAGCGATGCCGTCACGTCTGTCTTGTTGAGGATCAGGCGGGCCGTGATGCCGGCCGCCTCGGCCGCCACCAGCGAGCGCGACACCAGGTCGTCGGCAAAGCCCGGCTCGGTGGCCACCACGATGAACAGCTGGCTCACATTGGCCGCCAGCAGCTTGGACTTGTACTGGTCGGAGCGGTACAGCAGGGTCTGGCGCTCATCGATGCTGTCGATCACGCCCTGGTCGGGCGAGGTCAGCGTGACCTGCACCCGGTCGCCCACGGCCACGTTGGTCTTCTTGCCGCGCGTGACGCACTGCAGGCGCAGGCCGTCCGCGTCGGCCAGGTAGTGGCGGCCGTGAGCGGCGATGATGGTGGCGCCGGTGGTGGTGGCGCGGCTCATGCGCGCACCGCCTGGTCCTGCGCCGCCGCGTCCTGCACCAGGGCGCCGGCCCTGGCCGCGCAAATGAAATCGTTCAGGGACAGGCCGCCGTGGCCGCCGTTGACGGAGTGGGTGTGGTAGCGTACCCGGCAGTTGTTATAGGTCACGGTCAGTTCCGGATGGTGGTCTTCGTTGTGGCTGAGCCAGGCCAGCGCGTTGACGAAGGCCATGGTGCGGTAATAGTCGGCGAACGGGAAGTCGCGGCACAGCCGGCCGTCATCCAGCCGCCAGCCGGGAATCCGGGCCAGCAGGGCGGTGGCGTCGTCTTCGGCCAGCGCGGCCGTGGTGTGGGCGCAGTGCGTTTGCAGCAGGTCGGCGGTGGTGGGCATGGTGTGCTCCATCAGGCGGCCAGCTTGAGCTGGCGGATGCGCACGCTGGCCGGCGGGTGCGAATCGTAGAAGGCCGAGTGCAGCGGGTCCGGCGTCAGGGTGGAGGCATTGTCCTCGTACATCTTGACCAGGGCCGACACCAGGTCGCGCGCGTCCGTGTGGCGGGCCGCGAAGGCGTCCGCTTCGAATTCATGCTTGCGCGAGCTGAGCGAAGTCAGTGGCCCCAGCAGGAAGGTGAACACGGGCAGCACCAGCATGAACAGCAGCAGCACCATGGCGTCGCTGTTCTGGCCCGGCAGCAGCAGCGGATCCACGCCCAGGCCCGTGTAGAACCACAGCTGGGTCTTCAGGTAGCCCAGCAGGGCCAGGAAGGCCAGCGACAGGGCGAACATGATGGCGATGCGCTTGATGATGTGCTTGAGCTTGAAGTGGCCCAGTTCATGCGCCAGCACGGCCTCGATTTCCTGCGGCGCCAGGCGCGCCAGCAGGGTGTCGAAGAACACGATGCGCTTGTTGGCGCCAAAGCCGGAGAAATAGGCGTTGCCGTGGGCGCTGCGCTTGGAGCCGTCCATCACGAACAGGCCCTTGGAGGCGAAGCCCACGCGCGCCATCAAGCCTTCGATGCGCGCTTTGAGCGCTTCGTCGGCCAGCGGCGTGAACTTGTTGAACAGGGGCGCGATCACGGTGGGGAACAGCACCATCATCAGCAGCTGGAAGCCGCTCCACACGAACCAGGCGTACAGCCACCACAGGTCGCCGGCCTTGTCCATCAGGGTCAGCACCACCCACACCAGCGGCAGGCCGATCACGGCGCCCAGCGCCACGCCCTTGAACATGTCGGCGAAGAACAGGCCGGGCGTCATCTTGTTAAAACCAAAACGCTGCTCCATGCCGAACTGCTTGTAGTAGTCGAACGGCAGGTCGATCAGGCCCGTGATGAGGGCGAAGCCGGCCAGCAGGGCCAGCTGGTAAGTCATGCCGGGGCCCGTGTGCTTATACACGGCCACCGACAGCGCCTGCAGGCCGCCCAGCAGCGTGAAGCCGACCAGCACCACCGTGTTGACCATCAGGCCCAGCAGGCCGAACTTGGTCTTGGCCACCGTGTAATCGGCCGCCTTCTGGTGGGCCGCCAGCGGGATGGTCTGGGCGAATTCGGCCGGCACGGCGGCGCGGTGGCGCAGCACATGGCGGATATGGCGCGAGGCGAGCCAGAAGCGCAGTGCCAGCGTCAAAACGAGGAAGGAAACAAACAAAATCGAAAACGCGAGTGAATACATGCTGGGCCTGTGAGAAAATGGCGGATTGATTTCGCCAAGAGAGAATTATGTCACAAGCTACCGACTTCGCAGCAACCCAAGGTGTCACCCCAGCGCCCCAGCGTCCCAACGAGCTCAATCTGGTGTGGGTCGACATGGAAATGACGGGCCTGGAGCCGGATACCGACCGCATCATCGAAGTGGCCGTCGTCGTCACCGACATGCACTTGAACGTGCTGGCGGAAGGTCCCGTGTTCGCCATCCACCAGAGCGACGAAACGCTGGACAAGATGGATGCCTGGAACAAGGGCACCCACGGCCGTTCCGGCCTGACCGAGCGCGTCAAGGCGTCCACCGTGACGGAAGGCCAGGCCGAGGCGGACCTGATCGCCTTCCTCAAGCAGTGGGTACCGGCCGGCAAGTCGCCCATGTGCGGCAACACCATCGGCCAGGACCGCCGCTTCATGGTGCGCTACATGCCCAAGCTGGAAGCGTTCTTCCACTATCGCAACGTCGACGTGTCGACCCTGAAGGAACTGTGCAAGCGCTGGAAGCCCGAGATCGTGTCCGGCTTCAAGAAGCACCAGAAGCACACGGCCATGGCCGACATCATCGAGTCGATCGAAGAGCTCAAGTATTACCGCGAACATTTCATCAAACTGTAAGCGGTCGTTGCAAAACGCCCGTCATTACCCAGAGTGAGCCTATGCATGCTGAGAATTTTGTATTGCAAGATTATCTGGACCGCATCGGCTACGCCGGGCAGGCCCAGGCCGACCTGGCCACGGTAACGGCCCTCATGCGGCACCAGCTGTTTTCGGTGCCGTTCGAGAACCTGGACGTGCAGGCCGGCAAGATCGTGTCGCTGGTGCCGGAAGAGATCGTGGACAAGATCGTGGCGCGCCGCCGCGGCGGCTATTGCTACGAAGTCAACGGCATCTTCGCCATGGCCCTGCAGGCGCTGGGCGTGCCCTACCAGCTGGTGGCGGCCCGGCCCATGTTCTATCCGGCCCGGCGCCCGCGCACCCACATGGTCATCGTCGTCACGCTCGATGGCGTGCAGTGGCTGTGCGACCTCGGTTTCGGCAGCTACGGCATCCGCGCCCCGGTGCGGCTGGACCTGCTCGACACGGAGCTGGTGCAGGACGATGATGTTTTCATGCTGAGCAAACCGAACGAGCGGGAATTCCTGGTCCAGGCCAGGGTGGGCGGGGAGTGGCAGAACCAGTTTGGCTTCGACCTGTCGCACCAGGAGTGGATCGACTTCATGCCGGCCAATTACCTGAACTCGACCCATCCGGAATCGATCTTCGTCAAGATGCTGCTTCTGGTGCAGCACCGGGCCGACGGCCGTTCCATTCTGCTGGGCGATACGCTCAAGACCGTCACGCACGGCCAGCTGGCGCAGCGCAGCGTGGCGCCCGAGGAGCGGGCGGACGTGTTGCGCGAGTTGTTTGGATTGAGCTTGCCGGAACCGGCGTCGGGCGCGGCGGCCTGAAAAGAGGGGCGGGCGGCTGTCCGCCCCGTCGCCGGCCCTGCGCGGCCAGCAATGCGCCACTGCCATCAGCCCGTGATGACGGGCCGATGGTCTTGCTGCTTACTCGGCGCCCGATTCGGCGGCGCCGTGGCACTTCTTGTACTTCTTGCCGCTGCCGCAAGGGCAGTCGTCGTTGCGGCCCACTTTCGGCTCTTCGCGCTTGATGGTGGCCACCGGCGCTTTGCGGCGCGGCACCCAGAACTTGTGGATGGCCGGCAGGTTCGCTTCCAGTTCCACGCCCAGCTTGTGGGCCAGCACGGGGTCTTCCACCAGCGGCAGTTCCTCTTCCTCGATCTCGTCGGCGCCCAGCAGGTAGATGGGGCGCATCAGGTCGGCCACTTCCGAATCCCAGATCTCGTTCCACGAACCGGGGCGCAGTTCCATGCCTTCCCAGAAGCCCCAGCACCACGCTTCGGCATCGATCAGGGTCTGGCCTTCGTGCTCGTGCTCGACGAACAGCGGCTCGAATTCCTTGGGCGCCACCTCGAACGTCACCAGCACTTCGTTCATGAAGCGCATGATCAGGTTGACGATGCGTTCCTCTTCCTTCGCGTTCTTGAACTTGGGCACGTCCTTGCCATCCTGGCCCCAGATCTTGGGCAGCCATTCGGCCGGCATGATGGGCTCCGGGCCGATGGCGATGGCCGTCAGGAAGCCGTGCAGGGTGTCCATCGTCATCGCATCTTCAGGGCTGCGGTCGGACAGCAGGAAATTGTCTAATTCGTCGAATTCTTTTTCGCTCAGTGGCTGATCGAGTTGCATGGTTAGCTCTTTTTATATGGTTGAAGGCGACAGTATACGCTGCGCGGCGGCGCGCTGCCCACTTGTTTGCGCCGGGCAGGGCGCGGCCACGTACAATGGCGGCATGCATACCGACGACCCCTCCGGCGCCCGCGCCCACCATCCCTTTTCCGACCTGAGCCCGGATTGCGTGCTCGACGCGCTCGACAGCGTGGGCCTGCGCGGCGACGGCCGCCTGCTGGCGCTCAACAGCTACGAGAACCGGGTCTACCAGGTGGGCATCGAGGATAGCGCGCCATTGGTGGCCAAGTTCTACCGGCCGGCACGCTGGAGCGACGCCGCCATCCTGGAGGAGCACGCGTTTACGGCCGAACTGGCCGAGCGCGAGATTCCCGTGGTGCCGGCGCTGGCGCTGGACGGCAGGACGCTGCACCAGTACCAGGGCTTCCGTTTCGCCGTGTTCGAGCGCCACGGCGGGCGCGCGCCCGAGCTGGACGACCCGGCCGTGCTGGAGTGGGCGGGGCGCTTCATCGGCCGCATCCACGCCGTCGGCGCGCTCAAGCCTTATGCTGAGCGGCCCAGCCTCGATATCGGCACCTTCGGCACCGAACCGCGCGACTACCTGCTGGCCAACGGCTTCATCCCGCCCGAGCTGCTGGCCGCCTACACCAGCGTGGTGGACCAGGCGCTGGACGGCGTGCGCCGCTGCTACGACCGGGCCGGCCAGGACATCGCCCAGCTGCGGCTGCACGGCGACTGCCACGGCGGCAACGTGCTGTGGACGGACGCCGGCCCCCATTTCGTCGACTTCGACGACAGCCGCATGGGGCCGGCCGTGCAGGACCTGTGGATGATGCTGTCGGGCGAGCGCCAGGAGCAGGTCCGCCAGCTGGGCGACATCCTGGCCGGCTACGAGGACTTCTGCGAGTTCGATACGCGCCAGCTGTACCTGGTGGAAGCGCTGCGCACGCTGCGTCTGGTCCACTACTCGGCCTGGCTGGCGCGGCGCTGGGACGATCCCGCCTTTCCGGTCGCCTTCCCGTGGTTTAACAGCCAGCGCTACTGGCAGGACCGCATCCTGGAGCTGCGCGAGCAGGTGGCGCTGATGGACGAACCGCCCCTGTGGCCTGTGTGAGCCGGGACTACCGCGGCGCGTCATCGCGCGCCGCATAAGTCGGAAAACATATCGAAACCTTCCTGTGATACAAATCTGATATCGCTTCCATATGCGCCATATGCGGGAAATAGCGGGTATTTCCCGCTCTCCTTGCCGTTCTGCTTGTCCGGGCCATGTTTGATAATGGCAACTCAGAAGTCCCGGTTGGTGCCGGGGCGCAGCGAAAAGCGAGAACACTCATGCAAGCACAACTGGCTCAGCGCGAAGGCGCCACCCTCACCGTTGCATTTTCGGCCGATGACGCAGCCCATGCACAGGACCAGATGAGCGCCTCGCCGCAAGCGCCACGTGCCGCGCTGGAAATGCGCGCCATCCAGGAAGCCATCGCCCGGGTCGAGGCCGAAGCGAAGGCCGCCTGCGCCGCCGAGAGCCGGGCCCACGCCGAAGCGCGCGCCCGCGCCCTGGCCGAAGACCGCGCCGCCATGGATGCGGCCGCCGCCGCCGCCGCCTTGCAAAATGCCCAGGCTTCGGAAGATGCCATCGCCGCCAACCGCGACCGCCTGGAATCGCTGCGCGCCGCCGCCCAGGCCAGCGTGGCCCGGCTGGAAGCGGTCAAGCAGGAGACGGCCGAGCTGCGGGCCCGGGTCGAAGCGGACAACCAGATCCGCCTGGCCGCCGAACAGCGCGCCAAGGCCGAGGAAGAGAGCCGCAAGCGCGCCTCCGAACAGATGGCGGCCGAATCGGAACTGGCCGAGCAGGCCGCCCGCGCCGCCGAGGAACTGAAGGTGGAAACGGAGCAGGCCCGCTTGCAGGCCGTCGAGCGCGTGGCCGCCGTGCAGGCCGCGAAAGAAGAGGTGGTGGGCATCGCCGAGGCGGACGCCCGCATGGCCACGCTGGCCCGTGAGCGCGAGCGTCACGCCCACGCCGCCCGCCAGACGGCCCAGAACCTGGCGCAAGCCGAAGCGGAAGCGCTGGAACTGACCATGCAGCGCGAGCGCGCCGACAAGATCGCGCTGGAATCAGCCTTCAACCGCGCCGCCGCCGAAGTGCGCGCGCTGGAAGAAGCACGGGCCCTGGCCCACCTGGAGCAGGAGCGCGAACAGATCGCGCTGGCCCAGGCCGAGTCCGAGCGCAGCGCCGCCCAGTCGCTGCACCTGCGCCTGCAGACGGAAAAGGAAATCCGCGACGCCGCCATCCACCGCGAACGGTTGGAAATGATGGCCGTCACTACGGCCCAGGCCCGGCGCGATGCCGAAGCGCGCATCCTGCAGGCGACCGAAGCCCGTATCGCCGTCGACCGCCAGCTGCGCACCGTGGCCGACGCACGCGTGCAGGCCGAGGAAGAGGCCGAACTGAAAACGCTGGCCAAGGTGGAAGCGGAAGCCCAGGCGCTGGACCAGGCCAAGCTGCGCCAGGCGGCCGATGAAGCGGCCGCCGACGCCGCCCGTGCCGACAGCCTGGAGCAACAGCGCGCGGCCCAGCTGGCCGAAGAACGGGCCTCGCTGGCGCGCGCCGCATCGGAACTGGCGGCCAGCCAGAACGCGGCCGAGCAGCGCGAGATCGCATTGCTGGCCCAGCATGTGGAAGCGCAGAGCGTCGCCCAGGCGCTGGCCGAACAGAAAGCGCTGCGCGCCGCCGAACTGCTGGCTGCCGAGCAGGCCCGCGCCGGCGCCGAGCAGCAGGCGCTGGCCGCCATGAAGGACAAGATGGAAGTGGAGCGCGTCGCCACCGCCGCCGCCGAGCACCGCATCGCCGCCGAGCAGGCCCAGGCCGCCGCGCTGCGCCAGCAGCATGAAGCCGAGCAGCGCCTGGCCGCCGCCGCCGAACAGGAAACGGCCGCGGCCCGCATGATGGCCGAGCAGACGGCGCTGGAAGCGGAGCAGAAGGCCGCCGCCGCCACGGCGCTGGCCGCGCAGGCCCGCCTGGCCGTGGAACTGGGCGCGGTGCAGGCCGAGCGGGCCCGCGTCGAGCAGGACAAGGCCGCCGCCGCGCAAGCGCTGCTGCAGGCGGAACAGGAATTTGTGGAAGCGGAGCGCCAGTCGCTGGCGCTGATCGACCAGAAGCTGGCCCAGCAGCGCCAGACCACGGCCGCCGAAGCGCGCGCCACCAAGGCCATCGCCGGCCGCCTGGAAGCGGAAAAGCAAGTCGCGGCCGAAGCGCGCGCCCGTGCCGAGGCGGAGCAGGCCGAGCTGGAAGCGATGCGCCAGCGCGAGCAAGCCGAGCACGCGGCCCGCCTGGCCGCCGCCGACAAGGCCCAGGCACAGCAAGCGCTGCTGGCCGCAGCCCAGGCGCACGCCGCCATGCAGCGCAAGGTGGCCGACACCACGGCCGCCATGACGGCCGCCAAGCAGCAATTGCTGGAATTGGAAACGCGTCGTCAGCAAGCGGCCCGCAACGCGCTGGCCGCGCTGCAAGCGAAGGTGGAAGCGGAGCAGGGCGTCTGCCAGCAAGCCGAAGCCCAGGCCCGCGTCGCCTCGCTGGACGCAGCCCGTGCCCGCAAGGAGCGCGAGCAATCGGCCAGCATCGCCCGCGACGTCATCGGCCGCCTGACCCAGGGAGTGGAAACGGTGGGCGCCGTCTGGCGCGCCCGCTAAGGGCCGGTTCAATCGAGACGCAATCCAGGCAGGCAGGCAGCGCCGCAGCCTCCAAACAGAAATGCGAGAAAATGGGGACGTACCCCTTTTCTCTAAAATGGGGACGTACCCCTTTTCGTTCCTCTTTTTCCATCACAATTGGAAGCGCGCACCATTTTTTGCTCACCCTGCGAAGTGAGTGGGCACGCAACTCAATTCATCAGAAATGGGGTACGTCCCCATTTTTAGTGACCCCATTTTCTTTGGCTTGGGCGGGGCCTTACTGGCTGATCTGGACTTTGGCGATGTAGTACTCTGTCTCGCCGAAGCAGACCGTCGGTACGCCTTTGTGTTGTTCGTAGGTGAGCAGCACGCGCTTGCCGGTGGCGGCCAGCAGTTGCTGGGCGACGGCGTCGTCGCGTACGCTGAATTCAAACTTTTCCGGGATGGCGCCCGGCATGGATGTCATCAGGATTTCTCCTTCCCAGGTCTTGCAGACCCAGCCCCGCTTGGAGAACTTTTGCAGGAAGCCGGCCCGCTCGCCTTCCGAGTAGGTCAGGTGCAGCGTGATCCACGTGTAGGCGCAGAACAGCAGTACGGCGGCGCCCACCAGGGCGGTGAAGGACAGCAGGATGCGTTTGGATGTGGTCATGGGTGTCGCGTTAGGGTGAAGGCAAGGTTTGCAATCTTATCACCGGACGGCCTGCGCTTGCGCCGGCCGCCGGCGTGCTTCACCGTTCCCGCCGGCGCTTGTACAGGATGGACGACCACAGCGAGATGGCAATGAAGGCCACGCCCGACAGGCCAGTGAACCATTCGGGGATGTCGTACTTGACGCTGGCCAGCATGATCAGGGCCAGGATGCCGATGGCGTAATGGGCGCCATGTTCCAGGTAGACGAATTCGTCCAGCGTGCCCTTGTGCACCAGGAACACGGTGAGCGAACGGACGAACATGGCGCCGATGGCCAGCCCCAGCATGATGACCACCACGTCGCTGGTGATGGCAAACGCGCCGATCACGCCGTCGAAACTGAACGAGGCGTCCAGCACTTCCAGGTACAGGAAGGCGCCGATGCCGCCCCGTCCCGCCGCCGACAGGGCCAGCGCCGCCGCGCCGGCGCCCACCGCTTCCACTCCCGTCTCGGTGGCGTCGCTGTCGTCGTCCGGCTGCGGCTCTTCTTCCAGCAGGGTGCTGATCCAGTGCACGGCCAGGTACACGGCCACGCCCGTCACGCCGGCCGTCAGCACGCCGAATTTTTCCTCGTGACCGGCCACCGCCATGCAGGCGAACACGGCCAGCAGGGCCAGCAGCACGGCCAGGCTGTCGGTGCCGTGCTGGCCCATTTTCTTTTCCAGCCAGCCCAGCCAGTGCAGTTCCTTTTCCTCGTCGAACAGGAAATTGAGGAACACCAGCAGCAGGAAGGCGCCGCCGAACGCGGCCACCTGGGCGTGCGAGGCCGTCAGGTGGGCGGCGTACACGTCCGGCGTGGCAGTGGCCATGTGCCACACTTCCACCAGCCCCAGCCCGGTGGCGAAGGCGACGATCAGCAGCGGGAACAGCAGGCGCATGCCGAACACGGCCACCACGATGCCCACCGTCAGGAACAGTCGTTGCCAGAACGGGTTCCAGTGCCGCAGCACGGAGGCGTTGACGACGGCATTGTCGAACGACAGCGACACTTCCATCACGCCCAGCACGGTCGCGATCCACACGGCTTGCAGCACCCCGGCCGCGCCGCCGTGGTGGTAGCCCCACCAGGCGGCCAGGCCCAGCAGGACGGCGGTGACGGCGAACGAGAATTTGAAATGCTGCATGAGGCTTCCTGTGTTCAAGAGGGGGACGTAGCCCCCGATTTTATATTACTTGCTTGGGAGACAGCATAGCCATCTGCGATAATGGCCGCCAGCCCGCCCAGACGGGCATACCATGACTCGCTTAATTAAGGACACACCGATGGACCTCGCTTACCTCGTTACCCCCTTGCTGACCTGGATCACGGTCGGCCCGATCAAGTTCCTGATCAACAGCGTGCGCGCCCGCAAATGGGCGTTCAACCTGGTGGGTAACGGCGGCTTCCCTAGCAACCACAGCGCCGTCGTGTCCAGCATGGCGACCCTGATCGCCCTGCGCGAGGGCATCGGCCATCCGGCGTTCGGCGTGGCCGTCACGCTGTGCTTCATCGTCGTGATCGATGCCAACAGCCTGCGCCAGCACGTGGGCAAGCAGGCGGCCGCCATCAACCGCCTGGCCAAGGGCGACGCCGGCCACAGCTGGCTGCGCGAGCGCATGGGACACACGGTGGTGGAAATCTGCGGTGGCCTGGCCACCGGCATTGCCATGGGACACGTCGTGTTCGCCCTGTTCGGCCGCGGCTGATCGCGCCGACGGCGCCCGGCGGCCCCCAGCCGGCGGGCCGCCACACTCTCTCCAATTCTCACCCCGCCCTCCGTTCATCCGCCGATTCCGCGTTCCAGCCGCCCAAACCGGCAATCCAGCCATTGTGCGATTGACGCGCGCGCGGCGCTGGTTGATACTCTGCGCCTTGCAGTTTTAATAAAATTCCAACAGTACCGCCGTTCATCTATCTCGGAGATTTATATGTTGCGCAAAACCTTAGTTGCTCTCGCCGTCGCTTCGGTCCTGGTCGCCTGCGGCAAGTCCACCAAGGCACCGGACAAAGCAGGCGCCAGCGCCTCGGCCACGGCGGCGGCGGAGGGGAAGGGTAAGGGTGAGGCGGCTGCCAAGGGCCCGGCCGTCACCTTGCAGATCGCGCCGGAAGACATGCTGACGGTGGAATCGAATGCGCTGGCCTCGGGCCCCGTCATCACCGGTTCGATCCAGCCCGAGCGCCGCGCCGACCTGCGCGCCGAGGTGAGCGCCGTGGTGCTGCAAGTGCTGAAGGAGAACGGCGAAGCCGTGCACAAGGGCGACGTGCTGGTACGCCTGGACGAGACGGCCATCCGCGACAGCCTCAATTCTGCCGAGGAGGCCACCCGCGCCGCGGCCCAGAGCCTGGAGCAGGCCGAGCGCGCCTTCCAGCGCCAGAAGACGCTGCGCGCCTCCGGCATGGTGTCGACCCAGGCCCTGGAAGACTCTGAAATCCGCCGCAACAATGCCCAGAGCGAACTGGCGGCGGCCCGCGCCAGGTCGGTGTCGGCCCGCCAGCAGCTGGGCCGCACCAGCGTGCGCGCGCCGTTCGACGGCATCGTCAGCGAGCGCAAGGTCTCGAACGGCGACACGGCCGCCATCGGCAAGGAACTGATCAAGGTGATCGACCCGGCCAGCATGCGCTTCGAAGGCCTGGTGTCGGCCGACAAGATCGGCATCGTCAAGGTGGGCCAGCCGGTGCTGTTCCGGGTCAATGGCTATCCGGGCCAGCACTTCAACGGCAAGGTCAAGCGCGTCGATCCGGCCGCCAACGCCATCACGCGCCAGGTCGAGGTGCTGGTGGAGTTTGCCGACCAGGCCCAGCCGCGCGTGGCCGGCCTGTATGCGGAAGGGCGCATCGAGGCCCAGTCCGCAGCCACCCTGATGGTGCCGCCGACGGCCGTGGTGCAGGCCGGCGACAGCAATTTTGTGTGGCGCATCAAGGCCAACACCCTGGCCAAGGTGCCGCTGACCCTGGGCGCGCGCGACGAGCGCAGCGGCCTGGTGCAGGTGGTCAGCGGCCTGGCCGCCGGCGACATGGTGCTGCGCGTGCCCGGTTCCAGCTTCAAGGATGGCCAGAAGGTCGAGCTGACGGCGCCCAAGGCGGTGGCCTCGGCCGCCTCGCCGGCCGTGGCCGCCAAAGGGAACTAAGCAGAAAAACTAAGGAAAACCAGCCATGTTCTTATCCGATTTCAGTATCAAGCGGCCGATTGCCACCATCGTGCTGATCGTGGCCATGATGTGCCTGGGTATCATGGCGCTCAAGAAATTGCGCGTCAACCAGAACCCGGACGTGGAAATCCCCTTCATCGTGGTCAACATCCCGTATCCGGGCGCGTCGCCGGAAACGGTCGAGCGCGAAATCGTCAACCGCCTGGAAAAATCGCTGCAAAGCATTACCGGCGTGACGGAAACCAACAGCACGGCGTCCGAAGGCTCGGCCAGCATCCTGTTGAAGTTCACCTTCAGCAAAAACCTGATCGAGGCGTCCGACGAGATCCGCAACGCCATCGCGGCCGTACGTTACAAGCTGCCCACGGAGATGCGCGAACCGATCCTGCAGCGTATCGACCCCTCGGCCCAGCCCGTGATGCAACTGGCCTTGTCGTCCAAGACCCAGAGCCACGCCGTCATTTCCCGCCTGGCCGAGGACAAGCTGGCCGACCGCTTCCGCGCCATCGACGGCGTGGCCAGCGTCAACGTGGACGGTTCGCTCAAGCGCGAGCTGAGCGTGCTGCTGCGGGCGGAAAAGCTGCGCGAATACAATGTGTCGGTGGGCGACGTCGTCAACGCCTTGCGCAACCAGAACACCAATGCGCCGGTGGGCAAGGTGCGCGGCGAGCTTGACGAGAAGAGCATCCGCCTGGTGGGCCGTATCGAGCACCCGGAGGAATTCCAGCAAGTGGTGGTCAAGCGCAATGGCGACGAGCTGGTGCGCCTGGCCCAGGTGGCCACCATCGAGGATGGCTTTGCTGAACTGAACAGCGTGAGCGTGCGTTCGGGCAAGCCCAACGTGGGCATGTCCATCATCCGCTCGCGCGACGCGTCCACCGTCACGGTGGCCGACAAGGTGCGCGAAGTGGTCGAGGAAATCCGCAAGGAACTGCCGCCCGGCACCCAGCTGGAAGTGACCCAGGATGACGGCAAGGATGCCGAGAGCAGCCTTAACAACGTGATCGAGTCGCTGGTGTTCGGCGCCACCCTGACCATCTTCGTGGTCTACGCCTTCCTCAATTCCTGGCGCTCGACCCTGATCACGGCCCTCAGCCTGCCCACCTCGGTGCTGGCCGCCTTCATCGGCGTGTGGCTGTGCGGCTTCACGCTCAACTTCATGACGCTGCTGGGCCTGTCGCTGGCGATCGGCGTGCTGATCGACGACGCCATCGTGGTGCGGGAAAACATCGTGCGCCACATGCAGATGGGCGCCGACCGCCGCACGGCCGCCCTGAAAGGCACGGCCGAGATCGGCATGGCCGTGGCCGCCACCACCTTCTCCATCATGGCCGTGTTCATTCCCGTCGCCTTCATGACGGGCATCACGGGCGAATGGTTCCGGCCGTTCGCGCTGACGGTGACGTGCTCGGTGGCCGTCAGCCTGTTCATCTCGTTCACGCTCGACCCCATGCTGTCGGCCTTCTGGGGCGACCCGCCGGACCACCACACGGCGCCCCGCAAGGGCGTCGAAAAAGTGCTGCAGCGTTTCAATGAATGGTTCGACCATCAGGCCAACCGCTACGGCAACCTGATCGCGTGGGCGCTGCACCACCGCCGTTCGATGGCCGTGATCGCCATCGTCAGCTTCGTGGCGGCGTTGGGCATGCAGGCCAAGCTGGGCGGCTTCAGCTTCATTCCCTCGTCCGACTTCGGCACCATCGCCATCGACGTGCGCACGCCGTCGTCGAGCAGCCTGGAGTATTCACGCCTGAAGATGGAAAAGGCGGCCGAACTGGCCCGCTCCCTGCCCGAGACCAAGGAAACGAACAGCTACGTCAACCTCGGCGGTGGCCGTATCTATGTCGACATCGGCAAGAAGACGGAACGCAAACGTTCGGCCATCGAGGTGGCCAAGCAGTTGCGCGACAAGCTGGCCGGCCTGGTGGGGGCCGAATACACGGTGCTCGACGACTTGAGCAACGGCGCCCGCAAGCCGGTGCAGGTGGAATTCACGGGCACCGACTCGCGCAAGCTGATGGAAATCACCAATGCCTACATGGAACGGCTGCGCAAGGTGCCAGGCGCGGTCGATGTGGGCCTGTCGGAACAGGATCCCAAGGATGAGCTGCGGATCGAACTGAACCGCGGCCTGGCCAACTCCATGGGCATCGCGGCCGGCGACGCGGCGCAGGCGCTGCGGGTGGCGTTCGCCGGCATCGAGGTGGGCGACTGGGTCGACCCGACGGGCGAATCGCGCGACGTGGCCGTGCGCCTGGCGCCACAGGACCGCACCAGCGCCGAGAACATCGAGCGCCTGCCGATCGCCGTGGGCGGCACCGGCCAGATGGTGCCGCTGGAGCAGATCGCCCATGTGACCATGGGCAAGGGGCCGTCCACCATCAAGCACAAGGATGGCAAGCGCACCATCGCCGTGTCGGCCAACGTGCAGGGCCGCTCGGCCGGCGAGCTGACGGCCGACGCCATGAAGCTGGCCAACGAGATCGACTTCCCGCCCGGCTATGGCCTGGCCTTGGGCGGCGCCGGCAAGGACATGAATGAAGTGTTCGGCCGCATGGCGCTGGCCCTGGTGTCGGGCATCGGCCTGATGTATCTGGTGCTGGTGATGCAGTTCGGCTCGTTTACGGCGCCGCTGGCCGTGATGCTGTCGCTGCCGCTGTCGCTGATCGGGGTGGTGGTGGCGCTGCTGCTGACCCACAGCACCATCAACCTGATGAGCCTGATCGGGGTGATCATGCTGATGGGCCTGGTGGCCAAGAACGCCATCCTGCTGCTGGACGCGGCCCGCAAGCGCGAGGAAGAGGGCTACGGCCGCGAGGACGCGCTGATGCATGCGGGCCGCATGCGCTTGCGCCCCATCCTGATGACAACGTTCGCCCTGATCGCCGGCATGTTCCCCGTGGCGCTGGGGCTGGGCGAGGGCGGCGAGTTCTACAGTCCGATGGCGATCGCCATCATCGGCGGCACCATCACCTCGACCATTTTGACGTTGTTGATGGTACCCACCTTCTACGACAGCATCGAGATCGCCCGCGACCGGGCGCTGGCCAAGTTCCGCCGTCGCGAGCTGCGCTGGACCACGGTGCCGGCGCTGGTGATGACGCTGGTGGAGGCGCTGCTGACGCTGGTGTTCGTGCGGCTGGTGTACCGCTTGCTCAAGTGGGCGGTGCTCAAGCTGCTGGGACGGGGCGGCAAGGCCGGGCCGCCCGGCACGGCGCTCGACGCGCACTGATCGTGACCATGGAAAAGGACCTGCGGGTCCTTTTCTCATGGCGAGCGCCATTTGCGCTGGCGCAAGCGGCGCGTTCGCTTTATTAGCAAGCTTTTGCCGCAATGTGTTGTAATTAGTATTGTTACTCTATTTTAATATTTTATGCCTGTAGTATGCTGCCAACGACCCAGCACCATGCCCGCTGTGCAGGCCCAGTCACGGTGCCGGTCGTAGAAAAATCTGGCGTCGACTAGCCATTACTTACAAAGCGAGACCACCTTGAAACACAAATTCCTGCCCCTGATCATTGCCGCCGCCCTCAGCACCCTGTCCGCCAGCGCGCTGGCTTCCGGCTACCGCTTCGGTTCGCAAAGCGTAGCGGCCGAAGGCACGGCCGACGCCAACGCGGCCGAGGCGAATGACGCATCGACCATCTTCTACAATCCAGCCGGCCTGTCGCGCCTGGATGGCCTGCAAATGAACCTGGGCGCCACCGTCGTGGTGCCGCACTCGACCTACCAGGACACCGGCTCCACCCACTTCACGGGCGCCCCCACGGGCGGCACGGCAGCGCACGGCTATGCGCCGGACTCCGTGACGGCGCCATCGCTGTACGTGAGCAAGAAAGTGAACGACCAGTGGGCTGTTGGCCTGGGCCTGTTCGTACCGTACGGCGCCAAGCTCAACTACGGCAACACCTGGACCGGCCGCTACGCGCTGACGGACGTGAAACTGGAAGCGGTCACCCTGAACCCGTCCGCCTCGTTCAAGCTGAACGAACATCATGCCTTCGGTTTCGGCGTCATGGCGGAACACTTCAACGCCGACCTGGGTCAGGCGGTGGACGTGCCCGGTTCTATCGCCGCCTTGTCCAGCCCGGCGGCAGCGGCCACCCGCGCCCAGCTGCTCGGCACCATCGTCGCCCTGGGCGGCAACCCTGCCGTGCTGGGTTCGGCCAAAGACGCCCACGCTTCCATCACGGGCAAGGATTGGGGCTACGGCTTCAACCTCGGTTATATGTACACGATGGACGCCAACACCCGCTTCGGCATCGCCTACCGTTCGTCGGTGGCGCACTCGCTGTCGGGCGACGCCGTGTGGGACTTCTCGATGGTGACGAGCGACCAGATCGTCAACCACATCCTGGCCGCCAGCGGCCACCGCACCAACTCGGCTTCGATGGTCAAGCTGCGCACGCCGGAAACCCTGTCGCTGAACGCATTCCACCAGTTCGACGCGAAATGGGACGGCATGGCCGACCTGACGTGGACCCGCAACTCGCGCCTGGGCGACCTGCACATCCAGTTCCCCAACACGGTCGAAGGCGACCTGGTGATCCGCCAGCAGTGGAAGAACACCGTGCGCCTGGCGCTGGGCACCAACTACCGCTACAACGACAACGTGACGCTGCGCGCCGGCCTGGCTTACGACGAGACGCCAGTGCCTAACGCCGGCCTGACCGACCCGGCCCTGCCGGACAGCGACCGCTACCAGCTGTCGCTGGGCGCCGCCTACAAGCTGAGCCCGAAATCGACCATCGACGTGGCCTACAGCTTCCTGGACTTCAAGAACGCCAGCACCAGCTACACCAACAACTGCAACCCGCTGATCCCGACCTGCACCGGTAACGGCGAAACGACGCGTGGCACCTACAAGACCCATCTGCAACTGCTGGGCGTAGCGTACAACTACAAGTTCTGACCGTCCCCCCGGCAGCAACAACGAAAAGGGCCCGCGCAAGCGGGCCTTTTTTCATCGCGGGACTACGAAAAATGGGGACGTACCCCTTTTATCGAGGTATTGGGGTACGTCCCCATTTTTTGGGGTAGCAATTTTTCTAGTTCACGCCACCATGCGCTCGTCGTCGGCCGGTTCGCCGTCGCGCTGGAAGATGGCCATGTCGGTCTGGCCCAGCACGCGGCTGGTGACGGTGCCGGCCGTGATGGCGCCGCTGACGTTGAGGGCCGTGCGGCCCATGTCGATCAGCGGTTCGATCGAGATCAGCAGGCCGGCCAGCGCCACCGGCAAGTCCATGGCCGACAGCACGATCAGGGCGGCGAACGTGGCGCCGCCGCCCACCCCGGCCACACCCACCGAGCCGACCGTGACGATGGCCAGCAGCGGGGCGATGAAGTGCAACGTGAACGGGTCGATGCCCACGGTGGGGGCGATCATCACGGCCAGCATGGCCGGGTAGATGCCGGCGCAGCCGTTCTGGCCGATGGTGGCGCCGAACGAGGCGGCGAAGTTGGCGATGCCTTCCTGCGTGCCCAGGCGCTGGGTCTGGGTCTGCACGTTCATGGGGATGGCGCCGGCGCTCGAGCGCGACGTGAACGCGAAAGTCAGCACCGGCAGCACCTTCTTCAGGTAGCGCAGCGGATGCAGGCCGGTGCCCGCGACGATGGCCAGGTGCACGCCGAACATCAGGATCAGCGCGCTGTAGGAGGCGAACACGAAGCTGATCAGCTTGAGGATGTCGGCATAGCTGGAGGTGGACACCACCTGCGCCATCAACGCGAACACGCCGTACGGCGTCAGGCGCAACACCAGCGACACCATGCGCATGACGATGGCGTGCGCGACCTGGATGAAGTGCTGGAACGAGGCGAACGCTTCCGGCTTCTGGCCGTGAATGCCGGTGGCGGAAATGCCGATGAAGATGGAGAAGATGACGACGGCGATGGTGGACGTCTTGCGTCCGCCCGTCATGTCCAGGAACGGGTTGGTGGGAATGAAGCTGAGCACCATGCCGGGCAGCGACAGGGCCTGGGCCGCACCCAGCTTGCCCTGCAGGTATTCGCCGCGGGCCAGTTCGGCCGCGCTGGAAGTGAGGCCGACGGCGCTCAGCCCATAGGCCTTGGCCATCAGGATGCCGATGCTGGCCGCCACCAGCGTGGTCAGCATCAGGGTGCCGATGGTCAGCACGCTGATCTTGCCCAGCGACGCGGCGCCTTGCAGCTTGAGGATGGCGGAAATGATGGACACCATAATCAGCGGCATGACGATCATCTGCAGCAGGTTGACGTAGCCGGTGCCGACGATGTCCAGGTACTGGCTGGTGGTCTGCAGGGCCGGCGCGCTGGCGCCGTAGATCGCTTGCAGGGCCGCGCCCAGCACCACCCCCAGGCCCAGGCCCGTGAACACGCGCACCGTGAAGGTGGCCTGTTGCCGCTGCTGGCGGTACATGAAGCCGAGCAGGGCCAGCGCGGCCAGCAGATTGAGGATGACGTTCAGTGCCATGGGCAGCCTTTATTCGCGGTTGGGTAGAGTGACCGAGCGCGCCGCCGGAGCGCAGGCGCCGGCTGGTAACCGGGCCCGGCTGTGACGGCGCACAGCAAACGGGCATTTTATCGGGCTTTGGCGGACCCTGCACGGCGGCATGCCGCTGGCCTTGGCGGCGTCCGTAATCCCACGTGATCGGCTATTGCTGGTAGATGGCGGGGAAATAACGTTCCATCAAGGTGTGCGGCCGTAATGGCGCGGTAAAGCCGAACCGTGCATATAAAGCGTGGGCGTCGCCCGTGGCCAGCGTAAAGCGGCGCAAGCCCTGCAGCTGGGGATGGTCTTGCACGGCTTCCATGATGGCCTTGCTGCAGCCGCGGCCCCGGTAGGCGGGCAGCACGAATACATCGACCAGGTTGGCAAACGTGGCGAAGTCGGAAATGACACGGGCGAACGCGATCTGCTCCTGGCCCAGGTAGCCGCCGAAACAGAGCGAATGTTCGATCGCACGTTCGACCGTGGCGCGGGGAATGCCGATGGCCCAGGTCGATTGCTCGGAGAGGAATTGATGGATCAGGGGAATGTCTAGTTCCGCCTGATCGGTGCTGATGCGAAATGATGGCATGGTGGTCGGACGGGGTGATGGCGCATGCACGGCGGCGACGGCCAGCAAGCATAGCGCGGTTGTTAAAAACCAAAGCATATCCGATTTGTACTGGTTTGACTGCGCTTGACCCGACGGAAGGTCGATGCCGGCTGTTACGGTGCGTAATGCTTGCGGGTCGGCCGTCAGGCAAGGAGAGGCGCCGCATCATCATCCTGCCAGACGACGCGGCCGCTGCCCGCCTCGCCCAGCCGGGCGACGAGGGCAGGGGCGGCATCGTCGGGCAGGCTGAAGGTGAAGCGGACGGCGTCGCCGTGGGCCACCTCCAGCAGCTGTGCCTGGGCGCCGGCCAGTTCGCGCCGCAGCCAGCCTTCCAGCGCGTAGGGCACGGCGCAATGCAGGGTGCGCAGTTTGATGATGGCCACTTTCTGCGCCGTCAACAGCGCCTGCGCCACGCTGTCCGTGTAGGCGCGCACCAGGCCACCCGCGCCCAGCTTCACGCCGCCGAAATAGCGCACCACGGTGGCCAGCACGCCTTCCAGGTCCTGGTGGCGCAGCACATCGAGCATGGGCCGGCCCGCCGTGCCGCTGGGCTCGCCATCATCGACGGCCGCCGACTGGCCGCCGGCCAGCAGGGCCCAGCATACGTGGGCGGCCGCTGGGTGTTGCGCCTTCAATTGCGCCACCACCTGCTGCGCCGCGGCCCGGTCCGTCATCGGCTGGACGCAGGCGATGAAACGGCTTTTCTTGATCAGCAGTTCGCTGTGGGCGGGCGCGGCGAGGGTCGATGGCATGGACGGGGTGGGGCCGGATGTTGGACGGGGCTGAATTATAGATGTTGTCGAAACCGTGCGGAGTCTGCGGCCGATCGGCCGCGGCCATTGCGAGCCGCTTTTGTTAGACATACAATCGCGGCCTGCCGGGACTTTTTACCCCCGGATTTGATAAACAAGGAAAATAATGTCTTTACCGCAATACATCACCATCAACGGCACTTCCTACGCCTCCGAGAAACTGAACGATGTCGCGAAAATGCAGGCGGCCAATATCCAGGTCGTGGATGGCGAACTGGCCCGCCTCCAGCAGCTGATCGCCATCGCCCAGACGGCGCGCAACGCTTACAGCGCTGCACTGATCGACGCCGTGAAGGGCAAGGAAGAAGTTGTTGCCGAGAAGCCAAAAAAGCCGCGCGCCCCGCGCAAGCCTAAAGCCACCGCAGCGGCCAAGTGAGCGAGAACGCTGCTCCTGGCCAGTTATAACTGATCGGTCAAGAGTGGCTTGCTGTGCTGCCCGCTTGCCTGAGCGCAGGAGCGGCATGGCGCGGCTGTCATCAGGACGCCGCAATCAAGCAAATGTTTGCAGCAGCCAGCGCAACGTTTGCAAACGAAAATCAAAAATGAGGGATTGCGCCAGATGGGCGCGCCGTTCCAGTTTCGTCATGTCCGGCCGCGAAGCGACGCGAATGCAGAACCGGGCCAGCATGGCGCGGTAACGGCTGTTCTCGGCGGCATTGAACAGGTGCGCTTGCCGAAAATAATTTTCCTTGTGGAAGGCCAGCGTTTCCCGCGCGAGCAAGTCGTCGTCGGTCGTCAGCGCTGCGGCGTGATGGCGGTACCGGGCCACCGTGCGGTCCAGGAAGGCGATCCGCGCCGTCTCCGCGAAGCGGTACCACAACGAGATATCGTCCAATATGCGGTAGCGGACATCGAAACGCTGGCCGAGGATGATTTCGCGCCGGCACACGATGGTCTGCGTGCTCATGCCCGTGTGCACACCCGCCATGCAACCCCAAAAATTCCTGCATCGGTACAGCCCGTCACCGAGCGGCACCAGGTAGGCCTGCGCCTTCGTCGTGAACGCCTGGCGCGCCAGGTAAGCCGGCTGCGCCTGCAGCGCTGCGCCGAACGGTTCGAAGTCCGCAAAGACGATATCCAGATCGGGATGGCGCTGGAATATGCGCGTGGCATGTTCCAGCTTGTCCGGCAGCAGCACGTCATCCTGGTCGCAGAAGGAAATGTACTGGCCCCGCGCCAGCGACAGCCCGACGTTTTTCGGCAGCGCCGGCGCGCCGGAATTGATGGCGGTGGACACGACGCGCACGCGGCCATCGCGTGCGGCATAGCCGGCCGCAATCGCGGCCGAATCGTCGGTCGCGCAATCGTTGACGATGATCAGTTCAAGGTCCGCGCAGGTCTGATGCAGGATGCTGTCGATCGCCGCCGCCAGATAGGCCTGGCCGTTGTACACCGGCATGATGACGGAATGAAGCGGCATGACTACTCCTGGCGCTGTGCCGGTTTCGGCAGCAGCCGGCGCATGAGCTGGCGCGACGCCGCCATCAGGTCCGGCTTGATCTCATGGTTGAGCAAAACGACCCCGGCCACCCAGCTGGCCAGCGCGGCCAGGCCGGCCATGCCGAGCAGGACGGCCGGCCGCGCGCCGGCGAACCCCGGCCACAGCATCACCAGCGCCGGACCCGCAACCGCCAGCAGCGTCACGCCGGCCGAGCGCACAACGCTGTGGCCCAGTTCCGCCAAGCGCATGCCGGTCAGGGCCGCCAGGCTGCGGTAGAGCAGGGCCGAGCGCAACATTGCCGTCGCGGTGATGCTCCAGGCCACCGCCTCCAGTCCGAACGGCGCCGCCACGATAATACCGGCGATGCGCAGCGGCACGGAAACCGCCTCCAGTTGCGCGCGCAGCCGCACCTGGCCCATCGCGACAAACAGGTCGCGCGCCATGCCGAACAGGCAGAACACGGCAGCCGAGACGCACATGATGCGCACCAGCGGCGCACTGGCATCCCACTGCTGCCCGTACAGCAACCGTATCAGCGGCGTGGCCAGCACGGCCAGCACGGCAAAGAACGGCCAGGCCAGCCCTGCCATGTAGGCGATGGTCTGCAGATACAGCCGCTTCATGTCGTGGCCGTCGCGGGCGCTGGCGGAAAACAGCGGCAGGATCACGGGTGTGACCGCCTTCGTGATCAGCATGTTGAAAATATTCAGCGTGGCCTGCGCCTTGCCGAGCAAGCCCACCGCCGCCACGTCGATGAGCTTACCGACGATCATGTCCGGCGCGGCGACGCCGCATTCGTCGAGCACGTTCGAGCCCGTCGCATATGCCCCGAACGCCAGCAGCTTGCGCATACCCTTGAAACCGGGCACCCATGGCATGTCGGCGGGACGGAACAGCAGGCTCACCAGCACCGTCACCACGCTGCCGGCGACGGCGGCCCACGCCAGGCTCAGGTAGCTGAAGCCCAGTTTGACCAGTACCAGGCAGACGATCAGGTTGGCCAGCGCATTGGCGACGTTGATGCAGTAGAGCGCGCTGAAGCGCATTTGCCGGCGCAGCACCGGCAACGTGATGGAGCCGAACGGGATCAGCAGGATGTTCAGCGCCAGTATGCGCAGCACCTTGCCGACGCCGGGCTGGCCGTAGAAAGCCGCGATCGGGTAGCTGGCCAGGGCCAGCAGCGCGGCCATGGTCCAGGCGATCAGCAGCGTGAGGGTATAGGCGGCGCGGATGCGTTCAGTGTTCAGGTCCTGTTCCTGGATCAGGTACTGCCCGATGCCGAAATCGCGCACCAGCTGGGTGATACCGACCACGACGGCACCGATCGAAAAGATGCCGATCTGGGCCGGCGTCAGCAGCCGTGCCATGATCATGCTGCTGACCATACTGATCACCAGCACGCTGTACTTCTCGGCGAAGGACATCAACAGGGAACGTTTGGTCGCGTTCATTCGGGCTTTCCCCGCGTTAAACGCGGCGGCAACATGGCATAGGATTCCGTTGGCCTATTATTGTTGCTTCGGTCCTGAGTGGTTTGACCTTAAACGAATTGTGGTGCTTTAAGACGGTGGTCTGGTTTAGCGAGGGGTTCTGTCAGCCAGACGATAGCTGTCTTACGCCTTCCGCTGGCCAGCCAGACGAGCCGTGAGACGGGCGCTTTCAATCCGGAAGTGCCTGAAGAATTTGAATTTTCGACTCGCACCGCTCGGGTCGGAAAGGAAGGGGAGGGCAAATTCCCGCTCAGCGAGCAGCACCATGCGCCAGACGGTGTCACCGAAAAAGCGATACGTAAGCGCATCCGGGGGCTGCAGGCTCAACTCAGCAAACGCGCCGGTGGAATACATCGCCCCGAGTACTGCCGCATCGACCAATGTCATGTTGGCATCGAACATATAAATTCGCAGCATGTCTTCGAAAGGGATGTCATCGGTGAGGAAGGCGATGCGACAGCCCTGCCATTCCAGGGCCGCTTCCAGCACCGCTCCAGTCACGATCAGGCCGGTGGGCTTGCCATCCATCAGCAGCTCGGAAGACGCCAAGGCCGCATCCGAGTAGGGTGACGCCAGCCGTGCCGCGAATTCTGAGGTCGAAAGTAGTTTCACGCGCTTGCTCTACCAAATATGACCAGCGCCGAAGACTGCCAGAGCACCTCCGACGAACGCACCTATTGTCACATATCCCGGCGCGCCAGGGCCGCTTGCAAAACCCGGGAGAGCGCCAGTCGCCATGCTTCCTCCGATAGGCGCCGCAGAATCATGCGAGGATAACGAAGTTCATGTTGCGAGGCAGCTGCCTTGATCAAGGGCTGCGGAGTTCGGACCCATGGATCGGGTTGGCTTGCAATTGGAGTGGTTCGACGTGCGAGCGGCCAAGAGCAAAAAAGCCCACGAACCGAAATTCGTGGGCCTTTTCTGATTTGTCTTGGCTGGCCTTACGCGATTTGGATTCAGCTCGCGCGCGCCTTTTGCAACAGCGTCGTGACGACGGTGCCGACGTCCGTGCCTTGTTCGCTTGCCAGCGCATTGAGCTGGGCGACAAGCTCGGCGTTGAGCTTGGTGGCGAAGGGGACCAGACCGGCTGCCTGGTCGAGGCGGCGTTGTTCGCGGCGATCGACAGTTGCCACGGTCTTGCCGAATTCGGCGCCGGGGGCGACCATTTTGCCCATCAGTTTCTTGGCGTCGCTTTTTGCCATTCCGGTCTTTTTCATGAATTTCTTTCGTGGGGCTACAGGTGGAGGAGGGGGATTAAAAAAAGCTTATGCGCCGTGACGGATAAGCTTTTTTCGTACTACTGAATTCTTGGTGGCCCGTGCGGGTTGCAGACCTGCGATCAAGCGAAAAAATATTGCGAAGCAGGGATGCGTTTCTCCCATTGGGGCCGCTTATCGAGGCAGGGCCAAGCGGCATGCCGTTGCTCTGCCCGGATTATATCTGAATGGTGCTAGTCCTAAGCGATTTATTCGCCCCTGGCGATGCTGGGCCGGACCGAATTCGCTTGTGTTCAGCCCCGGCGCATCCAGCCCCGGCCAGAGACCAGATGCCCATTTCGGTAACGATTTTAGGTATTTGGACAACGTCGCTGAAATCGATCATGGATACTGCTGCCGTGCGTGGATGACGGAAAGAATTTCTATCGCACCCGCGTTAACGCGGTACACGACGACGTAGTTTCGATGGACAACCATTTCGTGCGTATCCGCTACCCGGCCCATGCGGTATAGATAGGGGTGATGCGGAAGTTGCGAGACGGCACGATCGATCTCGGTGTACAGGTAGGATGCGGCTTGCTGGTTGCGCTCCGCAATGTAGGCGAGAATCGTCGCCAGATCTACCTGCGCTTCAGCTCGCCATCGGATCGGAAGCATTGATGTCGCGCTTCGTTTCGATGATTTTTCGGAGTGCCGCCATCACCTCCTCGTGCGAAGCGGCCGGGCGATGATCGTCAAGCGATTTTTGAACTTTCGCCCGAAACCAACGATCGTAGGCTTCGGCTTCTCCAGGTGTCGCGAACTCGGATTCGATCGGGGATGAATTTTCACTCATGATCGGGCAATTATACGGCAGATGGATTGCGTCGCGCCGGACCGACCAGGTTCTTTGACTGATGTCACAAAAGGGCGTTGTTGCACAGATTGGGACGGGGAGGTACTCGGTGTAGTGCTGCAACGTGCTCGTTGCTGTTTTCCGAAGCAACCAGAGCGCAACCAAAAACAAAAAAGCCCACGAACCGAAATTCGTGGGCTTTTTTGATGAATCTTGGTAGGCCGTGCGGGATTCGAACCTGCGACCAACGGATTAAAAGTCCGCTGCTCTACCAGCTGAGCTAACGACCCCCGAAAGAAGCGAGATTATAGGGGACGCTGCCGAACCTGTCAAATGCCTGGCGGACTTTTCTGTTGATCCGCCGCCATGCCAGGGGACAGCCATCCCCCATCTCGCTTACTTGCCCTTGAGCCGCTCCTTGGCCGTGGCCGCCGCGCTGGAGTCGGGATATTGCTTGATCAAGTCCTGCAGCGTCTTCTTGGCCGCCTTGTCCTTGAGCTCGGTCTGGCAGCTGGCAATGTTGAGCATGGCGTCGGCCGCCTTGGGGCTGTCCGGATACGCCTTGAGCACCACCAGCTGGGCGGCGATGGCGTTCTTGCAGTCGCGCTGGGCATAGTAGGCGTTGCCCAGCCAGTATTGGGCGTTGGCCGCATAGCCCGATGCCGGGTAGCGGTGCACGAATTCGCTCAGGGCCGCGCCGGCCGTCTTGTAGTCGCCGGACTTGAACAGCTGCATGGCCGCTTCGTACGTCTGCTGCTCGTTGGGATCGACCTGGGATGCCTTGCCGTCGATTGTCACCTCGTGCGGCTCGAGCTTGCGCAGGCGCGCGTCCAGGTCCACGTAGAAGTCCTTCTGGCGCTTCTGGGCGTTGGCCAGGTCGTTGGCCAGCACTTCGATCTGGCCGCGCAGCTTGGCGATTTCCTGCATCGTCAGCTCGTTCTGGCTCACCAGGTCCAGCGTGCTCGATTTGTCGGACTTGGTGTCGATGCGCGCGTTCACATCGCGCGCCAGCGTGTCGACCTTGGCGCGCAGGTCCAGGATGGCTTTGCGCGCTTCGTCGTCGTCGAATACGCCGGCGCCGGCGTGCAGGGGCAGGAAGGCAAACGCAGCCAGCAGCGCGGCGGCCAGGCTGGATTTGGTAGGTTTCATCATGTAGGCGCTTTCAATTCGGTCGGACAAATGGAAACGGGGCGGGCACAGTAGTCTGCGCGCCGCCCCGTATTATGCCTGCGACCCGCTGAGGTCTGGCTTAATTTTGCTTACTTGTAGACGATGTCGGCACGGCGGTTCTGCGCCCATGCGGCTTCGTCGTGGCCTTCGGCCTTAGGCTTTTCCTTGCCCAGCGAGACGGCTTCGATCTGCGATTCCGGCACGCCCAGGGTGCTCATGGCTTTGCGCACGGCTTCGGCGCGCTTCTGGCCCAGGGCCAGGTTGTACTCGGCGCCGCCGCGTTCGTCGGTGTTGCCTTGGATCAGGATCGAACGCTGCTTGTTCTTGGCCAGGTAAGCGGAGTGGTTTTCCACCACTGGCTTGCCGTCGGCGCGCACGACGTAGCTGTCGAAGTCGAAGTAGACGCTGCGGTTAGCCAGCACGCCTTTTGGATCGTCCAGCGGATCGATCGACTTGGTCTCCACGGGAGCGACGGTGCGGGTGTCGGCTGCCGGTGCGGTCGGTTCCGGTGCGCGCTCTACCACGGGTGCGGGTTCGGCCAGTTTGACTGGGGTGCTGCAAGCAGACAGAATCGCTGCGGTGGTGAGGGCGAAGGCTAAGCTGCTGATTTTACGCATGTTGACTCTCCTGGTTGTAAATGAAGGATTTTACTGCATGAAAGGACCCCAGGTGGGCTCCTTGATATTGCCCGCCTGCGTGGTCAGGCGTTGCTTGACCCGCCCATCGACGGAAACCACGGCAAGCGACTTGCGCCGTCCCGATTCGGTGGCGTACATGATGTACTTGCCGTTGGGCGCGAAACTGGGCGCTTCGTCGCTGGTGGTGTCGGACAAGCGCTGCTCCTGGCCGCTGGCCAGGTCCAGCACGTACAGCTGGAAGTTGCCGTCGCGGCGGGAAATATAGGCCAGCGTCTTGCCGTCGGGCGAGATGCGCGGGCTGATGTTGTAGCTGCCGCCGAAGGTGACGCGCTGGGCGTCGCCGCCCGTGGCGTTCATGCGGTAGACCTGCGGGCCGCCGCTGCGGTCGCTGGTGAAGTAGATGCTCTGGCCGTCGGCCGACCATTTCGGTTCCGTGTCGATGCCGGCGCTGTTGGACACGCGACGCAGGCCGCTGCCGTCGGCATTGACGGTGTAGACCTGGGTGTGGCCGTCCTTGGACAGGGCCACGGCCAGCTTGCTGCCGTCGGGCGCCCAGGCGGGGGCAGAGTTGCTGCCCTTTTCATTGGCCACCACGGTGCGGGCGCGGGTGATCAGGTTCTGCACGTAAACCACCGGCTTGCGCTGCTCGAACGAGACGTAGGCCACCTTGGTGCCGTCCGGCGACCAGGCCGGCGAGATGATGGGTTCGTTCGAGCGCAGCGCCAGCTGCACGCCTTCGCCGTCGGCGTCGGCCACTTCCAGCCGGTAGCTGCGCCCTTCCTGGGTCACGTAGGCGATGCGGGTCGAGAACGCGCCGCGCACGCCGGTCAGCTTGAGGTAGATGTCGTCGGCGATCTTGTGGGCCGCCAGGCGGGTGAACTGGGGCGGGGTGGCCTGGTCCAGCTGCGACAGCTTGCCGGCTTTGATGGTGTCGAGCAGCTTGTAGCGCACGTCGTAGCGGCCGTCGGCCAGTTGCTGCACGGTGCCCACCACCAGCGCGTCGGCGCCGCGCGACTTCCAGGCGCTGTAGTCGATGTTGTTGACGTCGTTGATGGTGCCGGCGTCGATCACCTTGAAGGCGCCGCTGCGCTCCAGGTCGGCCTTGATGATGGCCGACATGTGCTGGGGCGCCACGTTCTCGTCCGCAAAGGCGGCCACGGCGACGGGGATCTGGTTGCTGCCCACGCCGGAAATTTCAATCCGCATCTGGGCCTGCGCGCTGCCGGCGGCGATGGCCAGGCCGGCGTAGATGACGTAATGGTTCAGTGTTTTCATGGTAGCCATTAATGTAAATCCTTCATATTGAAATCGGCGACAAACTCACGCTCCACCGTACCATCTTTTTTCTTCGGCAGCGGCGACGATTTCCAGATCGCGTTTTCCACCGCCGTATCGTAGGCCGCGTTGCCGCTGCCCTTGTTCTTGCGCACCGAGATGATTTCGCCGGTGGGCAGTTGCGAGATCTTGAAGGTGGCCGTCAGCGTGTCGTCCGTGCCGCTGTAGACCAGGTTGCCCTTGATCTTGCCGCGGATGGCCGCCTCGTAGCTGCCGTCCGAACGGGGACCGGTCGACTTGGCCGCCGTGCCGCTGGTGCCGGCGCCCACGGCGCCCGTGATGCGGCTCATTTCCGCCGCGCGCGCCTTCTCGGCTGCCTTGTCCTGCTTGGCCTTGGCTTCCTTGTCCGCTTTCAGCTTCTTGTCGGCCTGTTCCTTCTTGTCTTTTTTCTCCTGCTCTTCCTTGGCCTTCTGCTCTTCCAGCTTTTTCTTCAGTTCAGCCTTTTCCTTGTCGGCCTTGATCTTTTCCTGCTTGAATTTTTCCAGCTTCCGCTCTTCCAGCTTGATGCGTTCCTTCTGCAATTCTTCCTGCTTTTCCTTTTCGGCCTTGCGCTTGGCTTTCAGGCGTTCGAGCGCGATGTCCGGCGCCTTGGGCTCGGGCTTGACCTCTTCCGGCGGCGCCACGGGCGTCGGCGGCGGCTTCACTGCCGGTTCCGGTTCTACTTCCGGCGCGGGTGGCGCGGGCGGCGCTGGCGGCGCGGCCGTTTGCACTTTCATGTCCCACACTTCCGCTTCCACCGCCACCGGCTCGTTGCTTTGCCAGTGCACTCCCACCCACAGGAACAGGATCAGCACGGCGTGCATGGCGACAGCCATGGTGACCGAGCGCAGGCCGTCATGGTGCTTGGGTACCTTGTACGGGCCGCCGGCCGTTGCGTGTTTCATGGTCTGCGTCTGCATTACTTGGTTGCCAGGCCCACGCGATTGATGCCCATCTTCTTCGCTTCCGAAATGAGCTGGATCACGTCGTCATACTTGCTGTCCTTGTCGCCGGCGATCAGCACGGGGAACTCGGGATTCTCGTCATGCAGCGTGCGCAGCTTGCGCACCAGCGCCTCGCGGTTGGGCGCCGTTTCCGGCGCGTCCGCGTTCTTGCCCTGCACGCCGATCGACAGCGCGCCGTTGGGCTTGATGACGACCTGGATGTAGTCGTCGGGCGGACGGGTCGTTTTTTCCGCGTTGGGCAGGTTGACCACGCTCGGGTTGTTGGACGACGGCATCACCATGAAGATGATGAGCAGCACCAGCATCACGTCGATGTAGGGCACGACGTTGATCTCGGACTTGAACTTGCGGCCGCGGCCGCCGCGCATGCTGCTGTTGAAAGAGGAAGCCATGATGGTGCTGCCTTAATTAACGCGACTGCCGTTGCAGGATGTTCGAGAATTCTTCCACGAAGCTCTCGAAACGGATCGCCAGGCGGTCGATGTCGTGTGAAAAACGGTTGTAGGCCACGACGGCCGGAATGGCGGCGAACAGGCCGATGGCGGTCGCGATCAGCGCTTCGGCAATGCCGGGGGCCACGGCGGCCAGCGTGGCCTGCTGCACGTTGGCCAGGCCGCGGAAGGCGTTCATGATGCCCCACACCGTACCCAGCAGGCCGATGTAGGGCGACACGGAACCGACCGAGGCGAGGAAGGCCAGGTGCGATTCGAGCACGTCCATTTCGCGCTGGAAGGCGGCGCGCATGGCGCGGCGGGCGCCGTCCAGCACGGCGCTGCCGTCGAGCGCGTCGCGGCTGCCGTACGATGCCTTGCCCTTGATGTATTCGCCCATGCCGGCCTCGAAGATGCGGGCCAGGGCGCCGCTGCCGGCGCGGTCCTTGCCGGCGTTCTGGTGCAGGGCGTGCAGGTTGCCGCCGGCCCAGAACGTCTTTTCAAACTCGATGGTCTGGCGGCGCGCGGCGCGCACGGCGTACATCTTGCGGAAGATATAGGTCCAGCTGGTCAGCGAAATGCCGAACAGCAGCGCCATGATCAGCTGCACGATCAGGTGGGCGTTGGTGATGAGGGACAGGAAGGACAGGTCTTGGGTGACGTTCATGGGGTTTCGATCTGGGGTGAAAAGTACCGCTTCAGGATGGCATGACGCCGCGCATGCGGGCGGCAACGGCGGGTGGCACGGCGCGTGGGCGCAGGGCCGAATCGACGCAGCCCACCTTGACGCGGGCCGTGTTCAGCAACTGTTCGCCGCACCAGACTTGCTGCTCAAACAGGATGGAGGCGCGGCCCATTTTTTCTATCCTGAGCGTTAATTTTAGTACATCGTCGAGCTTGGCCGGCGCGTGGTAGTCGGCGCTGACGTTCTTGACGACGAACATGGCGTCATGTTCCTGCAGCAGCGCATGCTGGTTGACGTCTATGGCGCGCAGCCATTCCGTGCGGGCACGTTCATAGAACTTCAGGTAGTTTGCGTAATAGACAATACCGCCGGCGTCCGTGTCTTCGTAGTAGACGCGGACATTCCAGGTGAACTCTGCAGACATGTTGGATTTACTACTAGTGAGATTGAGCAACATTTTACGCGACTTTGTGATCGGGATTGAAGCGGACGGGCGATTTTCGTGGAATCACCGTCCATTTTGTCGTTTCTGCTATCCCGGGGCGCAAAGTTGCACCGCCAGCAGTTAAGCCGATGACGGGAAAAATGCCAAGCCCTGTAACAACCGCTTACCTTTGGGCCTGGTTTTGCAACATGGTTTTACTACCTGTGTAGCTAGTTTACTTAAATTGCTTAAGCGAACCGGCCCGGCTCAGGTGGTGCGCTTGATGGCGAACGGTCCGAAACCCTGGCAGGTTGGCATGATTTCAATGTTGTTGATGTTGACATGCGGCGGCAGGGTGGCGATCCAGTAGGCCGTGTTGGCGATGTCGTCCGCCGTCAGCGGCACGGTGCCTTCGTAGACCTTGGCCGCGGCCGCGTCGTCGCCCTTCATGCGCACGTTGGAGAACTCGGTGCCGCCGCACAGGCCGGGCGCCAGGTTGGTGGCGCGCACGCCCGTGCCCACCAGGTCGGCGCGCAGGTTGAGCGTGAACTGTTCGACGAAGGCCTTGGTGGCGCCGTACACATTGCCGCCCGGGTAGGGGTAGGCGCCGGCCGTGGAGCCGATATTGATCACGGTGCCCGTGCCGCGCGCCACCATTGAAGGCAATATGGCGCGGGTCATGGAGACCAGGCCGGCGCAGTTGGTGGCGATCATGGTCTGCCAGTCGGCCAGCGACGCTTCGTGGGCCGGGCCGGTGCCCAGCGCCAAGCCGGCGTTGTTAATCAGCACGTCGATTGGTTGCCAGTCGGCCGGCAGGGCGGCCAGGGCGGCGGCTATCGAGGCCTGGTCCGTCACGTCCAGCTCGACGGGCAGGGCGGCGGCACCCAGTTCGGCGGCCAGCGCCTGCAGGCGCTCGACGCGGCGGCCGCTGATGATGACCCGGTGGCCGTGTCCGGCAAAGGTGCGTGCCATGGCGGCGCCGAAACCGGCCGTCGCGCCCGTGATGAATACGATCATGTTCTGTCCTTGTGGGTGGAAGGGGAGGATAGGCCAAAATTGTAGCCGAAATGCCCGCCGCGCCAGCCTAACACGGGAAAATGACAGCTTGATTGCTAATTAGATAACATTTTCCTTGCCCAATTGCTGCCTTTAACTTACAATTTGCCTTCCATTACGTCTCACGTAACTGGCGAAAAGCTGCGATGATTCCCAGCCGGCATTCCCGGCAGGCGAGTTGGTCCGTTGGCGAAAGGTGGGCATCCACCGGGGAACGTGAGATTTCAATAGCCGTTCGCCTGGGCAGCCCACCGATGGTACGCACAATGAGGCTGTCTTTCCGCTATCGGCTTCCCTCATTCGATCCAACCTGCCAGAAACAAGTTACTCATACCGATTGGAGTTTTTACATGTTCGCAAAAGATCACACCCTCGCCAACGTAGACCCTGAGCTGTTCGGCGCCATCCAGAACGAAAACCGCCGCCAGCACGACCACATCGAGCTGATCGCTTCGGAAAACTACACCTCGCCCGCCGTGATGGAAGCCCAGGGCTCCCAGCTGACCAACAAGTATGCCGAAGGCTATCCAGGCAAGCGCTACTACGGTGGCTGCGAATACGTGGACGTCGTCGAGCAACTGGCGATCGACCGCGTCAAGCAGCTGTTCGGCGCCGAAGCGGCCAACGTGCAGCCAAACTCGGGCTCGCAAGCCAACCAGGGCGTATTCTTCGCCGTGCTGAAACCGGGCGACACCATCATGGGCATGTCGCTGGCCGAAGGCGGCCACCTGACCCACGGCATGCCACTGAACATGTCGGGCAAATGGTTCAACGTCGTCTCCTACGGCCTGACCGCCGCTGAAGACATCGACTACGACGCCATGGAAGCGCTGGCCAAGGAACACAAGCCCAAGCTGATCATCGCCGGCGCCTCGGCGTTCTCGAAAAAGATCGACTTCGAACGTTTCGCCGCCGTGGCCAAGGCCGTGGGCGCTTACTTCATGGTCGACATGGCCCACTACGCCGGCCTGATCGCCGCGGGCCTGTATCCTAACCCCGTGCCGCACGCCGACTTCGTCACCTCGACCACGCACAAATCGCTGCGCGGCCCGCGCGGCGGCATCATCCTGATGAAGGCTGAGCACGAGAAGATCATCAACTCGGCCATCTTCCCAGGCATCCAGGGCGGCCCCCTGATGCACGTGATCGCCGGCAAGGCCGTGGCCTTCAAGGAAGCGCTGACGCCTGAGTTCAAGGCTTACCAGCAGCAAGTGGTGAAGAACGCCGACGTGCTGGCCAAGACCCTGATCGCACGCGGCCTGCGCATCGTCTCCGGCGGTACCGAGTCGCACGTGATGCTGGTGGACCTGCGCGCCAAGAACCTGACCGGCAAGGAAGCGGAAGCGATCCTCGGTTCGGCCCACATCACCACCAACAAGAACGGCATCCCTAACGATCCGCAGAAGCCATTCGTGACTTCCGGCATCCGCCTGGGCAGCCCGGCCATGACCACCCGCGGTTTCAAGGAAGCGGAAGCGGAAAAGGTCGCGCACCTGATCGCCGACGTGCTGGACAACCCGCATGACGCCGCCACCATCGAGCGCGTGAAGGCCGAAGTCAAAGTACTGGCCGACGCCTTCCCGGTCTACGCTGCCTGATAGGTGTAGTATCGACAGGACGCTGGCCATGGCCGGCGTCCTGCCTGAACAATTGCAAGCGAACCCGCCGCCCACATGAAATGTCCGTTCTGTCAGCATGAAGAGACTCAGGTCCTCGATACCCGCGTATCGGAGGAGGGCGACGCCATTCGCCGGCGCCGGCGCTGCGCCAAATGTGATAAACGGTTTACCACGTATGAGCGTATCGAGCTGGTGATGCCGTTCGTGGTCAAGAAGAACGGCAGCCGCACCGAGTACGCCGCCGCCAAGCTGCGCGCCAGCCTGATGCTGGCCTTGCGCAAGCGCCCCGTCGCGGCCGCGGCCATCGATACGGCGGTCCAGTCGATCGAGGAAAAACTGCTCACCAGCGGCAAGCGCGAAGTCGATTCCGGCTACATTGGCGAACTGGTGATGCAGGAGCTCAAGCGGCTCGACAAGATCGCCTATATCCGTTTCGCCTCCGTCTACAAGAACTTCGAAGACCTGGAAGAGTTCCAGGACGCCATCGCCGAAGTGGGCCAGGAGCGCAAGCCCCGCAAGGGCTGAGCTTGCCTGACTGCGGACGCGTTCGCGCCGCGCTGCCTAGTCCGTTTTCCCTTTTCGTTTTCTCCTTTCCCACCGTCAGCGCGCTTTGGCGCACGGTTGACGCACCTCATGCGTTGAAGCGTCCACGCTGCTAACTTCATCCTCAGCCGCCAGGCAGGCGGCCAAGACGATGGAGCGATGGAGGTGCGGCATGCGATGCAAACAGGTACGCGGCTTTACCATGTTGGAAGTCATGGTGGCCTTGCTGGTGCTGGCGCTCGGTATCATCTGCGGCACGGCCATGCAATTGGCGGCGCTGCGCACCCGTCAGCAGTCCGCCTTGCTGACGCAGTCGCTGCACCTGGCCAACAGCCTGGCCGAGCGCATGCGGGCCAACAGTATTGCCGCGCCGCTGCCGGACGCGGCTAATCCCTATCTGTCCTTCAACTATGACGCGCTGGCCGAGCCATCGCCGTCGGCGCCGTCGCCACTGTGCTACGCGCCGGGTGCTCATTGCGACCGTACCCAGCTGGCGCTGTTCGACCTGTACGACATCAAGCAGCAAGTACGCGCCAGCTTGCCGGCAGGCCGTGCGCTGGTGTGCCGCGACGCGGCCATGTGGCAGGGCGGGCGCCTGCGCTGGAACTGCACGGGTGGCGCGGGCGCACCGCTGGTGGTCAAGGTGGGTTGGCGCGGCAAGAATCCGGACGGTACGGCGGCGCTGGACGCGGAAGGCGAATTCGTCCCCGGTGTGGCGGTGGCGGTGGGAGCGTTGCCATGATGGCCGGTCCAGCCGATCCAGTCGGTCCAGCCGATCCAGCCGATCTGGCCGATCCAGCCAGTCCGGCCAGTCCGGCCGTTGCGGGCGGGTGCCCCCGTTGCGAATCGCTACCAGGCGCGCGGCAGCGTGATGGCGTAGCCATATGTCCAGGCAAGCAGCAGGAGGGCATGGCGCTGGCCGAAGTCATGGTGGCCATGGCGCTGGGCATGCTGGTGGTGTTGCTGGCCTGCGGCATGCTGGTGCTCGCCAACGGCGCCTATCGCCTTCACAGCGAAAACGTGTGGCTCAATGACGGCGGCCGCTATGCGCTGGATATCATCGGCCAGGCCGTGCGCCAAAGCGCCTACCTCAACTGGGACGACGACACGGCGCCGGCCGCTTACGACCCGGCCGTCAGCGCCCCCATCGCGGGGCTAGATGCGCACAGCCTTGGTCGCGGCAGCGCCGGCATCGAGTTTCCCCTGGCGCCCGTGGCCAACGGCAGCGACGTGCTGGCGTTGCGCTTTGGCGGATCGGGTGCCGGCGCCAATGGCGACGGTTCCGCCGTCAACTGCGCCGGGTTCGGTGTGGCCGACAGCCATGCGGCCGATGCGCGCGGCTGGAGCATCTTCTATGTCGCCAACGATGCCGAAGGCGAACCTGAGCTGCGCTGCAAATACCGCAGCGCCAGCGGTTGGGGCGCCGACGCCATCGTGCGCGGGGTGGAAAGTTTCCAGGTGCTGTATGGCATCGATATGGATACGCCGCCGGACGGCGTGCCCGATACCTACCTGAACGCGAGCGCCATCAACGCGCTGGACGCGGGCCTTGCCCTGACGGGCGACACGCCGGACGAGCAGCAGCGCGACCGGAACCGCAAGACGTACTGGAAACGGGTGCGTACCGTCAAGGTCGCGCTGCTGTTGCGGGGCGATGGGCATACCCGGCCGGACGGGTTGCCTGCGGTCTACGATCTGTTCGGCGCGGCCTACGCGGACGGCCATGCGGGCGACGATCCCGGCGTCCGGGTGGCCGAACAGGCGATGGCGCCGGCCTTGCAACAGCGGGCGCGGCGCCTGTTCGTCGCGCTGTTCCAGTTGCGCAACCGGAGCGTCTAGCCATGCGTGGTCTGTCGAGAGCACGGCGGCAACGGGGCGTGACGCTGTTGGTGGCGATGTTGATCCTGGTCGCCGTCATGCTGGTGGGCGCGTCGGCGGCGCGCATGGCGTTGCAAGGGGAGCAGGCCGCGCGGGCAGGACGCGACCGGCAAATCGCTTTTCAGGCTGCGGAGGATGCGCTGATGGACGGGGAACGGGATGTGATACGGATGGCGACGGACGGGGGCGCCCCTGTCAGCGCCGGCCTTGGCGCCCGCCCCGTTGACGGCGCGGCACCGGCATGGCAGGCCGTCGACTTGAGCGGCGCGGAAGATGGCGGCAGTCACACGGCGCAGTTTGGCGACTACAGCGGCGCATCCATGCAGACCGGCAGCGGGTTCCTGCCGTTCCGGCGGCCGCGCTACCTGATCGAGCGCGTGCCCTGCCACCAGCCGGGAGAAGAGGTGGGCGCGCCCGGCGGCTTTTGCTATCGCGTGACGGCGATCGGTTTTGGGGCTAGGCCGGAGACGGAGGTAGTACTGCAGTCCGTCTATCGCCAGGCTGAATGACAGAGGGCACACACATGGCTACGACCTGTATCAGAATGCTGCTGCAGACGTTGTTGCTGGCATGGCTGGCGATCTGCTACGCTGGACCGGCCAGCGCCGCGCCGCCGCCATTGGATATTGCCAGCGAACCGATACTGGCCGGTTGCCTGGCGGCCGGCGGTGATCCCCCGGTGCGCAGCATGCCGCTGGTGCTGCCTGCCACCACTGCACCGCCTGCTGCCATTGTTCCGGCTGCCATCACTGTGCCGCCAGCCGCCATTGCTCCGTCTACCAGCGTTGTTCCGCCTGCCATAGTTGTTCCGCCTGCCACTGCTGCCGCTGGCGCGGATGGCGCCACGTTTACCGCATTCCAGGCCATCTACAGCCGCGCCGACTGGAGCGGGCACTTCGAGCGCTACGCCGTCCAGGCAGACTCGGCGGCTGCGCTGGCGGCCGCTGCGCCGGCGTGGGATGCCGGCGCCATTCTCACCGGCTCGGCCGGCAACGCCCCCAGGCCAGCACCGTCGGCGCGCAATATTTATACGGCCGTGGTCCAGGCCGATGGCACGCTGGCCATGGTGCCGTTCGCATGGGACGCCCTCAGCAGCGCCCAGCGGGCCATGCTCGACCGGGCGCCCGGGGCACGCAGCCGGCCGGACGGCATGGGGCGGCAACGGCTGGACTACCTGCGCGGCGAGCGCGCGCTGGAGGGCAGCCTGTTTCGCCGCCGCGGCAGCGTGCTGGGCGATGCCGTCAACAGCACGCCCGTCTTTGTCGGCGTGGCGCAGGCCATGGAGCGGGGTGCCGCCTACGCCGACTTCTACGCGCGCAGCAAGGCGCGCCGGCCCGCGATCTATCTCGGCGCCAATGACGGCATGTTGCATGCGTTCGATGCGGCCGACGGCAGTGAACTGTTCGCCTACGTGCCGGATGCCCTGTTCGGCACGCTGAACCGCTTGACCAGCCCAGCCTATGTACATGCCGCCTACGTCGATGGCCCGGCCAGCGCAGGGGAAGCCTATGCAGGCGGCGCCTGGAAGACGGTGCTGGTGTCGGGCATGGGCGGTGGTGCGCAGGGGGTGTTTGCGCTTGACGTCACGGACCCGCTGCACTTCGATACCGCCGGCGCGCTGTGGGAATTCACGGACCGGGACGATCCCATGATGGGCAACGTGAGCACCCGGCCGCAGCTCGCGCGCGTGCGCACGGGCGGCAGCGGCGGCGCGGCTGTGCTGCGCGACATGACCATCGTCGCCAGCGGCTGGAACAACTATGCCGCGGATGGCCACGCCAGCAGCGGCGGCAATGGCGCCTTGTTCTTGCTGGCGCTGGACAAGCCGCCGTCGCAGCCGTGGCGGCGCAACGACAATTACTACCGTCTGGTGACGCCGATTAGCGATCCGGCCCAGCCGAACGGGCTCAGTGCGCCCGCGCTCGTGACCGACGTGGACGGCGTACTGCGTTACGCCTACGCCGGCGACTTGCAGGGCAACCTGTGGCGTTTCGATCTGACCGGCGATGCGCCATGGCCCGGCGCGGTCGGACCGGGGCCGGGGAAGACGCCGCTGTTCGTGGCGCGCGATGCCGGCGGTGCGCGGCAATCGATCGCGCAGCAGCCGAAGGTGGTGTTTGCGACGGGTGGCGGGTATCTGGTCCTGTTCGGTACGGGGCGCATGGTCGAGGCGGACGACCGGCTGCCCGCGCGCTTCGCTCCGCAATCGTATTACGCCATCCTCGATACGTTGGCCGACCCGCCGCAACTGGTGGCGGGACGGGGTGACCTGACGCCGCGTTCGCTCACCGGCGACGCCGGTGCGCCGGCATTGAGGCTGACGGGCGCCGAGCTGTCCGCCGGCAGCAAGGGCTGGTATATCGATCTCCTCGATGCGCCTGCCACGGGCGAGCGCAGCCTGGACAGCGGCGTGCTGACCAATGGACAGCTGGTGCTCAATACCGTCTTGCCGGGCCGAACGCCTTGCGACGCAACCCGCAGCCGCAGTTATGTGCTGGATGCCTTGACGGGCTTGCCGTCTGCATCGATGACGGCGGCGGCCGGCGGTGGTTCGACGGGCAGCGCTGGCAGCGGCGGAACGAGCGGTGGAGGTGGTGCCGGTGGCAGTACCGGTAGCGGCGGTGGCGGCGGCGCGGTTGCCGAAGATTCCCGCATCACCGGCCGCCTCGCGCCGGACTACGCCTTGCGCCCCGTCTTGCTGCGATTGCCGGCCCCGTTGCCCGCGCGCGGTACTGCGCCGGGTGGGGCGCCGGCCGGCCCCGCCCCAGGCAGCTCCGCACCTGCCACCGTGGCAAGCGCAAGCCGGACTGTTGCCATCGCGGTTTTCAGCGCGCTCGGTACTGCGCCCGTGCGTTCCGCCGGCAGCCTGTCCGTGGCGGCGCCGTCGGGCCGCCTGAGCTGGCGCGAGGTGGTGAACTGGCGCGAGCTGCACGCGGCGGCCCGGCGCTAGCGCGGCGGGCATCGCACGCGGACGTGGCAACGATAGACATCGGAGGAGGCGATGATGGGACGCATTGGCGGGTTCAGCATGGTGGAAGCCTTGGTCACCCTGGTCATTTTTGGCGTATTGGCGGCGCAAGCTTATCCCAGCCTGCAACACTACGTGATACGGGTGCGGCGCAACGAAGGGGAGGCGGCCCTGATGCGGCTCATGCAACAGCAGGAGCGCTACTATTCGCGCTACAACAGCTATATCGCTTTTTCATCCAGTTCCACCGACCCGGAAGCCATGCTGTTCCGGTGGTGGACCGGCAGCAGCGCCCGCGCCAGCGCCTACGAGGTGGAGGGCAAGGCATGCGAGGGGGAGCTGATCAGTCAATGTGTGCGCCTGATCGCCAGGCCGGGTACCGGCATGGTGGACGTCCATTTTCACGACGATGATTGCCAGGAGTTGACGCTGACCAGCGCCGGCGTGCGGCTCGCCTCCGGGCCGGGCGCCCACTGCTGGCCATGAACGGCCATGGTGGGCTCCGGTCCCGATGCGGTCCTGGTCGCCACGCTGCCATGTGTGGCCTTGCCAGACTCCTGTTCCCTGCACCGGGACGTCAGCCGTCGCGTTCCCTGGCGCGCCGCCGTCATCGTGCCTTCAGCCTGGTTGAAACCCTGGTCGTGCTGGGGCTGGTTGCCATCCTCGCCGGCGTGGCCGCGCCGGGGCTGCAGCAGATGCTGCAAGCGCTGCGGCTGCGCACGGCCGTCAACGACCTGTGCAGTGCTATCGACCTGACCCGTTCGCAGGCCATCGCCCGCGGCCGTATCGTGTCGCTGGCGCCGCTGGAGCCGGCCGGCGTCGATTGGCGGCGCGGCTGGGTGGTGTTTATCGACGCCAACGGCAACCGCCGGCCCGACGGCGGCGAACAGGTGTTGTACCGCCAGGAGGCCCTATCTGACGACATTGTGATCCGGTCGGCGTTCTCTTCCGGTGCGGCGCCGCTCTACCTTGCTTATAATGCTGCAGGACGCAGTTGCAGCGCCGGCAATAGCCTGGTGGCGCACTGGGGCACGCTGTCGCTGTTGCAGGGGCGGCAGGCGCGCCATATCAAGATCAACATGCTGGGCCGGATGCGCGTGTGCGATCCGCTGGTGCAGCCGGAGGGCTGCACGGCGGCGGCCGCGGCGGACTAGGCCGCCGGCGCTAACGCAGGAAGAAGATGGAAATAAGCAACGATCTCGAGGGCATGACACTGGCCCTGGAATGGGCCGCCAAAGGCTTGTACACGACGTCGCCCAATCCCCGCATCGGTTGCGTGATCGTGCGCGACGGCCAGGTGATAGGCGCGGGCGTGACCCAGGCGGCCGGTTACGACCATGCGGAAATCCAGGCCCTCAAGGATGCCCAGGCCCGCGGTCACGACGTGCGCGGCGCCACAGCCTACGTCACGCTGGAGCCATGCAACCATTACGGCCGCACGCCGCCCTGTTCGGATGCGCTGGTGCGCGCCGGCCTGGGCCGCGTGGTGGCGGCCATGGAAGACCCCAACCCGCTGGTGGCGGGGCAGGGCATGGCCAAGCTGGCCGCGGCCGGCATCGCCGTCTCGAGCGGCGTGCTGGCCGACGCGGCCCATGAAATGAACATCGGCTTCTTCTCGCGCATGCGGCGTGGCCTGCCGTGGGTGCGGATGAAGTCGGCGGCCAGCCTGGACGGCATGACGGCCCTGCACAATGGCCAGAGCCAGTGGATCACGGGGCCGGAAGCGCGGGCCGACGGCCATGCATGGCGGGCGCGCGCCTGCGCCATCCTGACCGGCATTGGCACCGTCAAGGCGGACGATCCGCAACTGAACGTGCGGGCCGTGGACACGCCGCGCCAGCCGCGCCGCATCGTCGTCGATAGCAAGCTCGACATCGATCCCCGGGCCCGCGTGCTGGGAGGTGGCGGTACCTGGATCGTGGCCGCCGTGTCCGATCCGGAAAAGGAGGCGGCGCTGCGCGCGGCCGGCGCCGAGATCATCCTGCTGCCCAACGGGGCCGGCAAGGTCGACCTGCCGGAACTGATGCGCGAACTGGGCCGGCGCCAGATCAACGAGCTGCACGTGGAGGCCGGCGGCAAGCTCAACGGTTCACTGATACGGGAAGGCTGCGTGGACGAGTTGCTGGTCTACCTGGCGCCCGTGCTGCTGGGCGACGCGCAGGGCATGTTCGCCTTGCCGGCGCTGACGGACCTGTCGCGCAAGCACACGCTCAAATTTCACGAGGTTAAGCAAATCGGCGCCGATTTGCGTATCCTTGCCAGATTCAACCCACTTTAAGATTGGTATCGCATGTTTACTGGAATCGTAGCCGCCATCGGCAAAATTGAATCGGTGCAACCGCTGGCAGGCGGCATGGATGCGGGCGTGCGCCTGCACATCAACGCGGGCGGCCTGCCGCTGGCCGATGTGGCCCTGGGCGACTCGATCGCCATCAACGGCGCCTGCATGACGGTGGTGGAAAAGACGGAGCACAGCTTCGTGGTCGACGTGTCGCGCGAAAGCCTGAACTGCACCGTGGGCCTGGATACGACGACGGAAGTGAACCTGGAAAAGGCGTTGACCCTGGCCGAGCGGCTGGGCGGTCATCTGGTGTCGGGCCACGTCGATGGCCTGGGCGTGGTGCGCAAGTTCGAAGCCGTGGGCGAATCGTGGGAACTGGTGATCGAGGCGCCGCACGACCTGGCCAAGTATCTGGCGTTCAAGGGTTCCATCGTCGTCAACGGCGTATCGCTGACGGTCAACCGCGTGACCGATATCGGCAGCGGCGAACAGCTGGTGTGCCAGTTCTCCATCAACCTGATCCCGCACACCATCGCCATGACCACGCTCAAACACCTCAAGCCTGGCGCCAAGGTCAACCTCGAGATCGACCTGATCGCCCGCTACGTGGAGCGCATGCTGTCGGTCACCCAAACGGCAAACTGAGCCGCGGGGGGGGGGGGGGGGGGCGCACGGCCCCCCGCAACCCATCCGCCAGCAATCGAGAATGCAACAGGGGACGTCACACGAAATTAATCGTGTTACGTCCCCATTTTTTTCAGCGAAGCTTGGGACTGCAGTTCAAAATGACGATGTTAAAAATGGGGACGTACCCCATTTTCAAAAAGAGGTAGATCAAAATGGGGTACGTCCCCATTTTCAGGGCGAGAGGGGCACCCGTCGCTGATAACGGCGCCTTTGATCTCAAAATGGGGTACGTCCCCATTTTTGAGAGGGTCAGTCGTCGCTGAGGGCGGCGCCTTTGATCTTGCTTTTCGTGGCGTACGATACGCCGTGCTTGTCCAGGTAGCTACGGATCAGCTGGCGCACTACCTGCGATGGCGTCAGGTCTTGCGCTGCGCATAATTCTTCAAACGCTTTCTTCTTCACTGGATCGATCAATATCGTCAGGCGGGCGGATTTGGTTTCCATGGCGCGGAGGTCGGCAAGTCAAAACCAGCATTGTAATCGAATTGTAATTGGCGCCCGCGCATGCAGCGGCCAGACCGCTCCGCAAGCCTGCGGTTAGATGTTAATATCATGTGCATACAGTGTGCGTGTTTGGGGCGCGCCGGTGGGAAGATTTCACCACACGGGGTGATTTTCCCGCCAATTTGGCCTCAGATGACGTATGTTGTTCCTGTTGGTATCCAAGCTGCGGCGTGGCCGTTAGCGCAACGTTGACGATCGATTATGGCCATCCTGTTTCTTCGCCGCCTGTCCGGCAGAAAACGCACCACCGAAGCGAACCAGCTACTGGGGCTGGTTTTGACCTTCGTCGCGGGCGCCACCAATGCGGGCGGTTTCCTCGCCGTGCGGCGCTATACCTCCCACATGACGGGCGTGGTGTCGTCGATGGCGGACGATCTGGCGATGGGCAACGTGACGCTGGCCCTGTCCGGGCTGGGCGCCATCCTGTCCTTCCTGTCCGGGGCGGCCAGCTCGGCCATCCTGATCAACTGGGCGCGGCGCCAGCACTTGCACAGCGAGTACGCGCTGTCGCTGCTGCTGGAGGCGGCCCTGCTGTTGTGTTTCGGCTTGCTGGGCGCCAACCTGTCGTTGCAGATGGGGCTGTTCGTGCCCGTCACCGTCATGCTGCTGTGCTACATCATGGGGCTGCAGAACGCCATCATCACCAAGATTTCCAAATCCGAAATCCGCACCACCCACGTTACCGGCCTGGTGACGGACCTGGGCATCGAGCTGGGCAAACTGGTCTACTGGAACATGGAGCATGACCACGCGGCCATGCCCAAGGTGATGGCGAACCGCGACCGCCTCAAGCTGCTGGTGGCGCTGCTGAGCATGTTCTTCGTGGGCGGCGTGGTGGGGGCGCTGGGCTTCAAGCACATCGGTTTTGCGTCCACGGTGCCGTTGTCGGCCTTGCTGCTGGCGCTGGCCATCATTCCCGTGATGGACGACGTGGTGGTGCGCTGGCGGCGCTTCCGCAAGCATGCGTGAGGCGGCAAAACGGGCGGGATAGGCGAATTTCATTATAATGCTGTTGTAATTTGATTTGACAACCGCACGCCATTTTCGCCTCGTTTCCCCATGTCCCAACCCGCAGTCCCGCAACGCCGCAAGCCCATCGTCTTCACGGATGGCGATACCCGCGCACTCCTGTTCAGCGATGGCGCCATCCAGAGCGAAATGCTGCTGTCGCGCCCGGAAGCGCTGACGCTGGCCTACACCCGCGCCATGATGTGCTTCCTGCTGTTCCAGCCGCGGCCGCGCCACATCTTCATGGTGGGCCTGGGCGGCGGCTCGCTGGCCAAGTTCTGCCACCGCTATCTGCCCGGGGCGATGGTGACAGTGGTCGAGCTCGATGCGGACGTGATCGCCCTGCGCGAGCAGTTTGCCGTGCCGCCGGACGGTCCGCGTTTCCAGGTCATTCATGGTGATGCGGTGGACGTGATCGCCACCCATGCGGCGCAGTTCGACGTGCTGATCGTGGACGGCTACGACGTCAACGGCATGCCGCCGGCGCTGGGCAGTGCGGCGTTTTACGCCAGCTGCGTCCGGGCCCTGCGTCCGGGTGGGGTGCTGGTGGCCAATCTGCACGCGAACGACCGCGATTTTCCCGGCGTGTTCCAGCGGCTGCGGGCTGCGTTCGATGGGCGGGTATGCGGCTTCAAGGGGATGGCGTTCGGCAACCGCGTCAAGTTCGCCATCAAGGCGCCGGCGCCGGTGCGGCCGGGCTTGCCCGGGCGGGCCGTCGTCATGCAGCGCCTGGTCGCGGCCACGCGCGGCTTCAGCGCGCCGCTGAACCGGCTGCTGGCGCGGGCGGTGGTGGCTTGGGCTTCCCGGCGGCGTTGACGGTTCAGTCCGCGGCGTCACCCATGTAGGCGGCATACATATCATTGCCGGCAATGGCTTCGAAATCAGCCTGGCTGCGGCCGGCCGAGGTGGACAGGTTCTGCGCCAGTTGGCACAGGCCCAGTTCGCCGTGCCGCAATTCCTGCTGCACGGCGCGGCGCGCCAGCGACGATTGGAATGCTTCGGTGTCGATATCCTTGCACGAGAACACGATGCGATTCAGGCAATGCTGGGCGTGGCACCACCACAGCCTGGCGTCGAACACGCTGTGCAGCCGTTGCATGGCCGGCAGCAAGTCCAGGTCCTCGCCCCACAGGTTCGATACCAGCACCCCGTCCGGCGTCAGCGCCTTCAGGCACTGGCGGTAGAACGGGGTGGCGCTGAGCGGGGCGGGCAGGCCGTCGGCGCTGTAGCCATCATGCAGGATGATGTCGACCGGCTCGTGCATCTTGGCCACATAGTCGACGGCGTCGGCCTGCACCACCTGGAAGCGGGCGTCGTTGTCGGGCACGCAGAAGCGGCCGCGCAGGGCGATGATGGCCGGATCCAGTTCCACCACCGTGATGCGGCTGTCCGGCAAGTGGCGGTAGCAATATTTGGCCAGCGAACCGCCGCCCAGGCCTATCATGAGGATGTGGCGCGGCTGCGGCTGGAACAGCAGAAAACCCATCATGGCGCGCGTGTAGCTCAGCAGCAGGTCGTCGGGCTGGGAGATGCGCATGGCGCTCTGGATGAAGCGTTCGTCGAAATGCAGGGTGCGCATGTCGCCGTAATCGAACGTGAACGGCAGGCCGCCGCTGTCCGCGATGACGTCTTCAAAGCGGGTGGGGAGGGTGATTTCGTCGTCGCGCTGTGAATTGTGCATGGATGGGATACTACGGCGGGCCGCCCTGGTGGATATCGGACTACCATTTTACAGGCTTTTTATGATGCTCCTATTATCATTGGATGATAATGATTTTTGACCCGGAAACATGATGAATACTGCAACAACGTATGGCGTGGCAGCGCACCCCGGTCAGCCAGGGCCATGAGCGAGCGCGTCTACGAGCTGCGCTTCTTGCGCCGCCGCATCCCCGCCTTCGAATGCGTGCCGGGCTGCCACGACTGCTGCGGTCCCGTCACCGCCTCCAGCGAGGAAATGGCGCGCCTGCCCGAGCCCAGCGCCGCCGAGCGCGCACGGGCGCTGGCGGACTGGAGTTGCCCGCACCTGCGGGCCTCCGGCTGCGGCGCCTATGCCGAGCGGCCCCTCATTTGCCGCCTGTTCGGCACCACGCCCAGCCTGCCTTGCCCGCACGGTCGGCGGCCGCTGACGATGGTGGAACCCGCCATCGAGGAGCAGGTGCACAGCTTCCTGCGCCGGACGCGCCAGGTGCTGCTGTAGCGGCGGCCGGAAATACGGGGCAAAAAGAGAAAATTGGCCGGTAAAAGCCGGATAAAAGCCCGCATCGGCGGATGGGCGGGGCCAAAATCCTTTAAAATAGCAGGTTAAGGAAAGTTCTTGCTCAGCTACTAAGGATTAAAAATGTCAATTTCCAGCACTGAAGAAATCGTCGCCGAACTGCGCGCTGGCCGCATGGTGATACTGGTGGATGAAGAAGACCGCGAAAACGAGGGTGACCTGGTGCTGGCGGCTGATTTCGTCACGCCGGAGGCGATCAACTTCATGGTCAAGCATGCGCGCGGCCTGGTCTGCCTGACCCTGACCGAAGAGCGTTGCGACCAGCTGAACCTGTCGATGATGTCGACCCGCAACGGCACCGCCTTCGGCACCAATTTCACCGTCTCGATCGAAGCGGCCGAAGGCGTGACGACCGGCATTTCCGCCGCCGACCGCGCCAAGACCATCCAGGTGGCCGTGGCCAAGGGCACCTCGCCCGCCGACATCGTGCAGCCGGGCCACATCTTCCCCCTGAAAGCGCAAAAAGGCGGCGTGCTGATGCGCGCCGGCCATACGGAAGCCGGTTGCGACCTGACGGCCATGGCCGGCCTGACCCCGGCCTCCGTGATCTGCGAAATCATGAAGGACGACGGCACCATGGCGCGCCTGCCGGACCTGCTGGAGTTTGCCAAGGAACACGGCCTGAAGATCGGCACCATCGCCGACCTGATCCACTACCGCAGCCGGAACGAATGCCTGGTCGAGCGCATCGCCGAGCGTCCGCTGCACACGGCCCAAGGCAGCTTCCGCATGATCGCCTTCCGCGACAAGCCCAGCGGCTCGGCCCACCTGGCCCTGGTGCACGGTGAAATGGGCCCGGACAAGGAAGCGCTGGTGCGCGTGCACCAGCCCGTTTCCATCCTGGACTTGCTGGAATCCGAAGCGACCACCCACTCGTGGAACATCTCGTCCTCGCTGGCCGCCATCAAGGCTGCCGACCGCGGCGTGATCGTGCTGCTGAACTGCGAAGAGACGGCCGACCAGCTGTTCGCCCAGTTCGCCGCGCTGGACCAGCCGGAAGCGAAGCCGAAAGGCCGCGCCGCCAGCATGGACCTGCGCAGCTACGGTATCGGCGCCCAGATCCTGCGTGAACTCGGCGTGAGCAAGATGCAGTTGCTGGCCAGCCCGCGCAAGATGCCATCGATGACGGGCTTCAACCTGGAAGTGACCGGCTACATGACCAAGCCTCAGCAGTAAACCCTAAACAGATCATTCAACATTAAGAAGAGGTATGCCATGACCGTAGGAAGCTACGAATCGAATATGTCCGGCGACGGTTTGCGCGTCGGTATCGTCCAGGCCCGTTTTAACGAAGACGTCTGCCACGGCCTGCTGTCGGCCTGCCTGGCCGAGCTCAAGCACCTGGGCGTGGCCGATGAAGACGTGCTGCACGTGACCGTGCCGGGCGCGCTGGAAATCCCCCTGATTTTGCAAAAGATGGCCGAATCGCAGCAGTTCGACGCCCTGATCGCCCTAGGCGCCGTGATCCGTGGTGAAACCTACCATTTCGAGCTGGTCTCGAACGAGTCGGGCGCCGGCATCACCCGCATCGGCCTGGACTATGGTATCCCCATCGCCAACGCCGTGCTGACCACCGAGAACGACGAGCAGGCTGAAGTGCGCATGGCCGTCAAGGGCGCCGACGCGGCCCGTGTGGCCGTCGAGATGGCCAACCTGGCCATCGCCCTGGAAGAACTGAACCAGGACGAAGCTGAAGAAGAGTAAGAACGGCAGGCTGCGCCTGTCACGAGCGGGCGCAGCGGGCCGGATTTGTAGTGTATGTAATCAGAACAGGTAAGAAACCATGACAGAGAAAACTTTGCACGCCAACCCTAGCAAGAACCGTACGCCGCGCCACCGCGCGCGCGAGTTTGCGTTGCAGGGTTTGTATCAGTGGCTGCTCAACAATGAAGACGCGGCCACCGTGGTCAACAACATCCGCGCCGCGCACGGCTTCGACAAGGCCGACGGCGACCACTTCACCGTGCTGCTGTACGGCGCGATCAAGGATTCCGTGGCGCTGCGCGAAAGTTTCGCGCCGCTGGTGGACCGCGGCATCGGCGAACTGTCGCCCATCGAGCACGCCGTGCTGCTGATCGGCGCGTTCGAGCTGAAGAACAACCTGGAAATTCCGTACCGCGTCGTCATCAACGAAGCGGTGGAACTGACCAAGTCCTTCGGCGGCATCGACGGCCACAAATACGTCAACGGCGTGCTGGACAAGCTGGCCGCCCGCATCCGTCCCGACGAAGTGGCGGCCGACAAGAAGCGCTAAGCAACGGTCTATCCCGTCAGACGAGAGCCACCCCTGGGCAACCAGCGGTGGCTTTTTTCATGCCCGGCCCAACTGGGGCGTCAGAAAATGGAGGCGGAAAAATGGGGACGTACCCCGATTTGATAAAGATCAAATTGGGGACGTAACGGTTTAGGGGTGAGTTGGTCGAAAAAGGGGTACGTCACCATTTTTTTGAAAAAGGGGTACGTCCCCATTTTTTTGTGGTTTTGCGCTGGGGGAATGGGGAATAAAAAAAGCCACCTGGACGGTGGCTTGGTGCAGTACGCAGCGCGGGAAGAGGGGATTACAGCCCGGCGATCTGCTGGTCGGCCTTGGCTAGCCTGTCGTTGCTGGCTACGGCCGGGTCTTTCTGGATCGCTGGCGCGGCGGCCATCATCGGCGTGGTAGTCGGTACTTTCTTGCCGGCCGATACTTGCTTGAGGCGGTTGTACTCGGCCAGGACGCGCGAGCCGTAGCCGTCGTCGTTCTCGAACGCGGCGGCGCCCACGTAGGTCTTCAGGCCCGCTTCCACGGAGCCGCCACGGGTCACGTAATCTTTCAGGATCAGCGAGCCGACGCGGATGTTGGCCACCGGATTCAGCGCTGCCTGCACGCCGCCCATTTCCTGGAATTTGTCGTGGTGTACTTTCGACATCACTTGCATCAGGCCCTGGGCGCCGACGGGGCTTTCCGCGAACGGGTTCAAGCCCGATTCGATGGCCATCACGGCCAGGATCAGCAGCGGGTCCAGTTTGATTTCACGGGCCGTCAGGAATGCCGTGGAGACCAGCATGTTGGCCGCGTCGCCCGCCACATGGTAGCGCTTGGACAGCCAGGAGGTGACCCATTGTTGTTGCTTCTTGGTGCCCAGCAGGGCTTTTTCCTCGGCCGTCAGCGGCGCGTTGTTGACGACAGGTGCGGCGGCAGGTACTTCCATCAGTTCCGACAGCGGTGGGGCGACGATGGCTGCCACTTCGGCGGCCGGTTCTTGCAGCAGGCTTTGGCTCAGTTGTTTGGCCAGGTCGGGACGTGCGAACAGTACAGCGACAACCACCAGGGCCGAAATACCCAATACAGTCAGAGTGTGTTGTGCGGTGGTGAGCACGCCACGGGCCGATACGCGCGTCGTGGCGAACCACACGGCTGGCTGGCTGGCCAGTTGTCGGGCAAACTTCGTTGCCGCGGTAAAACGATTAGTCATAGAATTCCCCTGAAATGTCCGTAACGAGCGCTCCCCCGCCGCGTTGAACGCAGCTATGGAATCGCTAATGCCGTGCATCAGAAATAGCCTCGTCCGTCGCCGCTGGGAGCGCGCGTTGGACGCCGTCATTGCTTGCTTGAGCTGATCTTTCCCTGTGGTATTTGATCAGTGGCAATACAACTTTTTTCGGGGGTAAGGCAGACGCCTTTTGAAAACACTCCTTAAAATGTCATGTGGAGCCCCGACTCCGTGAATGAATGAGTGACAACTAAATAGGGCCAGTGGGCCGTGTCCTCTTCAAGTAGGGCAAATTGTAGAAGCCGTTTTATATCCAGTCAATACTAACGAATTTGTTTGTTATTACTTATAAGTCTTACTTTTTTGCTTGCATTGCAGCTAAAACCAATAAAATCAACCACTTGTCCTGGATTTTTGATCAATGTGGTTCACAGTCAAAAAAAATTAAAAAAACATGAAATATTCGGATTTACGAGATTTTATTTCTCAACTGCAACGAATGGGCGAACTTAGGCCCGTTTCCGTGCCCATTTCGCCAATTTTGGAGATGACGGAGGTCTGCGACCGTACTTTGCGGGCCGGCGGACCGGCTTTGCTGTTCCAGAATCCGACCGGTCACAACATGCCGGTGCTCGGCAATCTGTTCGGCACCACGCGCCGGGTGGCGCTGGGCATGGGGGCGGAAGACATCAGCGAATTGCGCAAGATCGGCCACGTGCTGGCGCGCCTGAAGGAGCCGGAGCCGCCGCGCGATTTCAAGGACCTGCTGGGCCTGGGCTCGCTGGTCAAGGCCGTGTGGGATATGTCGCCCAAGGAAATGCGGGGCGCGCCGTGCCAGGAAATCGTGTGGGAGGGCGCCGACGTGGACCTGTCCCGCCTGCCCATCCAGCATTGCTGGCCGGGCGACGTGGCGCCGCTCATCACTTGGGGCCTGGTGATTACCAAGGGACCCAACAAGAAGCGCCAGAACCTGGGCATCTACCGCCAGCAGGTATTGGGGCCCAACAAGGTCATCATGCGCTGGCTGGCGCACCGGGGCGGGGCGCTGGACTTCCGCGAGCACGCCATCCAGAGCAAGGGCCAGCCTTACCCCGTCTGCGTGGCGCTGGGGGCCGACCCGGCCACCATCCTGGGCGCTGTCACGCCCGTGCCCGACAGCCTGTCCGAATACCAGTTCGCGGGACTGCTGCGCGGCAGCCGCACGGAGCTGGTCAAGGCCATCGGCAGCGAGTTGCGCGTGCCGGCGTCGGCCGAGATCGTGCTTGAAGGCCATATCTACCCGGACCAGAACCACCCGTCCGGCTACGAGCATGCGCTGGAGGGACCGTACGGCGACCATACCGGCTATTACAATGAGCAGGATGCCTTCCCTGTGTTTACGATCGACCGCATCACGATGCGCCGCGATCCCATCTACCACTCGACTTATACGGGCAAGCCGCCGGACGAGCCGGCCGTGCTGGGCCTGGCGCTGAACGAGGTGTTCGTGCCGCTGCTGCAAAAGCAGTTCACCGAGATCACGGACTTCTACCTGCCGCCGGAAGGCTGCAGCTACCGCATGGCCGTGGTGCAGATCAAGAAGCAGTACGCGGGCCACGCCAAGCGGGTGATGTTCGGCGTATGGAGTTTCCTGCGCCAGTTCATGTATACCAAGTTCATCGTGGTGGTGGACGAGGATGTCGATATCCGCGACTGGAAGGAAGTGATCTGGGCCATCACGACCCGCGTCGATCCCACGCGCGATACGACGCTGGTCGACAACACGCCCATCGATTACCTGGACTTCGCTTCGCCCGTGAGCGGTCTGGGCAGCAAGATGGGCATCGACGCGACCAACAAGTGGCCGGGCGAGACGAGCCGCGAGTGGGGCACGACCATCACCATGACGCCGGCCGTGAAGGCGCGGGTCGATGAAATCTGGCAGCAGCTGGGTCTGTAAAGCGATCCCTTCCCACGATCGCGCAGGGTCGGTTATAATGGCGGCTGGCGGGCCCCTGCGCATTGTGGCATGGCTAACCTGGTCAGGTCGGGAACGAAGCAGCCACGGCCGTTCACCATAAGTGCCGCAGATCAGGCTCGCCTCCTTCGGGATACATCAAAAAAGCTGCCTCGGCAGCTTTTTCTGTTTCTGGAGCCAGCGCATGGCCGCTGTCCAGTCACCTCTTCATATGACCGTATCGCATCCGCGCCAGGCTTCCCTCTTCGGTGCGCCTGTTTTCGTCCGATTTATCGTGTTGCTGGAAGTGCAAATTGGTCCAGCGCCGGCCACTGTTAGCCAAGGCTGCGGCAGCTTGTTACAATTGCCCCTTTGGTGCGCCCGCCAACGCGGCGCATAGTCCTGGCGCGCAGGCGGCGCAGGATAGACCCGCACCCCTGCTATCTACGGTAAAATCTCAGCATGTCCTATCAAGTCCTCGCCCGTAAATACCGCCCCAAGAACTTCGAAACGCTCGTCGGCCAGGAGCACGTCGTGCGCGCGCTCACGCATGCGCTGCACAGCGGCCGGCTGCACCACGCCTATCTGTTCACCGGCACCCGCGGCGTGGGAAAGACCACGCTGTCGCGCATCCTGGCCAAATCGCTCAATTGCATCGGCCCGGACGGCAACGGCGGCATCACCGCCACCCCGTGCGGCGTGTGCGAAGCATGCACCGCGATCGACTCCGGCCGCTTCGTTGACTATATAGAGATGGATGCGGCATCCAACCGCGGCGTCGATGAAATGGCGCAGCTGCTGGAACAGGCCGTGTATGCGCCAACCAATGCCCGCTTCAAGGTCTATATGATCGACGAGGTGCACATGCTGACCAACCACGCCTTCAACTCGATGTTGAAGACGCTGGAGGAGCCGCCCGAGCACGTCAAGTTCATCCTGGCCACCACCGACCCGCAAAAGATCCCCGTGACGGTGCTGTCGCGCTGCCTGCAGTTCAACCTCAAGCAGATGCCGCCCGGTCACATCATCAGCCACCTGGACAACATCCTGGGCCAGGAAGGCATCAGCTTCGAGCAGCCGGCCTTGCGCCTGCTGGCGCAGGGCGCGCACGGTTCCATGCGCGACGCGCTGTCGCTGACGGACCAGGCCATCGCCTACGCGGCCGGCGAAGTGACGCTGGACGCCGTGCAGGGCATGCTGGGCGCGCTGGACCAGTCCTACCTGGTGCGCCTGCTTGATGCGCTGGCCAACCAGGACGGCGCCGACCTGCTGGCCGTGGCCGACGAAATGGCCACCCGCAGCCTGTCCTACAACGGCGCGCTGCAGGACCTGGGCACCTTGCTGCACCGGATCGCGCTGGCGCAGACCGTGCCCGCCGCGCTGCCGGCCGACTTGCCAGAATATGCGGACATCGTGCGCCTGGCCGCCGCCTTCGATGCGGAAGAAGTGCAACTGTATTACCAGATCGCCGTCCATGGCCGTAACGAACTGGGCCTGGCGCCGGACGAATATGCGGGCTTCTCGATGACGCTGCTGCGCATGCTGGCCTTTCGGCCCGGCGTAGGCGGCGCCGAAGGTGTGCCCGCTGCGGCGCCTGCCATGTCGCGTCCGGCTGCCGTGGGGGCCCCCCCCCCCCCCCGCGCCCGCTGCCCGCGCCGCCGCCCACGTCAATGCCAGCCACGCCAGCATGACGCCGCCCGCGGTCGTGGCCGGCGCGGCCGCCGCGATGGCGCGCAGTGAAGCGGCTGCACCAGCGCCCGTTGCCCGTGCGTCGATGACTGCACCGGCGGCGCAAGTTGCGGCGCCACAAGCGACGATTGCGCCGGCCGCGCCTGCCCCCGCGCAAGCCGCTGGTCCACAAGCGATGACGCCAGCGGCCGCGCAAGCCGCTGCGCCACAGGCGATGACGCCATCGGCGGCGCAGCCTGTTGTGTCGCAGCAGGCGGCCGCACCGGCTGCCGCCTATCAGGCAGCCGCACCGGCGCCGTCCAGTGCGCATGTCAGCCCGGCCCGCGCCGCCATCAATGCCGCGCTGGAAGCGGCGCGCGCCGCATCGAAGGTAGCGACCGGCGGCGCTCGTCCGCTGCCGCCGGCCAGTGCGCCTGCTGCCGCATCGCCAGCCGTGACGCCGCAAACGGCATCGCCAGCCGTGACGCCACAAACGGCATCGCCAGCCGTGACGCCACAAACGGCATCGCCTGCGGCATCGCAAGCCGTGGCATCGCGAGCGGCACCGTCAACCGTGGTACCGCAAGCGGCACCGCCAGCCATGGCGCCGCCTGCAGCACCACCGGCGATGCCACCGTCGGCGCAAGCATCGACAGCGGTATCGGCACCGTATTCTCCCAGCGCTCCCTCGGCCTCGGCACCGGCGATGAGGCCGCAGGCAGGCATGCCGTCGGCCACGGCCGCGCCGCGCAACCCGGCGCCATGGGAAGACATGCCGCCATCGATGGCGATGGACGACGGCCAGACGGCCGTGCTGGAAGCGCCGGTACGCCAGGCCGCCCCTCAGCAAGCGGCGCCGCAGGTCGCGCCGCCCGCACCCAGGCAAGTAGAACCTGAAGACGATTTGCCGCCCTGGGTGACGGAGTTTTCCGACGACACGGCTGTGGCCATGAATACGCCTGCCGATGCCGGCTATGGCGCCGCGCCCGCCGCGCAAGGCGGCCAGGCCAGCCACGGCCAAGGTGGCCAGGGCAGCCAGCAGGCCCCGGCGGCGCCGTCCGTCCGGCCTGCGCCCCAGCCGGCCAAGGCGCCGTATGCCTACGTGATCACCCCGGTGCCGGAACTGGACTGGGATGGCAACTGGCCGGCCGTGGCCGCCGCCTTGCCGCTGCGCGGCGTGGCCCAGCAGCTGGCCACGCAGGCCGAACTGGTCAGCTGCACCATCGACGGCAACAGCGCCGTGTTCAAGCTGAAGGTGCCGATCGAAACCTGGCGCACGCCGGGCAACGTGGAAAAGCTGACGGTGGCCCTGAGCGAGCGCTTCAACCGCCCTGTGCGCGTGGACGCGGAACTGGGCCCGGCCTGGTACACGGCCAGCGCCGAAGCGCAGGCCTTCCGCGCGGCCTGCCAGCGCGCCGCCGAGGACACCATCGCCAACGATCCATTCGTGAACAGCATGATCCGCGAGTTCGGCGCCTTCGTGGTGCCCGGCTCCATCGTGCCGCCGCCGCAAGCGGCGTCCGCTGCCAACTGAACCTGAATACCACCCTTAATTGACGGAGAATCCCATCATGATGAAGAACCAACTGGCCGGCCTGATGAAGCAGGCGCAAGCAATGCAGGACAACATGAAGAAAGCCCAGGACCAGCTGGCCCTGATCGAAGTGGAAGGCCAGTCCGGCGCCGGCCTGGTCAAGGTCGTGATGACCTGCAAGAACGACGTCAAGCGCGTTTCCATCGATCCGTCGCTGCTGGCCGACGACAAGGACATGCTGGAAGACCTGGTGGCCGCTGCCTTCAACGATGCCGTGCGCAAGGCTGAAGCGACCTCCGCCGAAAAACTGGGCGGCCTGACGGCGGGCATGAACCTGCCGGCCGGCTTCAAGATGCCTTTCTAAGCCACACCGACTGCCATGTTCATCATCACGCTCACGTATCTGAAGCCGGCCGAGCAGATCGATACGCTGCTCGGTGCTCACCGGGAATTCTTGCGTGAGCAGTATGCCAACGGCACCTTCCTCATGTCGGGCCGCATGGTGCCGCGCACCGGCGGCATCATCCTGGCCACGGCCGACAGCCGGGCCGACATCGAGGCCGTGATCGAACTCGATCCGTTCAACGAGGCCGGCATGGCCAGTTACCAGATCACGGAATTCGTCCCCACCATGACGGCCGATGCCCTGAGCGCGTTCCGCCAGGCGTAAGTCCATGTCCAAGTCGCTCGAATTTCTGACGGAAGCGTTGCGCCGCCTGCCCGGCATCGGCCCCAAGTCGGCCCAGCGCATGGCCTTCCACCTGCTGCAGCACGACCGCGAAGGGGCGGACATGCTGTCGCGCGCCCTGCACCAGGCGGTGGAGGCGGTGCACCACTGCGCCCTGTGCAACACTTTCACGGAAGAGGAAGTGTGCGACATGTGCGACGACGAGGGGCGCGACCGCCGCCTGCTGTGCGTGGTGGAAACCCCGGCCGACCAGCTGATGATAGAGCAGACCCTGACCTACAAGGGCCTGTACTTCGTGCTGATGGGCCGGCTCTCGCCGCTGGACGGCATCGGCCCCAAGGACATCCACCTGGAAAAACTGGTGGCGCGGGCCAACGACGGTGTCGTCAGCGAAGTGGTGCTGGCCACCAATTTCACCAATGAAGGCGAGGCGACGGCGCACTACATCAGCGAGATGCTGAAGGCGCGCGGCCTCAAAGTGAGCCGGCTGGCCCGCGGCGTGCCCGTCGGCGGAGAACTGGAGTACGTCGACGCGGGCACCATCGCCCGCGCGATGCTGGACCGCCGCAGTACCTGATCTCACCTGACCCTATGACGACATCCGCAAGCAACCTGGCCGGGCCGCTGGCCGGCATCAAAGTCCTGGAACTGGGCACCCTGATCGCAGGACCGTTCTGCGCCCGCATGCTGGCCGAATTCGGCGCCGAGGTGATCAAGATCGAAGCACCCGAAGGGGGCGACCCGATCCGCCAGTGGCGCGTGCTCAAGGATGGCACGTCGCTGTGGTGGTCGGTGCAGGCCCGCAACAAGAAGAGCGTCACGCTCAACATGAAGGATGAGCGGGGCCGCGCCATCGCCCGCCAGCTGGCGCTGGAAGCGGACATCATCATCGAGAACTACCGGCCCGGCGTGCTGGAAAAGTGGGACCTGGGCTACGAGCAACTGAAGGCCGTCAATCCGGCCACCATCATGGTGCGCCTGTCCGGCTTCGGCCAGACCGGGCCCATGAAGGACTTGCCCGGCTTTGGCGCCGTGGGCGAATCGATGGGCGGGCTGCGCTATGTGTCCGGCTTTCCGGACCGGCCGCCGCTGCGGGTGGGCATTTCAATCGGCGATTCCGTGGCCGCGCTGCACGGCGTGATCGGCGCCATGATGGCGCTGCGCCACCGCGACGCCACGGGCGGGCGCGAACATGGCCAGGGCCAGATGGTGGACGTGGCCCTGTACGAATCGGTGTTCAACCTGATGGAATCGCTGGTGCCCGAATACGACCACGCGGGCGTGGTGCGCGAGCGCACGGGCGGCGCGCTGCCCGGCATCGTGCCGTCCAACACCTACACCACGCGCGACGGCGACAACATCGTCATCGCCGGCAATGGCGACGCCATCTTCAAGCGGCTGATGCTGGCCATCGGCCGCATCGACCTGGCCGGCGATCCGCAACTGGCCCGCAACGACGGTCGCGTGCCGCGCACGGCCGAGATCGACCATGCCATCCAGTCCTGGTGCGACACCCAGGACATCGACACGGCGCTGGCCGTGCTGAAGGCGGCCGATGTCCCGTCGAGCAAGATCTATTCGGTGCGCGACATGATGAGCGACCCGCAGTTCCTCGCGCGCGACATGTTCGAGCAGCACCAGTTCCCGGACGGCACGCCCGTCAAGCTGCCGGCCATCTCGCCCAAGCTGTCGGCCACGCCCGGCCACACCAAGTGGATGGGGCCGGCGCTGGGCCAGCATAACGACGAAGTGCTGGCCGCGCTAGGCTACAGCGCGCAGGAGATCGCGGCCTTCAGGCAGGATAAGGTGCTTTGATGGTCAGTCGGAAATGGCGTGCAGGGCCGTGTTGCGCGCCGCCGCGTCGATAATCAAACCGTTTAGCCTGGCCAGAAATGCGCGTAGCTCACCCGGTTGCAGGTGGTGCTGCAATGTAGAAATATCATGCCGCAGCGCCTGCAAATCGGTGGGCGCCACTTCGACGTCGTCGTAATATTCCTCGAAGCGCAGGAGCTGGTCCAGGCCATATTCGGCGGCCGTCGCCATCAGTTCTTGATGTAATACCGGCGGCAACGCAATGCTGTTGGCGGGGCTCCCATCTTCGGTCAGCACGGCAAAATCGAGCGACATGGCAACTCCTACGGGCGGCCCGGAAATAACGTGATCAGCACGCCGTTGGGCTGCGTGATGACGGTGACGATGGAGGTAGCGCCGCCATGCTGCTCCGTACCAATATTTCGGCCAATATCGACGATATAGGCAAGCTTGCCGCCGGCTTGTACGATGGGCTCCCGGGCGGACGCCAGCCGTATCATTTCGAGCAAGTCCACATCAGACTTGAATTTACTCTTGGCGGCATATTTTGTGAAGCCGTTTTCTGTATGGCGTGCGATGGCATGCTGCAGCCCATTTCTGTCGACGTGAATAATGGCCATATCTCATTCCCAGCTGCCGACATAACTCTGGGCCGCATTTTCATATCGCCGGTGTGGCCAGCGCATATTGGTTGCTCAACATGAGCGTAATGGATTCGGGCGGCGAGGGGTGGCCCAGGTAGTAGCCTTGGGCCAGGTCGCAGCCGTACTGCTCCAGCAGCACCAATTGCTCGTCCGTTTCCACCCCTTCCGCCACCACGGCCATCTTCAGCCCGTGCGCCATGGCGATGATGGCGCGCGTGATGGCGGCGTTTTCCGAATCCTGCGGCAGGCCGCTGATGAAGCTCTTGTCGATCTTGAGCGCGCGCACGTCGAAGCGTTTGAGGTAGTTCATCGACGAGTAGCCGGTGCCGAAATCGTCGATCGACAGGTAGACGCCGATGCCGCGCAACTGGTCCAGCGTGATGATGGTGGCGCGCGCATCGTCCATCAGCGTGCCTTCCGTCAATTCCAGTTCCAGCAGGCGCGGCGCCAGGCCCGTTTCCTGCAGGGCCGACAGGACCACCTGGGTCAGGTTGTCGTCCTTGAACTGCTTGGCCGACAGGTTGACGGCCATGCGTATCGGCTGCGGGCCCATGTCGGCCCAGACGCGGGCCTGGGCGCAGGCCGTGCGCAGCACCCATTCGCCGATCGGCACGATGAGGCCGGTTTCCTCGGCCAGCGGGATGAACTCGGTGGGCGAGATGATGCCCCGTTCCGGATGGCGCCAGCGCACCAGCGCTTCCACCCCCACGATCTGGCCGCTGGGCACGTCGATCTGGGGCTGGTACAGCAGGTACAGCTCGTTGTTCTGCAAGGCGCGCCGCAAGCCCACCTCCAGCTTGACGTGGCTCATGATCTGCATGGTCAGCGACGAGCTGTACAGCTTGGCGTTGTTCTTGCCGCAGTTCTTGGCGTGGTACATGGCCGTGTCGGCGTACTTGAGCAGGGAGTTGCAGTCTTCCCCGTCCTCCGGGTAGAGCGAGATGCCGATGCTGGCCGTGACGAAGATTTCGTGGGCATCGATCAGGAACGGCCGGCGCATCGCTTCCTTGACCCGGTGCGCCACGTTGAGCGCGTTTTCCACCCGCTCCAGGTCGGGAATCAGGATGGTGAATTCGTCGCCGCCCAGGCGCGCCAGGTTGTTGCCATGCTGCTCGGCGCGCGACACCAGGTCGCTGGGCCGTATCGTTTCGCGCAGCCGCTCCGAGACCGCTTTCAGCAGATGGTCACCCACGTTGTGGCCCAGCGTGTCGTTGATGCGCTTGAATGAATCGAGGTCCATGAACAGCACGGCGAACTTCTTGCCGCCGTGACGCGAGCGGACCAGTTCGCGCTCCAGCGTTTCCAGGAACGCTTGGCGGTTGGGGATGCCCGTCAGGCTGTCGCAGTAGGCCAGGCGCCGGATCTGCTCTTCCGTGCGCTTGCGTTCGCTGATGTCGCGCACCAGGCCCAGCACCTCGTCGGGGCCGGTGGCCACCAGGCGCGCTTCGAAGTGGTGGATGGCGTCGTGCCGCACCAGTTCGTAGTCGACCGAGCGGATCTGCTGGTTGGCCAGCACGGCCTGGGCCTGTTCCAGCAGGCGCCGGGCGATGTCCTCCGGCAGCACTTCGCTCAGGTGGCGGCCCGCGCACTGTTCGAGGGCGAAGGCGGCGTTGGCGTCGTGGCCCTGTTCGTAGTCGAGGTAATAGCCATCCTTGTTGAGGCGGAAGAAGGTATCCGGGATGGCGGCCAGCACGGCCCGGTTGTGGGCGTCGGCGATGCGCAGGCGGGCGATGGCGTCGCTGGCGCGCAGCACGTACAGCACACGGTGGCCGAGGATGGGCCAGTTGATGGGCTTGGAGACGAAGTCCGTGGCGCCCTCCTCGTAGGCGAGGGTGACGGCCTCCAGTTCGTCGCTGCCCGTGACCATGATGATGGGGACGGTGACGTGGGTTTCCTCGGCGCGGATCGCGCGGCACACGGCGTAGCCATCCATGGCCGGCATGTCCACGTCCAGCAGCACCAGGTCGGGCGCCATGCTGCGGTAGCAGGCCAGCGCCTGGGCGCCGTCCTCCGCTTCCAGCGTGTCGAGGCCGACCTGGTCCAGCATTTCCCGCATCAGCAGACGCATGACGGGATCGTCGTCCGCGACCAGGACCAGGCCGCGTTTGGGGGAGAGGGGCGATGCCATGTCAGGTTTCCTTTTCCAGGATGGTATTGAGTGACTGGCGTACGGCCTGGAATTCCCGCTCCATGCCAGCCAGCATGTCGGCGGCGCCTTCCGTGCTGTCGTTACGGCCCAGCTGTTCCATTTCCTTGCACATCTGCGCCAACGCTTCGGCGCCCACGTTGGCGCTGCTGGACTTGAGGCTGTGGGCCGCTTTGCGCAGGGCGTTGGGATCGGCCGCGGCGACGGCCAGGCGCAGCGTTTGCAGATGCGTGGGCGTGTCTTTGACGTAGGCCTGCAGCACACGCTCGAGCAGGGCGTTGCCGTTGGCGGGACTGAGGGCGCGGATGTTTTCCAGCGCCTGGCGGTTGATGATGTCGCGCGGCGCGGCGGCAACTGGCGCTGTTGCCACCGCAGTGGCCGGCGCGGGCGCACGGGTAGGCGCATCCGTCGCCGCGGTCGCGGTCGCGGTCGCGGTCGCAGTCGCAGTCGCAGTCGCAGTCGCGCTTGCCGTTGCCGATGCGGGCGCGATGGCCGGTGTCGGCGATGGCGGGCGCGCCGGTGCTGTCGTTGCCGCCGTCGTTGCAACCGTCGCTGTCGCCGCCGGCGCCGTCCCTGCCGTCGCGGCGGCCCGGGCCGGCGCCGACCCTGCCAGCGGCTGTTGCAGGGCGGCGCGCGGCAGCTTGAGCCAGCGCGCGATGGTCTGTCCCAGGGCCAGCTGGGTGAATGGCTTGCTCAGGTAGTCGTCCATGCCGGCCGCCAGGCACGATTCGCGGTCGCCCTGCAGCGCGTTGGCCGTGATGGCGATGATGGGCAGGCTGCGCGCCCGACCCTGCTGCTGCTCGTGACGGCGGATTTCCGAGGTGGCGGCAAAGCCATCCATGACGGGCATCTGGCAGTCCATCAGGACCAGGTCGAAATGTTCCGTTTGCACCGATTGCAGTGCCTCGGCGCCATTGCTGGCACGGCACACTTCCAGCCCCAGTCCTTCCAGCATGGCGCTGGCCACTTCCACGTTGACGGGATTGTCTTCCGCCAGCAGCACTTTGCGCCGCTTGCGCGGGCGCGGCGTCGCGGACGGCGTAGCGGACACGCCGCCGTCGAGCGCGGCGCCGTCAAGCGCGGCGCCGGCGGGCCGGGCGGCGGGCAGGGCGGGGCGCAGCCCGCCCGGTATCGCCGGGATTGCCGCTTCGCCATGCGCCGCGGCGCTGCGCAGCGCCTCGCTGCGCGTGGGCGGCGGCGGCGGGCGGGCGCCGTCGGCGCCGCGCGCCGGGGCGGTGATGCAATCGTACAGGTCGCACACGCGGGCCGGCTTGATCAGTTGGAAGGCCACGCCCGCTTCGCGCCGTTGCACGGCGTCGGCCGCTTCCCGTTCCGTGCTCAGCAGCAGCAGCTTGACGCCGGCCAGCGCCGCGTCGGCCCGGATGGCGGCCGCCAGCGCCAGGCCGCTGGTGCGCGGCAATTCCATGTCGAGCAGGGCGACGTCGTAGGGCTGGCCGCGGGTGGCCGCCTCCTGCAGCAGTTCCAGGGCGGCGCCGGCGCCGGTGCTGTCGCAGGCCATGTGCCAGCTCGCCAGCAGGCGTTCCAGTCCGGCGCGGCTGGCGGGATTTTCATCGACGATCAAAGCTTTGAGCCCTTGGGTAAGTTTGCGATTGAAGGAATGATCGTCGGCATCGACGCGGCGCTTGTCAAAATTTACGGCAAACCAAAAGATGGAACCTTGCGTTAGCGCATTGTCGACGCCTATCTTCCCGCCCATTAATTCCACCAGCTGCTTGGAGATGGCCAGCCCCAGCCCCGTGCCGCCATGCTTGCGGGTGGTGGAACCGTCGGCCTGCGAGAACGAATCGAAGATGCGGGCCCGCGCTTCGCTCGACACGCCGATGCCCGTATCGTGCACTTCGAAACGCAAGCCCACGGCTTGCGCGTCCTCGTCCGTGACGGCCACCTTGACCGTGATCTTGCCCGTCTCCGTGAACTTGACGGCATTGCCCAGCAAGTTGACGATGACCTGGCGCAGCCGGTTGGGGTCGCCGCAGATGGCGATCGGGATATTGTTGGCGATCATCATTTCCAGCCGTATGCCCTTGGCCTGGGCTTGCGGCGCGAATACGTTGTCGATGTCGTCCAGCAGTTCGCGGAAATTGAAGTGGATATATTCCACCGTCAGCTTGCCGGCCTCGATCTTGGAGAAGTCCAGGATGTCGTTGATGATGACCAGCAAGTGCTCGCCCGAGCGCTGCACCATGCTCGTGTAGTGGCGTTGCTGCTCCGTCAGCGGGGTGGCCAGCAGCAAATCCGTCATGCCCAGCACGCCGTTCATCGGGGTGCGGATTTCGTGGCTCATGGTGGCAAGGAAGGCGCTCTTGGCCTGGCTGGCCGCCTCGGCCGCGTTCTTCGCCTTCTCCAGCTGCTCCGTGCGCACGCCCACCTGGCGCTCCAGCTGGTCGCGGTACTGGGCCAGCTTGGCGTCGCGTCCCTCGACCTGGGCCAGCATGTTGTTGAAGCTGTCGATCAGCACGCCCAGCTCGTCGTGGCGTTGGTGCTGCAGGCGGTGGGCGTAGGTCTGGCTGCTGGTGACGCGCTGGGCGGCGGCGATCAGGCTGGCCACCGGCTCGGCGATGCTGGCCCGGAAGCGGGTCGCCATCATCAGCGCCACCAGCAACGAGACGAGCGCGGCCACGCCGGCCGCCCCCACGTATTTGACGATGTCCAGCCACATGCCGGTCTGGACCGCCTCTATCATCACGGCGCCCACCAGTTGTCCGCCGCGCAGCACGGGACGGTACAGCCGTATGCCGGGCGCCCACAGGCTGCCGCTGGCCTCGGTGCGCCCGTGTTCGCCGAGGGCGGCCAGGCCGGTGCTGCCCAGTTCCGGCGGCGGGGCCGGCTGGGCGGCGCCGTCGTAGCTGGCCAGCAAGGCGCCATCGCCGTCGTACAGGGCCGCTTGCACGATGTCGTCCTTGACGGCCAAGGCCGCCAGCGTCTGGCCGGCGCGCCGGCGGTCGGACGCCAGCAGCGCCTCCGTGCCGCTGGCGCCGATCACGGCCGCCAGCGACGACAGCTGGCGCTGCGCGCTGTCGCGGTGACTGAGCACGGTGGTGGCCACGAACACGGCGAACACGAGCAACAGCGCGCTGCCGGTCGACAGCACGGCGATCATGGTCAGTTTCTGGCTCAGGCTGGAGCGTTCGAAATTGAACATGGCGCGGTTATCCGGTCGCCCGGTACGGGATCACGCTGTGGCGTTCTCTATGCATGTCGGTTGGCTCAGGCGCCGTATTGGCGGCGCGTCGTTGGTGGCAGGACGGTGGAGGTGGTGCTACGAGGAAAAATATAAGCCCGCGCTAACCAAGGGCTTTGATCTGTATCTAATCAGCTGACGTCGGCCGGTGCCTTGCGGCATGCCATCCGCTGCCTTGCGAGGTGCTCGTTGCCGGGCCGCTGGCGTCATGGTCGCGTCATGGCTCACTTTTGCGCTGCCTCAAACGGCACGGGCCGGGGCGCTGCAAGCTGCTAGTGGAGGCGGACAGCATGAAGCGCAAGAAAATCCTGTTTGTGGCCGAGGCCGTAACATTGGCCCACGTGGGGCGGCCGCTGGCGCTGGCCGGCATGCTCGACGCACGCCAGTACGATGTGCACTTCGCCTGCGCGCCCGGCCATGAAGCCATGCTGGCTGGCGGCGCGCTGAAGTATTGGCCCATCAGCAGCATTGCCGGCGCCCAGTTCCTGGCCGCGCTGGCGGCGGGCAAGCCCGTGTATGACGAGGCGACGCTGCGCCGTTATGTGGCAGACGACATGCGCCTGCTGACCGAGGCGCAGCCCGACCTGGTGGTGGGCGACTTTCGCCTGTCGTTGTCCGTCAGCGCCCGGCTGGCCCGCCTGCCGTATGTGACGATCAGCAATGCCTACTGGAGCCCCCATGTGCGGCAGCACTACAGCGTGCCCGCCATCCCCCTGTCCCGCCATCTGCCGCTGGCGCTGGCCGACGGCCTGTTCCGTCTGGTGCGCCCGCTGGCGTTCGCCTTGCACACGGTGCCGCTGAACCGGGTACGGCGCCATTACGGCCTGCCGTCGCTGGGCTGGGACTTGCGGCGCGTCTATACGGATGCGGACTGGACCGCCTACGCCGACATTCCCGAACTGTTCGCGCCGCAGGCCATGCCGGCCAGCCACCGCTATCTGGGACCGGTGACCTGGTCGCCGCCGGTCGCGTTGCCGCCATGGTGGGACATGCTGCCGCCCGAGTTGCCGGTGGTGTATGTGACGCTGGGCAGCTCCGGTCAGGGTGGCCTGCTGTCCAAGGTGCTGGACGGATTGGCCGGCTTGCCCGTGACCGTGATTGCGGCCACGGCCGGCAAGCCCATGCCCGCTTCGGTGCCGGCCAATGCACGGGTGGCCTCGCATCTGCCGGGCGACGAGGCGGCCCGGCGCGCCTGCCTGGTGGTGTGCAACGGCGGCAGTCCCACCAGCCAGCAGGCGCTGACGGCCGCCGTGCCCGTGCTGGGCATTGCCGGCAACCTGGACCAGTTTCTCAACATGCATGGCGTCGTGGCCGCCGGCGCCGGCGCCCTGCTGCGGGCGGACCGGCTGAGCGCGGGTGCCGTGTGCCGCTGCGCCGAAGCCCTGTTGAACCAGCCCCATGTCTACAGTGCGGCGCTGCGGATCGCCCAGCAATTCCGGCACTATCCGGCCGGCGAGCGTTTCGGCGCGCTGCTGGCCGGCGCGCTGGCTGCCCCGGCCGCGCCGCTGCCGTAGGGGCCGCGGCTTGGGCGGCAGCGTGGACCGCGGCTTGTACCTAAGCCTGGGCCGTGGATTGGGCCTAAGCTTGGGCCGTCGCTTGGGCCTCGGGCCACGGCGTGGACAGGGGCCGGAGCCGCCGTTCGACCGGCGGCTAGGCTGCCGGACGGCGGCGGGTGCCCAGGGCCAGGCCCGCGAAGCCCAGTCCCATCAGGGCCAGCGTGGCCGGTTCCGGCACGGCCGAGAAGCTGACCGAGCCATCGACCTTCAATTCCGGTACCGTGGTGGGCGCCGTGCCGTCCCACATCACGTCCGGCGTGAAGAACGACGGGACGTTGGTGGTGCCCGTTTCCTTGTTGCTGACGATGGAGCCGGTCACCACGTCGAGGAACAGCGGATTGACGTAGTCGATCATGAAGCGCGAATCGAAGGAGCCGGTACCGATCGGCCCGGCGGCCGTGAAGCTGGCGTCGTTGAAGATCAGGTGGGCCGACAGGATCAGGGTGCCGTCGCCATCCGTGTCGCCGGCGCCCGTACAGCCGGCCGACGTGACGCCGGTGCCGTAGCAGCGCACGGTGCCGCTGCCGTTGCCCGGCACGGCCTTGCTGTTGGGGCCGGCCACGGGCGTCAGGTTGTCGAAGTAGACGGCGAAGTTCTGCACGCCGGCGTGCAGCGGGTCCACATCCATCGCGGCCGACTGGGCGGCGGGCATGGTGAAGTGGGCCGTAGTGGCCGTCTGGGCGTCGACCAGCTCCTGGAAGCGCACCACGGTGCTCAGCTCAAAGCCCGCGTTGAGCCCGGGCGGGGTGACGATGGCGGGGATGTTGCTGTTGCTCATGGTGCCGACCACGTTCTGGGTGCGCAGTTCCGTCACGTACGGGGCGGCGCCGCCGGGGCCGACCGTCAGGCCGGGAATGAAGCCGGTGGCCACGGCCGTGTCGGTCACATTGGTCCACAGGTCGGCATAGGTGTTGTAGACGCCGTTACCCAGCGTGGACAGGCCGATGGTGGCGCCGGCGTGGGCCACCGTGGGGGCGGCCATCGTGGCGGCGATGGCGATGGCGCCCAGCGTGAGGTTGAAGTGTTTCATGGCTACTCCCAAGTAAAGTAAAGCACGGTCACATACGGGTTGGTGCTGCATGGACCCCGGCGAGGGATCGTAGCCAGAACATTGCAAATTCCATGCTAGGTTTTATTTTCATAGGAAAAACAAGGACTTGGCTTGAGCTTGGTAGAACGGGAGCGGAATAATGCCCGGCAGTGTAAAAAAATCCGGCAGGGGCTGCCGGATGCAAGGGGAAACGTGTCGCCACTGCGGCAGCTGCTCAGGCGGCCCGCCTGCGGCGCTGGCCGAGCGCCAGGCCGGCGAAGCCCAGACCCATCAGCGTCAGCGTCGCCGGTTCGGGGACAGCCGCAAAGCTTTGCGATGAATCCACCTTCAGGAATGGCACGCCGCCCGGGTCTGGCGCCGTACCGTCCCACATGGTGTCCGGGGTGAAGAAGGACGGCACGTTGGTGGTGCCGGTGAACTTGTCGAGGAAGATGCTGTTGGTGGTGATGTCCAGGAACAGCGGGTTGACATAATCGATCATGAAGCGGGAGTCGAACGAACCCGTGCCCACCGGCCCGCTGGCCGTGAAGCTGGCGTCGTGGAACACCAGGTGTCCGGACAGGATCAGGGTGCCGTCGCCGTCGGGATCGCCGCCGCTGGCGCCGCAGCCCACCGACGTGACGCCGGCGCCATAGCAGGCCACCGTGCCGGCGCCATTGCCCGGTATGGCCTTGCTGGTGCCCAGCTGGTCGAAGAAGATGGCCACGTTCTGGACGCCCGCATGGCCCGGGTCCACATCCATGGCGGCCGACTGGCTGCCGGGCAGGGTGAAGTGGGCGGTGGTGGGGGTCTGGGCGTCCACCAGCTCCTGGAAGCGCACGATCTTGCTGATCTCGAACGTGCTGTTCAGCCCGGCCGGGGTGACCAGGGCCGGGATGTTGCTGTTGGTCATGGTGCCGATCACCATCTGGGTCCGCAGTTCCGTCAGGTAGGGCAGGGAGCCGCCCGGGCCCACCGTCAGGCCGGGGATGAAGCCGCTGGCCAGGCCGGTGTCGGTGACGTTGGTCCACAGGTCGGCATAGGTGGTGTAGATGCCGTTGCCGGCAGTGGACAGGCCGATCAGCGGATCGGCTACGGCGGCGGCCGGTGCCGCCAGGGCGGCGGCCAGCGCCGCTGCCGCGAGCGCGCCCGGCAGCGCGGTTGGATGGATGTTCATGTATGCCTCCAGGGAAAGTTGGGCCAATTGTTTTGTCGCAAAACCCGTATCCGGATTTTGTGTAATGTTCTGAGCAAAATCCCTGCCATCGGAATTTTTGTCCATCCAAACAAGGACTTGGGACGTTAGTCTGGATGGGGCCGCCTACCCTGGCGGCGGCCACTGTAAAGAAAACCGGCAGCCGTCCACCAGCGGGCCTATGCCGCGCCGGCCGGCCCCTTCAGGCGCCGGGCCGGTATCCCGCCCCACACTTCGCCCGCTTCGATGCGGGTATCCTTGGTCACCACGGCGCCGGCCGAGACGATGGCGCCGTCCCCGATCCACGCCCCGGCCATGACGACGGCGGTGGCGCCGATGGTGGCGCCGTCGCCGATGGTGACGCTCTTCAATTCCATGCGGCTGCCTTCGATGACGTGGGCGAAGATCACGGCGTCATGGCCGATGATGGTGTTGGCGCCGATGCGCGTCAGGGGCGGGTCGAGCAGCACGCCGGCGCTGTAGGTGTTGGCGCCCAGGCGGGCGCCCAGCGCCAGGTACACCAGCCGCAGCAGCGGCACCGGCAGGAAGTGGGTGCGGATCAGGGAGTTGAACAGCATCAGGTAGAACAGGATGTTGACGTTGGCGGCGAATTCGTCGCGCGAGCCGGGCGCTACCGGCCCTTCGCGCAGCGGCACGGCCAGCAGGAACAGACGGTAGGCGAGGAAGGCCCACAGGTAGGTCAGCACCACGCCGGCCAGCACCAGCAGCACGCCGCGAAAGTCGCCCAGCGGCAAGCGCCCCAGCAGCAGCGCCGTGCTGCCCACGCCCAGCAGCAGGATCAGGCCCAGCAGTGACAGGAAGCAGGCGATCTCCCCTGGTTTGATGGCGCGCATGGCTTACTCCTGTTGCGGCGCGGACGGCACGATCAGCGCCCCTAGCGGCAGGCGCAGCGAGCGGGCCGTGGGTGCGGCGCCGGCGCCAATGCGGCCCATGAACACGGCGTGCTCGAAGTCGTGCCGGCCGATCAGCTGCTGCGCCTGCTGTGCCAGTTCGCGCGCCCGCGCGTGCATGCCGGGCGCGCGCGAGAAGGGACGGCTGTCGCGTACGTAGCGGGCAAAGATCAAGGGCGTCAGTTCGGGCTGCAGCTGCAGGCCGTAGCGGGCGGCCGTCAGCCAGAAGCGCTGCATGGCGCGTCCGGCCGCCACGTAGTCGTCCGTCGACTGCGGCCGCTGGTCGGCCACCAGCACGAAGTGGGCGGCGCAGGCCAGGGCCGGGACCAGGTCCATTTGCAGTCGCGGCGCCACCGTGCCGGCCAGCCAGGTGTTGAAAAATTCCACCCGCTGCCAGCTTTGCATGACCCAGTGCATGAGGCGCGCCGTCAGCGGATCGACACCGAGCGCCTGGTCGGGGATGCGGTCGTGGCTGAAGCGGGCGTGCCATTCAATCACGCTGCGGTGCACCTGGTGCGCTTCCGGCATGGTCAGGCGCAGTCCGGCGTTGCGGTACAGCAGCCTGGCCATGGCCCAGCGCTGGCGCCAGCCGGCCAGCCACACGGCGTGATAGCCGGGCGGCAAGGCGGTCTGCAGCGCATGGCGTTCCTCCTTGCTCAGTGGACGCGTGCTGAGCGGGCGGCGTTGCACGCTGCGGCGCTCGATGGCCGTGGCCAGCGGGTCGGGCTCGCTGCCTGGCGCGCTGGTGAAGGCGACGTCGAAGGTGGGCCGGTGCTCCGGCGCCTCGGGCCGGCGCCGCGCCTGCATGGCCAGGCGGAAGATGCTGGCGGCGCAGGCCATGGTTTCCAGCAGGGCGCCCAGCGACATCTGGCTGGGATGGCCGTCGAGGTCGTAGACGCAGTGCGCGCGCGTGTCGAAGCCGTGTACGACGAGGTGGCGGGCGTCGACGATCTCGAAGCGCCACGGCTGGGTGTTGTCGCCGCTGGGCGCCCAGCGGGCCAGGTCGAGGATATGTGCCAGCGTGGGGTCGAGCGCCGTCATGGCTGGCCTCCCGGCTGGCTGCGCCGCACCAGCGCCATGGCCAGGCGTTGCAGCGGATGGCGGTTGCCGCCCGGACGCCAGGTGCGCACCAGGCGGTTGCGGTAGGCGTCGAACTGGAAACCGTGGGGCGCGGCCAGCACGGGGCCGCGCCCCAGCAGGATCTTGAGGGCCTCGGTGGCGGCCACGCCCGCGCACAGCTGGCAACCCATGATGGTGGACGGCCCGCGCCGCCGGGCCAGGTCGATGCTGGACGGATCGACCAGGTAGCCGCTGTGCAGCCCGGCCGGCGCCAGCCCGACGAGAAAGCGCAGCGCCTTTTCCGCCTCGCTGCGCCGGCCCCAGCCAAAATAATCCTCGAACGTCATGCGGCCCGGCAGGAAGGTGAGCACGGCCGTGCCCATGCCCAGCGGTGCGGCCGTGATGGCCGGCACCCGCAGCCGGGCGCAGGCGGCAAAGGTGGCCTGGCGGGCCGCGAAGGCGAAGAAGTCCAGGCCGTCGACGTACAGGTCCACCCCGTCCAGGAAGGCGGCCAGGTTATCCTCGTGCACGCCGGTGGGAAAGCTCGTCAGCGTCAGCCTGGGATTGATGTCGCGCGCCATGGCGGCCAGCACCTCGACCTTGGGCTGGCCCAGGGTGGACATGGCGGCGCCGGCCTGGCGGTTGACATTGGCCAGGTCGAACTGGTCGAAGTCGGCGATGTGGAAGGCGCCTATGCCCAGCCGCGCCAGCGTCAGCAGGTGTACCCCGCCCACGCCGCCCATGCCGGCGATGGCGATGCGCTTGTTGCGCAGCACGGCCTGTTCGGCCGGTGTGACCCAGCCTATGTTGCGGGAAAAAGCTTCCTGGTAAGAAAAAGTGTCGGTCATGGCGCCCCTCGTCACGCGCCGAGGCTGGTTGCCCGGCTGAACTCAGTTAGACCGGAGGACGCATAAAAAAGTTCCGCACGGCCGGTCAGGGCGGTGCGGAACAAGAGGAGTAACTGACGGGGGAGCAATGCGGACGGGAAGTCAGCAGCAGCCGCCCCGCTTGCCGGCCCCGCCGTAGCGGGCTTCCTGGCGTTCGCGGAAGAATTCCTCGTAGCTCATCATCGGTTCGCCCGGGTGGGTCGCTTCCCGGTGCGACACGTAGGTATCGTATTCGGGCAGGCCCATCATCAGGCGCATGCTCTGGCCCAGGTAGCGGCCGGCCTTGACGAGGTCGTCCAACATCACTGCACCGTCGGCATCAGCACCAGCGGGCTTTCCTGGGTGCTGGGATGGGCGCTGGCGCGGGCCGCCAGCACGGTGCGGATGCCGAACACCAGCACCGCCAGCACCACCACCATGAAGAAGCCGGCCAGGGAAGCGTCGAGGTAGTCGTTGAAAATCACCTGTTGCATCTGGGCCACGGACTTGGCCGGCGCCAGCAGCTTGCCGTCGTCCAGCGCGCCCTGGTACTTGGCGGCGTGGGCCAGGAAGCCGACGCGCACGTTGGCGTCAAAGATCTTCTGCCAGCCGGCCGTCAGCGTGCACAGCAGCAGCCAGGCCGTGGGCACCATGGTGACCCACGCATACTTGCCGCGCTTCATCTTGAACAGCACGCAAGTGCCGAGGATCAGGGCGATGGCCGCCAGCATCTGGTTGGCGATGCCGAACAGCGGCCACAGCGTGTTGATGCCGCCCAGCGGATCGACCACGCCCTGGTACAGGAAGTAGCCCCAGGCCGCCACGCACAGGCCCGTGGCCAGCAGGTTGGCGTACACATTTTCCGTCTTCTTCAGGGCCGGCGCGAAGCTGCCCAATAAATCCTGCAGCATGAAGCGGCCGGCGCGGGTGCCGGCATCGACGGCCGTCAGGATGAACAGGGCTTCGAACAGGATGGCGAAGTGGTACCAGAAGGCCATCATGGTCTTGCCGCCCAGCACACCCGACAGGATGTTGGCCATGCCCACGGCCAGCGTGGGGGCGCCGCCGGCGCGCGAGATGATGGACACTTCACCCACGTCCTTGGCGGTCTGGGTCAGCATTTCCGGCGTGACGTAGAAGCCCCATTGCGACACGGCATGGGCAGCCGTCTCGGCCGAGGTGCCGATCAGGGCGGCCGGGCTGTTCATGGCGAAGTACACGCCCGGCTCGATGGTGGAGGCGGCCACCAGGGCCATGATGGCGACGAACGATTCCATCAGCATGGCGCCGTAGCCGATGAAGCGGGCATGGCGCTCGTTCTCGATCATCTTGGGCGTGGTGCCGGAAGCGATCAGGGCGTGGAAGCCGGACACGGCGCCGCAGGCGATGGTGATGAACAGGAAGGGGAACAGGCTGCCCGACCAGACCGGGCCGCTGCCGTCGATGAACTTGGTCATGGCCGGCATCTTCAGGTAGGGCGCCACCAGCACGATGCCCAGCGCCAGGCCGACGATGGTGCCGATCTTGAGGAAGGTGGACAGGTAGTCGCGCGGCGCCAGCAGCAGCCATACGGGCAGCACGGAGGCGATGAAGCCGTAACCGATCAGCATCCACGTCAGTTCCGTGCCGGTGAAGGTGAACATGGGCGCCAGTGCCGGATTGGCCTGCACGTACTGGCCGCCGAAGATGGCGCCCATCAGCAGGATGAAGCCGATGACGGAAATCTCGCCGATGCGGCCCACGCGCAGATAGCGCGAATACACGCCCATGAACAGGGCGATGGGGATGGTGGCCATGACGGTGAAGCTGCCCCACGGCGAATTGGTGAGCGCCTTGACCACGATCAGGGCCAGCACGGCCAGGATGATGACCATGATCATGAAGGTGCCCAGCAGCGCGATCATGCCGGGCACCTGGCCCAGCTCGGACTTGATCAGGTCGCCTAGCGAGCGGCCGTCGCGGCGCATGGAGATGAACAGCACGATGAAGTCCTGCACGGCGCCGGCGAAGACCACGCCGGCCAGTATCCACAGCATGCCGGGCAGGTAGCCCATTTGCGCGGCCAGCACGGGACCGACCAGCGGGCCGGCGCCGGCGATGGCGGCGAAGTGGTGGCCGAACAGCACGTACTTGTTGGTGGGCACGTGGTCGAGGCCGTCGTTATGCTGGTTGGCCGGGGTCATGCGGCGCCCGTCCAGGCCCAGCACCTTGTCGGCGATGAACAGGCTGTAGAAACGGTAGGCGATCAGGTAGACGCAGACGGCGGCGATCACGATCCAGATGGCGCTGATCGATTCGCCCCGCTTGAGGCCGATCACGCCCAGTGCGGACGCGCCGGCCAGCGACAGGGCCAGCCAGCCCAGCCGGCTCAGCAGTCGGTTTGGTGTGTGTTGCATACTTCCCTCCAGAGAGTGTAGAACGCTGCGTTGTGCACCTGCCCGGGGTTCCGTTATGGCATGCCCGCAGCTTATGGATAGTATTCAGGAATGCAATATCTGGAACAAGCGCAGCACTACGCAGCTTGGCTACGTGGAACTACGTAGGCCGGCGGACCCGGCCCGGCGTAGAATGCCCCTCCAGACCCCTGTAGCGGACGCGACATGAAACTGCGGCAAAAAGTCATCTTCCTGGCCATTACGCCGCTGATCCTGGCGCTGTTTGCCATTGCGCTGGCTGTGCGCCACCAGGCCATCACGCTGGCCCAGCAGCAACGCGCCACCATCCAGCAAGCCTATCTGGCCAGCAAGGAAGCGGAACTGAAGCACTACGTGGCGCTGGCCCAGCACTCGATTGCCCACCTGCACCAGCGCGGGCGCAAGGACGCGGCCGCGCTGGACGAAGCCAAGCGCATCCTGTCCTCGCTCAGCTACGGCGACGATGGCTATTTCTTCCTGTACGACATGGAAGGGCGGGCCCTGATGCACCCGCGCCAGCCGGAACTGGTGGGCCAGAACCTGTGGGAGCTGCGCGACGAGCAGGGCAACCCCACCATCCAGCGCCTGCTGCAGCGGGCCAGGGCCGGGGGCGGGCTGGTGCGCTACTCGTGGGTCAAGCCGTCCAGCCACAAGGCCGCGCCCAAGCTGGGCTATGTGGTGGCGCTGCCCGACTGGGGCTGGATGCTGGGCACCGGCATCTACCTGGACGACGTGGACCAGGCGCTGGCCAAGATCGACGCCCAGCAGTCGGCCAACATCCGCAGCACCATGCTGTGGATCGCCGCCATCGCCATCGCCGCCGCGCTGGTGGTGGGCGGCTCCGGGCTGGCGCTCAACATCAGCGAACTGCGGGTGGCCGACGCCAAGCTCAAGGTGCTGGCCCAGCGCGTGGTGGAATCGCAGGAAGAGGAGCGGGCCCGGCTGTCGCGCGATTTGCATGATGGCATCAGCCAGTGGCTGGTGTCGATCAAGCTGCAGATCGAGGCCGGCATCATCCGCCTGGGCGGCGACGCGGCCCAGCGTGAGGCGGCCCAGGCCGTGTTTGAACACACGGCCGAGCAGCTCAACAACGTGCTGGGCGAAGTGCGCCGCATCTCGCACAACCTGCGGCCGGCCATCCTGGACGACCTGGGCCTGGCCGCCGCGCTCGACCACCTGGCCCATGAAGTGACGCTCAGCAGCGCCATCCCCATCCACTTCGTGGCCGAAGGCGCCACGGACGGCTTGCCCGACGTGGCCAACACGGTGCTGTTCCGCGTGGCCCAGGAAGCGCTGACCAATATCGGCCGCCACGCGGGCGCGCACCGCATCGACATCGCCCTGGCCGGCGACGAGCGCGGGGTCACGCTCACCATCCGCGACGACGGCGGCGGCTTCGACGCGGACGGTATCGCGCTCCATCCCAAGCGCGGAATCGGATTGCGCAATATGATGGAGCGCATGGAAGCGATCGGCGGCCAGTTCGCCGTCACGTCCTCGCCGGCCGGCACCGTGGTGACGGCCCGTGCCTTCAATCAAAGTTGAGTACCCAAGCAATGAACGATGTGATCAAAATCCTGCTGGTCGACGACCACCCGCTGGTGCGCGACGGGCTGCGCGCCCGTCTGGAAGCCATGCCCCAGTTCCAGGTGGTGGCCGAGGCGGGCGGGGCGGCCGAGGCGCTGGAACAGGCCGGCCTGCACCGTCCCGACCTGGTGCTGATGGACATCAACATGCGCGGCAGCAACGGCATCGAAGCGACGGCCCAGTTCCGGCAAGCCTATCCGGCCATCGCCGTGCTGATCCTGTCCATGCACGACAAGCTCGAATACGTGAGCCAGGCCATGCAGGCCGGCGCCCGCGGCTACGTGCTCAAGGATGCGCCGGGCAAGGACATCGTGCTGGCCATCGAAACGGTGATGTCGGGCGGCATCTACTACAGCGCCGGGCTGGCGCGCCAGCTGGCCAAGCCCCAGGTGCAGGACAACCAGCTGACCTCGCGCGAGCACGAAGTGCTGCGCCACATCGCCAACGGCGAATCGAACAAGCAGATCGCCCGCGCCCTCGATCTGAGCGTGCGCACGGTGGAAACCCACCGCCTCAACATCAAGCGCAAGCTGGGCATCGAAGGGCAGGCCGAGCTGATCCGCTTTGCCGTCCAGCATGCCCAGTTCGGGCGGGGCGGACAGTGAGGCGAACTGGTCTGTGGTGAAAAAGTTGAAGGCCGCTTCTAATACCATTGAGAGATATTCAACTGTGTCCGGTTCCATTGAGAATATCTGCTATATTCGCCTTCCCCCCTAGGGGAAATTGTAAATTGCAAAAAATAGAACGTTGTGCGCGCGTCAATTGGTCTTAAAGTGGTTTTGTTTGCTATATTGCCCAGCAATTGATTGCTCTCGAACAATACTTGAACTAAGATAACGCGCACGACCCAACCGAGATTCCGATGTCCGTGCCTGAAATCAGTCCGTTTCCGCTAGTGCGCCTGCAAGCCGTGTCCAACGCCCACAACGAGTGGGTGGCATTGGCCTTTGAATGGGCGCCCGGCACGGACAACGTGCTGCAGGCCGCCCTGACCCTGCTCAATTATCCGGACGCGCTGGGCGCGCTGGCGCCGCTCGACTGCATCCTGCCGCTGCCCGACCCGCGGCAGCTGGAAGCGAACCACCTGGCCTCGCTGCCGCCGCACCGCGTGATCCTGCGGGTGCCGGCCGTGGCCTGCCTGGACGAAGCGATGCAGAAGAAATGCGGCGCCCTGGCCGAAGCCGGTTACCGCATCATGGTCGACGGCGTGGCCGGCCCGGCCGCCACCAAGGCCGGCGCGCGGGCCCTGCTGTTCAACTGTGCGGCCGACCTGCCGCCGGCCCTGGCCCTGATCGCCCAGCCCGGTCCCCACCTGGCCAGCCACGTCGACAGCGGGCAGCGCCAGGAAGCCTGCCGGGCCGCCGGCTTCAGCTGGTTCATGGGCGACTTCGCCAGCCACCCGGAGCGCGACGGCGCCGGCGGCGACGGCACCTCGCGCAAGCGCCTGCTGGCGCTGCTGGGCATGCTGGCGCGCGACGCCGACTCGCGCGAACTGGAAATCCTGCTCAAGCAAGACCCGGCCCTGTCTTACCACCTGCTCAAGCTGGTCAACTCGGCCGCCTTCGCCCTCAGCAGCCCGATCCACAGCTTCGGCCAGGCCATCAACGTGCTGGGCCGGCGCCAGCTGCAGCGCTGGCTGCAACTGTTGCTGTACGCGCGCCAGCAGGACGAAGGGGGCGTCAACCCGCTGCTGCCGCTGGCGGCCGTGCGCGCCTCGCAGATGGAAACGCTGAGCAAGGCACGCGGCGGCGACCGCGACCAGCAGGACATGGCCTTCGTGGCCGGCGTGTTCTCGCTGCTGGACGTGCTGCTCGACATGCCGATGGCCGACATCGTCAGCGCCCTGCACCTGGACCTGGACGTGGTGCGGGCCCTGCTCGAGCGCAGCGGTCCCCTGGGCGAACTGCTGACGCTGGTCGAACAGGCCGACCCGGCCGCGCTGGACGCGGCCGGCATCGATCACGAAACGTACTGGCAAGGCCAGCTCCATGCCTATCACTGGGCGATCCAGGTGAGCAGGAACCTATAGCCATGCTGGCCCATCCCGTCTCCAACTTCCTCAGTCACAGCGCCGCCCTTTGCGACGCGGTACTGCGTTTGCGGGGCCAGGCACTGGCAGACGAGCTGGGCCGCATCGTACGCGAAGTGCTCAACAGCCCCGTCGGCCACTACCTGCCGGCCGACCAGCAGGACGACGGCGGCGCGGCGGCCAGCGCCCTGGTGCAGGAAGTGCGATTCGAACACCAGCTGTTCGGCCGCTTCGTCGTGGCCGGGCGCGACAGTTACAGCGCGCTCGACGAACAGCACCTGGCCAGCCTGGCCAGCCTGGCCGGCAGCGTGCTGCAAGTGCACTCGCTGGCGCAGCGCTCCACTCACGCCTACGTGCAAGTGGAAGCCCAGCTGCAGCACCAGTCGCAGATCCTGGACCAGATGCACGAATCGGTGCTGACGATGGACTTGAACGGCTTCATCACCAGCTGGAACAAGGGCGCCGAGCGCCTGTTCGGCTACAGCGCCGTGGAAGCGGTGGGGCGCAACATCCTGTTCCTGTACGACGACGAAGACACGGGCTTCCGCGACGCCTTCCTGGAGCAGGGCGGGCGGCTGATGGAAGTACGGCGCAAGAAAAAGAACGGCGACATCTTCTGGGCCAGCCTGTCGCTGTCGCCGCTGTGCGACATCAACGACCGCTCGATCGGCCTGATCGCCTACCTGACCGACATTACCGAGCGCAAGCTGGCCGAAGAGCGCATCCACCACCTGGCCTATTACGACGCGCTGACGGGCCTGCCCAACCGCACGCTGCTGACCAAGCTGGTGGACCAGGCGCTGACGGTGGCCCAGCGCAGCAAGCTGCAAGGTTGCGTGCTGTTCATCGACCTCAACCGGTTCAAGCTGATCAACGACACCCTGGGCCGGCACGCCGGCGACGAACTGCTGCGCGAGGCGGCGCGCCGTTTCCGCAGCGTGTTGCGCGACCAGGACCTGGTGGCGCGCCTGGGCGGCGACGAATTTGCCGTTGGCCTGTTCGACATCAGCCAGCACTACGAAGCGAGCATGGTGGCGCACAAGCTGCTGACGGCGCTGAGCGCCCCGTTCCTGATCGACGGCCACGATTTGCGGGTGGGCGGCAGCATCGGCATCAGCGTCTATCCGCAGGATGGCGGCGACGGCGAAACGCTGCTGCGGCTGGCCGACATCGCCATGTACCGCGCCAAGCAGCAGGGCGACGCGGACGGCGACCATGTGGCCTTCTACAGCCAGGACATGAACCAGGGCATGCAGGAACGCATGCGCATCGAAACGGGATTGCGGCACGCGCTGGGCAATGGCCAGCTGCTGCTGCACTACCAGCCCAAGTTTTCCATCAGCACGGGCAAGATCATCGGCGCCGAAGCGCTGGTGCGCTGGCATCATCCGGAGCGGGGGCTGGTGCCGCCGGCCGAATTCATCCCCTTGGCCGAAGCGACGGGGCTCGTGGTGCAGGTGGGCGAGTGGGTGCTGGAAGCGGCCTGCGCGCAGGCCCAGCAGTGGAAGCAGGCCGGTTTGCCGCCGATCCGGCTGGCCGTCAACGTCTCGGCGCGCGAGTTCACCTCCGCGCTGCCGGGGCGGGTGACGGAGACGCTCAAGCGTTACGGGCTGGAGCCGTCGTGGCTGGAGCTGGAGATTACGGAAAGCACGCTGATGCACAACATCGACCGGGTGATCGGCATCATGGACCGCATCACGGCGCTGGGCGTCACGCTGTCGCTGGACGATTTTGGGACGGGGTATTCCAGTCTGTCGTATCTGAAGCGGTTCCCCATCGATACGCTCAAGATCGACCGCTCGTTTACCACCGGCATCCCCAGCGACGCCAACGATTGCGCGATTGCCAGCACCATCATCAGCATCGCGCAGCAGCTCAAGCACAAGGTGATTGCGGAAGGAGTGGAGACGGTTGAGCAACTGGCCTTCCTCAAGAGTTCCGGTTGCGATGAAGTGCAGGGCTATCTGTTTTCCCGGCCGTTGCCGGCGGAGCAGTTTGAACAAGCGCTGCGTGACAACTGGCGGCCGGCGCAGGCGGCCTGATGGCGGGTTGACTGGGGCTATGTTGCGCGGTGGTAGCTAACGGCTACCAAGGTGGGGTGAATTCTGTATAATGCTGCCACTCAGGAAGCGTGGCCGAGCGGTTGAAGGCAGCAGTCTTGAAAACTGCCGACGGGGAAACCCGTTCGTGAGTTCGAATCTCACCGCTTCCGCCAGGAAACAAAGAAAGCCGCCCTCGGGCGGCTTTTTTGTTTCCTGACGGAAGCGAGCAGGGCGCCTGCGCGCCCTGCGTGTGAGATTCGAAGGGCTTGGGCCTACTGGCCCAACCCGCCCCGAATCGCCCGATTGCTGCCCGCGGAGCGGGCAGCTACGCGCGCCGGGGGCGCGCGGTCAGCACACACTAGCATTCAAAGCTGGCGTACCGGCGGCGCATCCAAAAAAAAATTTCCGCATCGCAATCAATCCCTCCGGCAATCAGCTATATACGCATCGTGCTTGGTATCGGATGTCCAGGAAATCCGGGGTTCCTCAATGTCCCGCCAGCGTTGTTCGCTGAACTTTTCAGTAGACAGCCGCAGGTGGCTTGAGATAAGAGTGTCCGCTATTGACAGTACACCTCACTGACCCGGGTTCGTGCTGGCTCGTGAGCATGAGTCAATCGTGGTTCGGCCGCACGATTAAATGTCGAGCAATGAGGCGTTAATGCCAAGCGCAGCGGCGATCTTCTCGCGGCTGGCCTTGCGTGGCTTCTTGCCCACTTCCTGCTGGGCATAGGCGGGCTGGGTAATGCACATGCGTTCTGCCATCTGCTGTTGCGTCAGGCCCAAATGTTCGCGCCACGCACGCACAGGTGTCCAATCGTTCTTGACCATGAGGCCGACCACTTCATGCGGCGTGTAGTCGCTGTTTTCCTTGTGGTCACGGATATAGTCGTCGTAGGGAATGACAACGAAGGCGGGCCGGCCATCCGGCCCGTTCAGGATTTGTATGTTAGTAGGTGCGTTCATCGCGTTTCCTCACTTCTTCGATTTGTACAATGTGCAGCGCCCCAATGTCAGGCTGGGATGGCGGCCGCGCTGGAGCGCCACCTTCTTCATCGACAACGTGTTCGACAAGATCGGCCAGACGGGGCTGCCCGTGGCCATCTCGGCCGACCTGCCCACCACGCGCCGCATCGCCATCAGCCGGCCGTGCACCGCCGGCGTCAAGGTGGAGGCATCGTTCTAGCCCTTGCCCGGGCGGCGCGCGCATGGTCCTGCGCCACGCTGACAGTACTGCTGCATGGCGGTGCTTGTATACTGTGCGGTCATCCGCAATATCCCGCCGGGAAAAACGACGCCGAGGCGGCGCATGCGCGGCGGGCGCAGCACATGGAAGTCTTGAGAAGATAGCGAAGGTATATGTCCGAGGAAAACAAAACAGTGGCGCCCGATCCGGCGCCGCCGCAGGAGCGTGCGGTGCGGCGCTTGCCGCCGCCCAGGTCCGCATTCGAAGCCGCGTCGCCCGAAGCGGCCATGGCCAGAAAGCAAGCGCTGGAACAGAGGGATGCCCAGGTGCGGGGCGTGAGCTCGATCGCGGCGATGCGCGAGGCGATCAAGCGCGCCGCACGCACCATCCCCACGCTGTCGGCGGTGCCGCGCATGGGACCGCTCAACGCGGCCGCCTTCCGGGCGCAGGCGGAGCAGGGCGTGCCGTTCCTGATCTCGGGCCTCGTCAACCGCTGGCCGCTGACCACCCTCACGCAAGAAGTGCTGCGCGAACGCTACGGCCACGTGCCCGTGCGGGCGCGGGTGGGCGACTACATCAACACGGCGTTCGCGCCGGACCGCGCCATGCAGGACATGTCGCTGCGCGCCTACCTGGACCTGGCCGCCACCACGGAAGGCTTGCCGCCCTACCTGGGCAACCTGGAACTGCGCGAACTGAACAGCATGTGCCACTGGCCCACGTATTTCCGCAAGATGGGACCGCCGCGCTTCTGGCTGGGTCCGGCCGGCACGGTGACGCCGCTCCATTGCGACTACGACGACAACATCTTCGCCCAGATCTGGGGCAGCAAGCGGATCTTCCTGGCGCCGCCCCATCACGACGCATTCCTCTATCCCAGCGAAGCGAACGCCATCCTGTTCGGCTCGCCGTTCGATCCCGAGGCGCCGGACTACGAAAAATTCCCCCTGGCGCGCCAGGCGGCGATGATCGAATGCATCGTCCATCCGGGCGACATGCTGTATGTGCCGGCCGGCTGGTATCACCAGGTGCGGGCGCTGACGTTTTCCCTGTCCTCCAATCGGTGGGCCAGGGCAGTGCCGTTTGCCTTGAGCGGCGACACGTCGGTGCAACGGCCGGGCTGACGGGCAGGGGCCTTGCCAAGGTGTGCCGTCAGCCTGGCCCACAAATGGTGACGGCGATGGCTACCTTGCTTTTGCGCCTCGAATTGCCGTAGCGAAAATGTGGTCATTTTAAAAAAAAACAACACTGCCACTCGATATCATCGAACTATCCTGGCGTCTGGCAGACTCGGCTTTCCGCCGGTTCTATAATCGGCATTGGGTTTGCGTGCGCAACGGGCACAGCGGCGACTGTCCAATGCCATCATGGCTGCCCGCCGGCTAACGCCCGCGCACCCCATCCGCAACAGCTGGTCAGCAATCGAAGTCCGTCCTTTCCTCTCACAAACAGCACGCCGCGACGCGGCGCAAGGAGAAACGCATGGCGCATTTCATACAGATTGGTGGACTCAGGGACAAGTGCTACGTACAGATTCCGGATGGGATCTGGTCGGCGCGCAGCGACCTGGAGCAGAAGCAGATCACGGAGGCGGTCGAGAAGGGCTTTATTTCCGATACTGCCGGCGGGATAGGCATCAAGAAGTCGCCCCGCTATCACATCAGCATCAAGTCCGACTACCGGCTGTGCACCCAGTTGACGGCCGAGTTCGCCAGCCAGACTTTCCGTTCCAACCAGTTGACGCCATTTGTTTCGCCATACGAGGGGCGTACGCCGGCCACGGCCGGCGAGCAGCGCCGCTGGTTCGAGGAAGAGCGCACGGCGCGCACGGATTACGACCGCAACGTGACGGACGTGGTGCTCAAATTCCTCAATTTTGACCGCGAGAAGAACCATTCCAACCTCAGTACGCCCTGAGCGGCGGCAGGCATAGGGCGCGCGTGCCGCTGCCATGGCGATCCCGGCAGCTGATGGTGGCTAGTTCCAGGCAAGTGCGGGCGGCATGCTGCCGCGCGGCAGGGAGCGCGCGTCCGCACGGCGGCAGCGGTCAGTAATCGAACTTGGTGCTGCGCGCGTTGGGCCGGAACAGGGGCGGAGCCGTTTGTTCGGCCCGTGCCGCTACACGCGCGAGGCGGGCTTCTTCGGCCTGCCGCGCGCGCAGCTGCTTGTGCTCGTCGATGCGGCGCTGGGTGCGCAGATTGTGCAGGCAGGTCTGGAAATGATTGATCTTTTGCCGCATGGCGACGGCCCACACCAGGCCCAGCACGAGCAGGGCCAGCAGGTAGCCGGCCTGCCAGCTGCCGTAATTCTGGTCGATGACGGGAAAGAAGGGGCGGGCCCGCTCCAGGCTGTCCTGACCGAACAGGGCCAGCGGCACGGCGAGCACACCCAGCCCGAGGGTGGCGGCCATGTGCCAACCGCAGGTCTTTAATTGTTGATCCAAGAGTTCTTGTGTGATGGCTGCGCTGGTCATGGGGTTTTCTCATGCGTCGGCAACGACCTGCCGCGCGGGGCGCAAACGGCGCCGGGGCGGTCCGCTGTTACGGTCGTTATTATCTCATCTATTTTCCCCTGGGGAAAGTAAGTTGCCGTATGGGATTTCTCAAATACACGGCAAATCATGGCTGGCCGCTGCGGATGGATGCCGGGCCGCGCCGGCCCCATCCATTTCCTGAGATGCATCAAGGCCGGCGGCGCTGGCCATTGCATGCTTGGACCACACGACTTCCCACGGAGAACAAGATGAGCCTGCCATCGAAAGTGCTGTGGTCCGAAGGGTTGACCCTGGGGCCGCAACAGTTGCAGCAACTGGACCGCTATCACGAGGTGCGCCTGCAGCGCACGGCGGCCGCCATCAATCCCCATCTGTGGGGCGTGCGCGCCTTGCAGTGGGACGACGACGGCCTGGCCAACAACCGCCTGACGGCCGACATCATGTCGCTGATCTTTCCCGACGGCGAGCTGTACGAGGCGCCCGGTTCGGATGCGCTGCCGCCCACGGTGGATCTGTCCAAGCTGCCGCCCGACACGCAAAGCTGCCTGTTTTACGCGGCGCTGCCGCAGTTCACGGCTGACGGCGCCAACCTGGCGCATGGGGAAGCCGACGGCGCCCGCTACAGCCAGGTCGACCGCGAAACGCCGGACCTGTACACGGGCGCCGTCAGCATCGCCGTCAGCTATCTGCGTCCGCGCGTGCGCCTGCTGTCGGAGCTCGAACCGCGCAACGCCTGCGTCTGCGTTCCCGTGGCGCGGGTGCGGCGGCTGGCCGACGGCGGCTTCGAGCTCGATCCGGCCTATCTGCCGCCCAGCGTGACGGTGGGCGCCGCGCCACTGCTGCAGCGGCAGGTCGACAAGCTGCTGGGCAAGTTGAACGTGAAGATAGAGTCGCTTTACAGCCGGCACCGCCAGACCAGCAAGAACGTGTTCGAAATCCACAGCGGCGATATTTCCTCGTTCTGGATGCTGACCACCATCAGCACGGCCGGCGCCGGCCTGACCCATAGCGCGCAATACCGCCAGCACCATCCGGAGCTGCTGTTCGACCGGCTCATGATGCTGGCCGGCGGCCTGATGACGTTCTCGCAGAAATACGCGCTGGCCGACCTGCCGGCCTACGACCACGCCGACCCCGCGCCCGGCTTCGCGCGGGTGGACGCCATCATCCGCGACCTGGTGGACACGGTGATTTCGTCGCGCTACTTCACCATCGCGCTCGAACTGGACGAGACCAAGCCCACCCACCATAAGGGCAAGCTGGACGCGGCCCGCATCGATGGCAAGACCGCGCTGTGCCTGGCCGTGCATGCCGACATGCCGCCGCTGGAACTGGTGGCGGCCGTGCCGCGCCTGCTCAAGGTGGGCGCGCCGGACGACGTGGAGCGCACCATCCTGTTCGCCTTGCCTGGCGTGGAACTGATGCACATGGCACAGGTGCCGCCGGAAGTGCCGGTGCGGCCCAACACCTTTTATTTTTCCATCGAGAACAAGGGCGCGCTGTACGAGAACATGCTGAAGGCGCAAGCGATCGCCATCTACGCGCCGGTCAATTTCAAGTCGCTCAAGCTGGAACTGTTCGCCATCACGTCGTAGCGGGCGCCGTGGCGGGCAGCAGTGTGAAATGTGCGCGGGGGGCTTGTCAGCGCGCATTTCTTTCGGCTAGTATGGCTGCAGGCACACGCATGTGCCAACGTCGCTCGGACGGTTCCGGGCGCTTACGTAAAGACATTCATGACTACCACACCTCCTGTGCGCAGCTTTGCGCGCATCGACCGCCTGCCGCCCTACGTTTTCAACGTCACCGCCGAACTGAAGCTGGCCGCCCGCCGGCGCGGCGAAGATATCATCGACATGTCGATGGGTAATCCGGACGGCGCCACGCCCCCCCATATCGTCAACAAGCTGGTCGAGACCGTGCAGCGGCCCGACACGCACGGCTATTCCGCCTCCAAGGGCATACCGCGGCTGCGGCGCGCCATCACCAAGTGGTACAAGACGCGCTACGACGTCGAGTTCGATCCCGATTCGGAAGCCATCGTCACCATCGGTTCCAAGGAAGGCCTGGCGCACCTGATGCTCGCCACGCTGGACCGGGGCGACACGGTGCTGGTGCCCAACCCCAGCTACCCCATCCACATCTGGGGCGCCGTGATCGCGGGGGCCGACATCCGCTCCGTGCGCATGACGCCGGGCGTGGACTTTTTTGCCGAGCTGGAGCGGGCCATCCGTGAAAGCTATCCCAAGCCCAAGATGATGGTGCTGGGCTTCCCGTCCAACCCCACGGCCGAATGCGTGGAGCTGGAATTTTTCGAGCGCGTGGTGGCGCTGGCGCGCCAGCACAACATCCTGGTGGTGCATGACCTGGCTTATGCCGACATTGCCTTCGACGGCTGGAAGGCGCCGTCCATCATGCAGGTTCCTGGCGCGCGCGACGTGGCGGTGGAATTTTTCACCATGTCCAAGAGCTACAACATGGCGGGCTGGCGCATCGGCTTCATGGTGGGCAACAAGGAACTGGTGGCGGCACTGGCGCGCATCAAGAGCTACCACGATTACGGCAGCTTCACGCCGGTGCAGGTGGCGGCCATCGCCGCGCTGGAAGGCGACCAGAGCTGCGTGAGCGAAATCGTGGCCCAGTATCAGCGCCGGCGCGACGTGCTGCACAAGGGCTTGAACGAGGCGGGCTGGGCGGTCGACAAGCCGAAGGCGTCCATGTACATCTGGGCCCGGATACCGGAAGCGTACCGGCACCTCGGTTCGCTGGAGTTTGCCAAGCTGCTGCTGGCCGAAGCCAAGGTATGCGTGTCGCCCGGCATCGGTTTTGGCGAATACGGCGACGACTATGTGCGCTTCGCCCTGATCGAGAACGAGGCCCGCATCCGCCAGGGTTTGCGCGGCATTAAGGCCATGCTGCGCAAGGGCGACGGCGCCGGCGCGAAGTAAATCCTACACGGCGGGGACGGTGCGCCTGCCGTCCCCGCCGTAGCCGCCTTCGGTGGTGGCGCCATGCGCACCGGGCGTCCTGCCTTTGCGTCTCTCTTTAAGGTGGATCAAATTCCCTGCGCGTCGCGCATGATGGCCGTCCCCGCTTTTGCTACTGTAGCGTGGATCCTCATCCCGGAGCGACGCATCATGTCTACCGTGCCCGTCCGCGTCACCATACAGCGCCTGCTGACCAGCGTGCGCAGCCTGGAACAGCAACTGCGTGCCATGGGCCTGCCCCAGTGCATGGCGCGGCTGCCCGTGTTCTGGTTGTGCTGGCATTACTGCCGCATGTTGCAAAGGAAGATAGTGCGCATGCGGCGGGTCGCCGCCAAGTTCCAGCACTGGCTCGATACCGTGCGCCGGATAGCGGCCGACAGCGCGGCGCACCTGGAAATGCTGGATATGGACAAGGGCATGACGGACGAGGTGGAGTCCACCCGCAAGACGCTGTGGGAATTGCGCGACTGCTGCCTGGAGATAGGCGCCATGTTCGAGCAGCTGGGCTACACGTCGTCCCGCCTGCGGCGCAGGCAGGACGAATTCCTGCGCATCATCGCCGCATCGTACGAAGTGGCCGGCGTGCTGCAGGCCGAACTGGCCACCCATGACAACGCCGTGCTGGCGCTGCTGCGCGATATGCGGGCGCAGGAATTGGCCGCCTGCGGGCCGCTGCCCGGGGTGTAGCGGGCGCGGCCGGGCCGGCCGCCGCCGTCAGAACCCCTTCCAGGACGATCTTGCCCATGGCGCGCTGGCTTTCGATCAGCGCGTGGGCCCGCTTCAGGTTGGCTGCGTTGATCTTGCCATAGCGCTCGGACAGCGTGGTCTTGATGAGGCCCGTGTCGACCAGATGCGCCACGTCGTTCAGCAACTGGTGCTGTTGCTGCATGTCGGCCGTGCCGAACATGGAACGCGTGAACTTGGCGTCCTCTCCGCCCTAAAGGACGGAGATTCCCACAACTGGCGTCGCACGTCCGCGACGGAGTATGTTTAGCGCAGCATTACGATCACGATCATGTACCACACCGCAATCACTGCAAGTCCACACTCTTATTCCAAGGTCTGCGATACCTCTCGGCCTCGCGTCGGGCATCGCGCCGCAATGCGAGCAGACCTGGGTGGTGTAACGTTCGTCCACTTCCTCAAACCAGGCGCCATGCTTAACAGCCTTGTACGCCAGTTGAATGCGAAAGGACGACCAGCCAATGTCGTAGACCGACTTCGCCATGCTGGTTCTGGCGAGCGCACTGGCGTTGACGTTGCCGACCACGATGTAGTCGAAGGCGGCGACAAGCGCGCTGGTGCGGGTATGCAAGTAGTTCAGCCGCTGGTTGGCGACCTTGGCATGGATGGCCTGGACGCGCCGCTTCTTGCGCGCACGCTGCGCCACGGCCAGCGCCGCCTCGGCGTTGCGGTAGAAATGGGGCGCGGCGATGGTGCTGCCATCGCTCAGCGTGGCCAATTCCTTCAAGCCCAGGTCGATGCCGACGCCCCGAGCCGGCACCCGGGTCGGGGCTGGCGCCACTTCGACGACAATATTGAGATACCAGTTGCCGCGCCGGTCACACGAAAAGTTGGTGCCATCAAGAATTTTGCCTTCCGGCAGTTGCCGGGAATGGAATACGCGAAACGTGTTGCCGGCAAACCGGAAGGCATCACCCTCGCGCTTGAGTTCTCGTCCTTTCAGCGGCACCCAAGGCAAGGACTTCCTGCCGCGATAGCGCAGGTACGGGCGGTGCGACTGCGCACGGGACTTGGCGTATTGCTGACAGACATCATTGACCGTGCCGGAATGCAGTCCAAGTTCCTTGCTGCATCCCGTCGTCAGTTTGATCAGGTCGAAGCCTGTATGCCAACGCCGGCCGAAGCGCAAGGCATCCTTCTGCCGGTCGTTGCAGTAATTCCAGACAAAATTGACTGCCCGAGCCTGCTGCCTCAGCAAGCCAGTCAGCGATTTGACGCGGTATCGGTAGACCAGTTTCATAGCCATTCGACCGAAAGTGACTACAAGAGTTCCATATTGATCTTCCACCTTTGCCTGGTTGGTGAGAGCTTTGTCTTATAGTTTACGGGCTTGGTTGAATATGACGGTTTTTCTGCCGGTACAAACGACAGCGCAGCGGTGGGCAACGGTAGATTGCGGTGGACGTAGCTGCATTGAGGGCAATGGAAATATTTTGCGTCCCCATGGTTGCGGCAGGCGGAAATGCCCTTACCATTCGTTCAATCTTAACCGGAGGCATATCCATGACCGAAACCCAGCGCGACATATTGAGTGCCGGCTTTTCCCTGACCCTGATCGCGCTGGCCGCCTTCGTGATGCAGCGCTTTTTCCTGCCGCTGGTGTGGGCCGGCATCCTGTGCGTGGCCACGTGGCCGCTGTACCGCCGCGTGCTGGCCCGCATGGGTAACCGGGCCGTGCCGGCGGCATTGCTGTTGACACTGGTCTGTGCCTGCGTGTTCGTGCTACCGGTGCTGCTGGGCCTGACCCAGGCCGCGCGCCAGGCGCCGCAACTGGCCGCCTTTATTGCCGGCGCCAACACGGATGGCATCGCCGTGCCTGCCTTTCTGCATGGACTGCCGTTCGCCGGCGAGGCCATTGCCGACTGGTGGCAGGCCACGCTGAGCCAGCCGCATGGACTGTCCCATCTGTTGTCCGGCAGCGGCCTGGGCAGCTTCCACACGGCCGGTGACATGCTCAAGAGCATGGGCGCCGGCTTTTTCCATCGGCTGGTCGACTTCGGCCTGGCCTTGCTGTGCCTGTTCTTCTTCTACAAGGACGGCATGGCCTTGACGCGCCAGATTACGGCCATCGGCAGCCATTGCTTCAGCGAGCAGCGCTGGGGCCGCTACGCGGCCAAGATACCCACGGCCATCCGTGCCACCGTCAACGGCCTGGTGCTGGTGGGCCTGGCCGAGGGCGTACTGATCGGCATAGGCTATGCGCTGGCCGGCCTGTCATCGCCGGCGCTGTGGGCGGCCGTGACGGGCATCCTGGCCATCATTCCGTTCGGTGCGCCGCTGGCCTTCGTCAGCGCGGCGGCTGTACTGGTCGTGCAGGGCAGCATACCGGCGGCCGTTGCTGTCGCCGTCTGGGGCACGGTGGTGCTGTTCGTGGCCGACCATTTCGTCCGTCCCGGCATGATAGGCAATGCAACGCGCTTGCCTTTCCTGGCCGTGCTGTTCGGCATCCTGGGCGGCGTGGAAACGATGGGGCTTGTCGGCCTGTTCATCGGTCCCGTCGTCATGGTGCTGTTCGTGACCCTGTGGTACGAGGCGGATGTGTTCGATAGCCGGGCAGCGGTCGCCAAGACGGATCACAGCGTGTGAGCAGCGTGCACACGTAAGCTGCATGGCATACACCTGGCCCGCTTGCCGTCAGTACAAAGATCGGCGCAAAGATCAGCGCAAGCGGCCGGTGCCGGACGGCATCAGTGCGCTTTCGACAGGATCAGCAGCCAGCGGCGCAGCAGCAGCACTTCCAGGTGGCCAGGTTCGACGCCGGTGTCCATTTCGATGACGGGATTGACGGCGTAGTAGCGCTTGCGGAAGTCACGGCACACCAGCATTTCGCGTTTGCCCATGCGAAGCAGGAAGGACATCGGTGCGTACTCCAGACCAAAACGGGAACCAAAGCTGCTATTCAGTGTTGTCATGACAATTCCTTTGTAGGGAGATGTGTTTAACGAGTCATCAGAATAGCATAACTACTGTATGAATACACAGGTACTGTACAAATAATCAGTAAAACCGCCGGCTTGTGGTTTTTCCGCCAACGCCGCGCCGCGGCCCGTCACAGCCAGTACGTCATGATGCGGGCCAGCCATTCGCGCAGGCGCTCGGCCAGCGGACGCGCGCGCCAAGCCTGCAGTGTGATCTCGGCCGAATCGCTCAAGTCTTCCCGGAACGCGCTTTCCATTTCGGTACCGAAGCTGTCGCCCAAAACCACCACGTTGAGCTCGCTGTTGTGCAGGAAGCTGCGCGTGTCGATGTTGGTCGATCCCACCGTGGACCAGTTGCCGTCGATGACGGCGGTCTTGGCATGCAGCACGGCCAGTTTGAGCGCATGGATGTGGACGCCCGCCGCCAGCAGATCGTCATAGGTGGCGCGGCCCGCGTAGAGCACCAGGCCCAGGTCCGACTTGCCGGGCACGACGATGCGCACGTCCACCCCGCGCCGGGCCGCGGCCGCCAGCGCGGCCACCGTCTGCTGGTCCGGCACGAAATAGGCGGAGGTCAGGTGGATGGCGCGGCGCGCCTGCTGGATCGCCAGGCTGTAGGCCTTGTAGATTTCGAAGTGGCCGTCCGGATCGCTGGCCAGCACGCGCACGATCTTGTCGCCGGCCTTCGCCAGGGACGGGAAGTAATGGGCGTCGCGCAGGTCGGCCGCGTCCTGGCCAGCCCAGGTGCGCATGAAGACCCACTGGAAGGCGGCCACGGCAGGGCCTTCCACCATCAGTTCCGTGTCGCGCCAGCCCGGCTGCGTGGCGGCGGCAGGCTGGCTGCGGGCCCGGAACAGCGAACTGCGCGAATACATGCCGCTGATGTTGAGGCCGCCCGTGAACGCCACCTTGCCGTCCACGATCAGCAGCTTGCGGTGGTCGCGGTTGTTGAGGCGCCACTCGTCGCCGCGCAGGCGCGCCGGATTGACGGGGTTGAACGCCACCAGGTGGATGCCGGCCTCGCGCATGCGGTCGAAGAAGGCCTGCGGCACGTCCAGCGTGCCGACGCTGTCGTACAGGATGTTGACGGTGATGCCGTGGCGCTGGCGTTCCATCAGCAGGTCGGCGAACTGGCGGCCCAGCGCGTCCTGTTCGAAGATGTAGGTTTCCAGATTGATGTGGTCGGTGGCGGCGGCAATCGCGGTGGCCATGGCCGCCATGGTCTGCGGGCCGTCGTACAGCAGCGTGCATTTGTTGCCCGCGATGAGGGGCACGCCGGTGGCCGCCTCTTCCAGCGCGGCCTGGGCCTGCAAGTCCAGCGTGCCCTTGGGCCAGCGCTTGCGCAGCAGGGCCTGGGTGCGCGTCTCGCTGAGGGCACCGTGCGCGCCCGTGACGTTGGGGGTGGACGCGGGCGTCAGGGTGCTGCCCAGTTCCTGCACATCGGGCAGCGAGGCGCAGCTGCCGACTGTCCAGCACAGCAGTGCCATGGACAGCCAGCGTGCCGCGCCCGGCCCGTTCATCTGAGCGCCTTTGACGGTGAGGCATCGGGCGCCGCGCCGTCCCGCGCGCCGATGAAGAAGGTCACCGGTCCGGCCAGGAATTTTTGTCCCAGCACCTTGAGCAGCCGCAGGCCATGGCGGAAGCGGACCTGGCGCGAACGCAGCGCCACCCACAGCGCCAGCCCGAAGCTGACCAGCAGGTTGACCGCACCGATGGCCAGGAAGCCGAGCACCGACTGCGCAGCCAGCTGCCAGCTGATCTGGTAGTCGAGGCCGACGAGGGCGGTGGCGAAGTTGGCCGACGAAAAAGTGACGTGGCGGATATCGAGCGGCAGGCCCAGCAGGAAGCCCAGCGTGCCTATCGTGCCCAGCAGGATACCGAAGTAGCAATTCCCCATCAGTCCTCCCAGATTGTTTTCCAGGTAGAGGCCCAGGCGCACCAGGCGTTGCTGGCCGATCAGCCGGCCCAGGCCGCGCCGCTGCGCGATGCGCTGGGCCCAGCGCGTGTAGAGCGCCTGGTTATCATAATACCCCGAGATGAGACCGGCCACGAACAGGCACACGCCGGCGATCATGGCGTAGAACAGGGCGGGGCTGCCGATGGGATCGATGTCGTGCAGCAGGTGCATGGCCTTGTCCGGTGTGACCAGCTGGCGGCCCGTGATTTCCCGGTAGCCGACGGCGATCAGCCAGGCCGTGGGAATGGCCGTGGCCAGGTTGCCCAGCACGGCCGTGAGCTGGGTGCGGAACACTTTACTGATGAGCTCGGCCATGCTGTCGAGGTCGATGTTGCGGCCATCCTGGCTGTGCAGGCCGGCTGCGATGCGCGAGGCCGTCATGGCCGGTTGCTTGGTAGCCACCGTGAAGTGCAGCAGGTGGATGAACATGAAGCCCAGCGAGTAGTTCATGCTGTACAGGAAGGCTTCCACCAGCGGCGCGGCGCGCAGGTAGGACATCAGGATCTTGAACATGGCCATGAAGCCGATCACCAGTCCGGCCCCGGCCGAGGACATGAACATGGCCGCCAGTTGCCGGCGGTCGTCGGCCACGTAGTGCTCGCCCGTGCGGCTGGCGTTTTCCGTGATGTTGCGGGCCAACAGGTCGATATTGTCGGCCAGCAGGTCGCGCACCGTGTACTTGTTGTTGTGCGCCGCGATCAGTTCCAGCGCCAGCGCCACGCCGGCCGCGCGGCGCTTGCCGACCGCCTCCGGTCCCGCATCGGGCGGCGCGGCGTCGGCCGCCACGGCCTCCAGGTCCACCGTGGGCGCGCTGGGCAATTCGCCGCTCAAGTCCACCAGGAACAGCAGCTTGCGCAGCCGGTCCGTGCTTTGGGTGAGCGATACCAGCAGGTAGGTGAGGGCGATGCTGGTGCCCTGGCTCAGGGCCTTCTTGCGGATCTTGGCCACCACGGCATCGCACTGGTCCAGCATCACCAGCAGGTGGCGGGCATCCTCGATCGTGTCCGCGCTGCCGGCCAGCAGGCGCTGGTAGCCTTCCAGGTAGGCGGCCACTTCCACGTTCTGTTCGACGAAGGGCGAATCGTAGGTTTCCACTTCGGTGTGGAAATTGGTCAGGCGCGGCTCCAGCCCCAGCGCACAGACGCGGTAGGACAGGGTGCGTATCGCTTCCAGCAAGCCGGGCAGGAACAGCCGGCGGCCATCATCCGGGCTGCCGCCGGCCTGGCTCAGCACGTCCAGCAGGGCCAGCCAGTCGGCGGCCGGTACGGCGCTGATCCACAGGTAATCGCTGCGCTTGCACAGCAGCTGGTCGAGCGCATCGCTCAGGTAGTCGTCGCCCAGCGCGGGCGGCAGCATGCGGTAGGCGATGCGCCGCTTGAGTTCGGTGAAGAAGCCGTCATTCGACAGCACGCCGATCTCCGTGTACAGGCTGGCGTGGCGGCGCGCGGCCAGCAGCCGGCAGGCATAGGCGCGCAAGGCGGCGGCGTGGGCCGGATTACCCTTGAGCAGCTGGCATAAGGTGCGAACGTTGGCCGTGGCCCGTTCTGCGTCGGTGGGGCGCCGGGGGCGCAAGGTGTTGAACAGCTCGACCATCAGGCCGATATCGCTGCTCTCCGCGGTGATGCGTTCGAGGATAGCGAGCATGCAGGGATACGGACCAGCCGCATTGGTGAAAACGACAGTGTATCCTTTTTGGCCAGCGTGTTCCGTGCGCTGGCGTACATGGCCGCCAGCGCGCCCTGGGCCCGCGCCTGCTAGCAGAGCAGCATCTTGCTGGCGGCGGCCCGCAGCTCGGCCCGGAAGTTCGGGTGGGCGATGGCGATCAGGGCCTCGGCCCGCTGCTTGGCCGACTTGCCGCGCAGCTGGGCCACGCCGAACTCCGTCACCACGTAGTTGACGTCGTTCTTGCTGGTGGTGACATGGGTGCCCGGCGTGAGCGTGGGCATGATGCGCGAAATGGTGTCATCCTTGGCCGTCGACGGCAGCACGATGAAGGACTTGCCGCCGCGCGAGCGGTTGGCGGCCCGCACGAAGTCGGCCTGGCCGCCCGTACCGGAGTAGGGCAGGTGGCCGATGCTCTCGGAGCCGCACTGGCCCAGCAGGTCGACTTGCAGGCTGGCGTTAATGCTGATCAGGTTGTCGTTCTGGCCGGCGATGTAGGGATCGTTGGTGAAATTGACCGGATGCATTTCCAGCATGGCGTTGTGGTGCATGAAGTCGTACAGGCGCTTTGAGCCGAGGGCGAAGGTGGCCACCATCTTGCCCGGCAGCAGGGTCTTGCGCCGGTTGGTGACGACGCCCGCCTCGACCAGGGACAGGATGCCGTCGCCGATCATTTCCGTATGGATGCCCAGGTCGTTCTTATTGGTCAGCTGCATTACGACGGCGTCGGGAATACCGCCGTAGCCGATCTGCAGGGTGGAGCCGTCGGCGATCATGTCGGCCACGTATTTGCCGATCGCTTCCTGCACCGGGCCAATCTTGGGCAAGCCCACTTCCAGCACCGGTTCGCTGCTTTCCACCACGGCGCTCACCTGCGACACGTGGACGTGGCACTGGCCGTGCGCGAACGGCACGTTGGGATTGACTTCCAGCACGATGACGCGGGCCTTGGCCACGGCCGCCATCGTGTAGTCGGCGCCCAGGCTGAGTGAGAAGAAACCGTGCTCGTCCATCGGCGAGGCCATGGCGAACACGACGTCCGACGCGATCTGGCCCCGTTCGATCAGGCTGGGCAGCTCGGAGAAATAGGCAGGGATGAAATCGGCCCAGCCGGCCTGGCCGGCCGGGCGCGAGGCCCCGCCGAAGAACAGGGCCACGTGCCGCACGTGCTCGACCGTCTCGCAATCGAAATAGCCGTATTTGCGCATGGCCAAAATCTGCGCCACCTTGATGTCGCGGAACTGGCGGCGTTGCTCCGACAGGGCAGTGAGCAGGGTGGGCGGTTCGCCCACACCGGAGGGGACGATGATGGCGTCACCGTCGCGCAGCAGCCGCAGTGCGTCGCTGGCCGTGCCGCGTTTGCTGTCGTAGAGCGCTTGTGCAGATGGGCGTTGCATGGGTATTCAGCCTTTCACAATAATTGTCCCGCAGTATTGTGGTTCACTATAAACCGGCATGGCTGCGGTGCGACGGTCCATGAAAGTATTTTATTTTTGTTGTTGCCGGATAGGTCACAAGGCGCAGTTTCGTCAGGACGATGTAAGGCTGATCCGCTTAGATGCAAGGTGGTTTGCCGCTGTTGGGCGCAAATGTTGATCAGCGCTGGCCCTGTGCGCAACTGGGGGCCAGCCAGCGGCCGGCTGTCTCCACCGTCATCTGTTCCGGCGCGCCGCGGGCGCTGGTGGTCACGTTCATGTGCATGGTGAAGGCCGTATCGCCGTGGAAGCGCACCTGGCCCTGGCCGCTCGATGGCGGATTGGTGCAGCTGAAACTGACGTTCATGCCGCCGTTCACCTGCTGGCTGTGGCTGCTGCACTGGCCTTGCTGGCCGGTGGGCAATTCGTGGCGGGCCGCCATTTCCGGCGTAATGCAGGCACTCATGACGACGCCGCCATTGCCCGCCAGGCGCGGCATGGTGGCGCCGTTCTGGGCCATCATCTGTTCCATTTGCTGGCGCTGGGCCGGCGGCAGGTTGTTCAGCTGCTGGAGCGCCGCCGTCATGGCCTGGTCGACCTCGGCGTTGGCGCTTTTCATCTTGCTGTTGAGTTCCCACTGTCCCGGTTTCATCGTTTGCGCGCCCGCATGGGCGGCGGCGAAGATCAGCAAGAGGGCAGGCAGGCGTGACATGGCAGCTCCAGTTGGTGGGGGAGCTTGCAGGATATACCGAACGGGGCGGCGATGCGAGCGGCGCGCAACGGGACGGTTGCGCGCGCGATGGGGACAGTTAAATACTGCGTCCGCTGATCAGGCGCAGCAGCACCATGACGATGGCTACTACCAGCAGGATGTGGATGAAACCGCCGATGGTGTAGGAGCTGACGACGCCCAGCAGCCAGAGGACGAGCAGGATGACGGCAATGGTATAGAGCATGATAATTCCTTCGCGAAGGGTGTGCGCCGGACGGAGGCCGGTTTGCCGGTTGGCAATCGCGGCGCCGTGCTGTATCGCACAGCGCCCTATCCGATTCCGATTCTCACCCTGGTGCCGCGCATGGTCTGTACGGTGCCGTACACGTGCGCCCGGCCGTCAGCGTGCGGCGCGCAGGGTGCCGTTGACAATGCGCACCGGATCGCCGGCGCGCCAGTTCTGTGCCGACTTCAGGTGCACGGTGCGGGTGCGGCCATCGTCCATGCGCACCACGACGTTGTAACTGTGGCTGGACTTCATATTGCCTTCGATCTGGTTGCCGGCCACGGCGCCGCCGATGGCGCCGGCCACGGTCGCCAGCTGGCGGCCATGGCCGCTGCCCACCTGGTTGCCCAGCAGGCCGCCCAGCACGGCGCCGCCGGCCGCGCCCAGGCCGCTGCCCTGGCCCCGGGTCTGCACTTCATGGATGGCGGTGATCACGCCGCAATTGCTGCAATGGTGGGCCGGCGGTGCGGACGGGGCCGGTCGCGGTGCCGATGGTTCGTCCGCCTGCGGGGCCTGGGCCCATTGCTGGGCCGGCACCGGTGGCTGGGCCGCCGGCGGGGCCGCCGGCGCCGGCTGCGTGGCCTGGGTGGCCAGGGCCAGCTGTACCGGCTCCTGCGGCGCCGGCGCGGATGCTACCGGGCGCTGCAATGCCGGCACCGGCTCGTAGCCGCTGCCGGACGACGACGGCAGCCAGCCCAAAATGGCGGCCGTGCCGACGCTACAGAACAGCACGACGGCCACGGCAGCAATGATGAGTATAGGATGGGTGACCTGCTGGGCCGAGGCTTCGTGTATATGCATGACGCTTCCTGGGTTGGATAAGTGGCAACGGCCTGGGGCCGCTATCGGGATGCAAGGATTTTCCTCTGTTGCATCTCCCCGTTCTGTGCGTCAGCGTACATACGGAGCCAATTGGTGCCGTTACAGGCGTATCCGGCGCGCCTGGGCCAGGCGGCGGCGGCGCGGCGCCGCGGGCGGCATGCCCGGGCGCTTGCGCGCGCCGGCTTGCACCGGCTTGCGCTTACCTGTGCTTGTCGATCTGGTTGCCGATCACGCCGCCGACGGCGGCGCCACCGACCGTGCCCACCGAGCTGCCGTTGGTCAGCACGGAGCCGGCCACGGCGCCCACGCCCGCCCCCACGGCCGTGTTGCGGTCGCGGGTGGACATGCCGGAGCAGGCGCTCAGGCCGATAGTGCCGATCAGCATGGCCGCGGTCGCGACCAGTTTTGCTGTGGTAACCATAATGTTCTCCTTGATGATGGCGACGGTGCGGCGAGCGCTCCAGTGCCAATAATTGCAGGCTACGGCGGTTCGGACCGGCAGTCCGTACGCCAGCACACATAGACAGGCGGCGCCGCGGCCGGCCGTCAGTGACGGGTCGCGGCGCCGCGCGGCGGCTGGTTGGCGGCCTGGGCCAGCAGGGGCGCGCAGCCGCTGACGGGCGTGCCGCCGGGGCCGGCGTTGACCAGCGGCAAGATGGCCGCCACCGGCGCCACGGCCGCCAGCGCCAGTGCGCCGCCCGCGCGCAGGGCCAGTACGCCCTTGTCCAGGCTCACGTTCGGCTGCTTGAAGGTGCCGCGCACGTAGATGGGGGCGCGCAGCGAGAAGATGCGCAAGCCCTTGCTGTCGGGCTTGAGCGTCAGGTCCAGCTTTTCCTGCGCCAGGCTGACCGTGCCCGTCACGTGCAGGGTGGCGTCGTCGGTGTCGACGATGAACTGGCGTGTGTGCATCAGGCCGTTGTTGACGCCGAAGTCCGTCAGCATGCAGTTGAGCTTGACCTGCTTGTCGCCGAACAGCTTGGCCAGCACCACGTTGCCGATGTTCAGGCCCATTTCCTCCAGCAGCAACTTGCTGACGCTGCCCTGGTTGATGACGGTGTGCAATTCGCCATTGGACGAGGCCAGCAGGCTGGCCACGGAATTGCCGGTGGCGGCCAGGTTGGCGTCGCCGTTCAGCTCGCCCACGCTGGCCTGCTGGGCGGCCAGGGCCGGGAACAGTTGCTTGAGCTGCAGGTGGCGGGCGCTGGCCTTGAGCGTGCCTTGCAGGGCGTGCGGGTTGCGCTTGCCGCTGCCGTCGAGCCGGATGTCGGAATTGAGCTTGCCGCCGGCCACATCGAAGGTCAGCGGCGCCAGCGTCAGCACGCCGTCCTGCAGGCGCAGCGTGGTGTCGAGCTGGTGGATGGGCAGCTCCCGTTCGCGCACGATGCGCTGGGCCCGGAAGCGCACGTCGGCGTCGATGCTGGTCCAGCGTTCCGTCTTGAACGTTTCCACCGGCAATACCTTGTCGCCCGGCTGCACCGGCGCCACGCCGCGCGCCTGCTTGCTGGCGTTGGAGTCGGCGCCGATCAGCGGCGCCAGGTCGGCAAATTGCAGCAGCGTGGAATGGACGGTGCCGGCCAGCCGGGGCCGCGCACCGCCGGTGGTGAATTCGAGCTTGCCGCCGATGTCGCTGGCCCCCACCTTGCCCGTAAAGCGGTCATAGGTCCAGTGGCTGGCGTGCGGCCCCAGGCTGGCGCTGAGGTGGCCGGCCGTGCGGTAGGCCGGCGTTTCCGGCAGCAGCACCCCGGTCAGGCCGTACAGGCGCGCCATGCTGGCGCCCGCCACCTGCAGCTGCAGGTCGAGCGCGGCCAGTTCCGTCGGCTTGGTCAGCGTGCCGGTGACGGCGATGTCGGTGGCGCCCACTTTCAGGCGCGCCGTGAGGGGGTAGGGCAGCAGTTGCTGCTGCAGCGACAGCACGGCGCCGGCCTTGCCGCTGCCTTGCACGGGCAGGCCGTTCCAGCGCCCGCGCAGCTGCCAGGCCACGCCGTAGAGCGGGTCGTCGGTGACGGTGTCGACCTCGGCCGTGGCATCGGCCCGGGTCAGGGCGTCGAGGTAGTGCGCGCTGCCCTTGGAAAACACCACCTGGCGCAATTGCAGCCGCCACGGCGAGGGCCGTTCGGCCGGCTTGAAGGTCCAGTTGTCGTGGCCCTGGGCGTCACGCTGCAACAACACGGCCGGCGTGTCGAAACGCAATTCCGGGATCACGATGCGGTGTTCCAGCAGCGGCAGCAAGTCCAGCGTGAAGGCGAACTGGCGCACGCTGGCCATGTCGTCGCCGGCGGCGGCCGGCATGGACGGCGGCTGGCCCAGGTGCACGTCGTTGGCCACCAGGTGGGGCAGCGGCAAATAGTCGCGCCAGGTGGTGTCGGCCGCCGTGTGGCCCTGCCGTTGCCACGTCAGGCGCAGCTCGCCGCGGATGGCGAACGGCCGGCCCAGCGCCTCGCTCACGCGGGCGTCGAGCCAGGGCCGGGCGCTGTTCCAGTCCACGTTGAGCAGCACGGCGACGGCCAGCGCCGGCAGCGCGATGGCGACGGCGGCAATGATCAGGGCGATACGGGCGGGACGGGACAGGGACATGTTCAGCCTATGGGTTGGTCGAGCGCGCGAGCATAACCGAGGCGGCGCCCTTTGGGTATGGCTGCGCGCACGTTGTCAGCCTACACCCGTGCGCGCGGCGGCGGCGCAGCAATGGTGCGGCCTGGATTCAATGTGCGGCAGCGTACTGAATCGCGGTCGGCATGGGCCTATAAGAGTAGGCATTGTGGCCGCTGTGTTTCCTGTGGCCCCACTATCACAAGGAGAATGGACATGCGAACTAGCCAACCCGATATGCAAACCCGGCCATCCCGGCCATCCCGGCCACGCTGGCCGTGGCTGGCCGGCGCGGTACTGCTGGCCATGTGCGCCGGCTGCGCCAGCCAGAAGACGCCGGCCACGGCCGATGTGGCCGCTTCGCGCGCGGCCGTCGAAAGCGCAAGCAATGCCGGCGCCGGCGAACTGGCGCCGGACGAGATGCTGGCGGCACGCGACAAGCTGCAGCGCGCCAGCCAGGCGCTGGCGGCCAAGGATTACCGCACGGCCGAAAACCTGGCCGCCCAGGCCCAGGCCGATGCGGCGCTGGCCCAGAGCAAGGCCAGTGCCGGCAAGGCCAGCACGGCCGCTGCCCAACTGCAGGACAGCATCCGGGCGCTGCGTGAGGAAATCGAACGCAACCGCAGCATCCAGCAGCAATGACGCCGGGCGCCGCGTCCGGCGCCAACCAAGGAGAACATCATGAAACAGTTCCATTGCATTCCCGCAGCGTTTGCCCTGTCCGTGCTGATGGCTGCGTGCAGCACCACCCCGACCACCACCAGCCTGCTCGACCAGGCCCGCGGCGACTATCTGGCCGCCCAAGGCAACCCGGCCGTCGCGCGCGATGCGCCGGCCGAACTGCAGCAGGCGTCGGCGGCGCTGGAGCGCGCCAACGCGGCCGCGGCCCGCAAGGAAAGCTTGAACACGATCGACAGCCTGGCCTATGCGGCCAAGCAACGCATCGCGGTGGCGCAGGAAGCGGCACGCCAAAAGGCAGCCGAACGGCAGGCCGCCGACGCCGGCCATCAGCGCGACCAGGTGCTGGTGCAGGAACGGACCCTGGAGGCTGACCAGCAGCGCCAGAAGGCGCAGCAAGCCCAAGTCCAGGCCCAGGCCGCCAATACACAGGCCCAGGTCGCCAACGCCCAGGCCAGCGCCTTGCAGCAGGAATTGGCCGACCTCAAGGCCAAGCAGACCGAGCGCGGCCTCGTCATCACCTTCGGCGACGTGCTGTTCAACGTCGACCAGGCTCAGCTCAGCGCACAGGGCGTTACCACGGCGGCGCGCCTGGCCGATGTGCTGCGCCAGCAGCCGGGCAGCAACGTGCTGGTGGAAGGCTTCACCGACAGCACCGGCAGCCCGGCCCACAACCTGGAGCTGTCGCAACGGCGCGCCGAGGCCGTGCGCAATGCCCTGGTCGGCATGGGCATCACGCCCGAGCGCATCGCCACCCGCGGCTATGGGCAGGCGTTTCCGGTGGCCAGCAACGATAACGCCGGCAACCGCCAGCTGAACCGGCGGGTCGAGATCGTGCTGTCGCAGGACGGCGCGCCGATCGCCAACCGCCATTGAATCTCAAGCACAGGAAGGGAACATCATGGATGATAATCAACCCACGCCGCGCAGCGGCATCGACACGGTGGCCATCCGGGCCGCCGCGGCCCACCTGCAGGACGGCCCCGTCACGGTCGGCTACCAGGGCGACCGCGCGGCCGTGGTGGCACTGCTCAACGGCGCCCTGGCCACGGAGCTGGTGTGCGTAGCGCGCTACCGGCGCCACTACTACACGGTGACGGGGCGCCAGAACGCGGCCATCAAGGCCGAGTTCCTGGCCCACGCGGAGCAGGAGCAGGAACACGCCCACTGGCTGGCCGAACGCATCATTCAGCTCAACGGTACGCCAGATTTCAATCCAGCAACGTTGCTCGCACGTAGCCATGCCGAGTATGATGAGTCTGTCGACGTGCAAACCATGGTGCGGGCCAACCTGATCGCCGAGCGGGTGGCGATCGAATCGTACCGGCAAATGATAGAACGGCTGGGCACGGCCGACCCCACCACCACCCATTTGTTGATCAAGATCATGGCGGTGGAAGAGGAGCATGCGGACGATATGCGCGATTTGCTGGACTGAGTCCAATCTGCGGTAAGGTAGGGCAGGCAAGTTCTTTTACTCAAACAACAGGAGCCTCATCATGCTGGAAAACAATATCAGTACCGTGAACAACGATGTCAAAACCCTGGTCAAGGATGCGCAGGCGCTGTTTACGGCTGCCACCGCGCTGACGGGAGAAAAGGCCGAGGAACTGCGCGGGCGCGGCATGCGCGCGCTGGACACGGCACTGGCCAAGGCCCATGAAGCCCAGCAGAGTGCGCTCGAGGCGAGCAAGGAAATGGCCAAGTCGGCCGATGTGTACGTGAAGGAAAATCCGTGGCGCTCGATCGCCCTGGCGGCCGGCGTGGGCCTGCTGGTGGGCGTGATCCTGGGTCGCAAGTAAGCCATCGTGACCCCGACGGAACCGATGGACAAGGGCGCGCCGCCGCCGCCGCCGGGCCTGCTGGCCTCGCTGGCGGCCGTGGCGCGCGGCATTCTGGGGCTGGCGTTGTCGCGCCTGGAACTGGCGGCGCTGGAACTGGGCGAGGTGCGCAACCACCTGCTGCGGCTGGTGGTGATGTTCGCCCTGGCCGTGGTGGCCGGCTGTTTCGCGCTGGCCTATGGCACCGTCACCATCGTCTACCTGGCCTGGGATGCGCTGGGCTGGAAAATCCTGCTGATCATGACGGGCGCCTTCATGCTGGCGGCGCTGGGTTTGATCCTGTATGCGCGCAGCATGATACGCAATGGCAAGCTGTCGCTGACAGCCACCATGGCCGAACTCAAGTCCGACCGTGACATGTTGCTGTAGCCGGAGGAAGCATGACGACAGAAATGGAACAGACGGCCCTGGCGGCCAACAAGGCGCGCCTGATACGGGAAGGCGAACTGCAGCGCGTCAAGGTGGCCCATGCGAAGGCCCAGCTGGGGATGGCCTTGCGGCCCGAGGCGCTGCTGCACAGCGCCGTCGGCCAGGCCACCGAGCTGGCCCAGGCCCGGCTGGGCAGCTTGCTGTCACCGGGCGGCCTGAACATGGCGAACCTGAAAACGGTGCTGCCGATCGCGTTGACGGTGGGATCGTTCATCATGCGCAAGCGCCTGCTCAAGCCGGCGTTGGGCGTGGGGGCCGTGGTGGCGCTGGGCGTGGCCTGGCTGGCGCGGCGCAAGCGGGCCGAGCCAGCGCAGTGAAAATGGAACAGCAGGCGATACATGTCAAGCAGCGGCATCTCAATCCGGGGGGCATGCGGGTGGTGCTGGTACTGCAGGGCGGGGGCGCGCTGGGGGCCTACCAGGCCGGCGTGTTCCAGGCCTTGCACGAAAGCGGACTGGCGCCGGACTGGATCGTCGGCACGTCGATCGGCGCCATCAACGCGGCCATCCTGGCCGGTAACGCACCGGACGTGCGGTTGGACCGGCTGCGCGCGTTCTGGCACGGCATCGCCCATCGTGACACGCTCGACATGCGCGCCTTGCCCGACAGCCTGCGCCGCACCAATATCCTGCTGCAGACCTGGGATACGCTGGTGCGGGGCGTGCCGGGCTTTTTCCAACCGCGCGGCTTCAACCTGTTTCCGTCCGGCCTGGCCGTGGCGCCCGAGCAGGCCAGCTTCTACGATACGAGTGAACTGGGCCGCACGCTCGAGCGGCTGGTCGACTTCGACTACCTGAACGCGCCCGGCGGCACCCGCCTCACCGTCAACGCCTTGCGCGTGACTAGCGGCAGCCTGCGCCGCTTCGACAACCGCGACATGGCCATCAATGCCGATCACATCCGCGCCAGCGGCGCCTTGCCGCCCGGCTTTCCGCCGGTGCGCATCGACGGCGACCTGTACTGGGATGGCGGTTTGTATTCGAACACGCCGCTGGAGACCGTGCTGGAGGACGGCGCGGCGGCCGACACCCTGTGTTTCATGGTGGACCTGTGGAATGCGGAAGGCGCGGAGCCGACCACGCTCGATGAAGTGCAGACGCGGCAAAAGGATGTGACCTTCGCTTCCCGTTCGCGGCGCCACCTGGACGATTATGTGAAAACCCAGCGCATGCGGCAAAAGCTGCGCGAGCTGTACCAGGCGCTGCCGCCCGAGGCCCACACGGCGCAGACGGCCGATGAACTGGCCGCGCTCGGCTGCGACACGACCTTGCACGTGGTGCGCCTGCCGTATGGCGGGCGCGACTGGCACATGGCGGCCAAGGACATCAATTTCTCGCGCGGTTCCATCGACTGGCGCTGGGACCAGGGTTACCGCGACGGTCAGCGCGCGGTCCAGGCGGCGGCCTGGCTCTCTTTCGTCAGCGAAGATACGCCGCTGGTCGTACACGACCTGCCGCCGGCCTGAACGCGGAGCGGCCTTACTCCAGCCGGTTGTTCTCGTCCCGTATCGCCTTGGCGTTGACCATGTCATGCTGGTAGGTGTTGCGCGCCTCTTTCATGCATTGCGAACGCTCGGTGGCGGGCTGTTTCTTGCAGGCCAGCGTGGCTTCCTGCAGGGCGGCCGCGATTTCCTTGCGCACGGTGCGCAGCTGGTCGGCCGCCGTGCTGTCGTTGTTGTACCAGCGGCTCGGGTCGCCGTGGGCGATTTCCTTTTTCTGCTGCTGGGCCACGGCCGGCGGGGTGACCCCGGGCGTGCTGTCCTGCACGGCCGGCGCGGCCGGTGTGGCGCCGGCCGCTGGCGGGACCGCGCGCGTGCTGTCGTCCACCGTCGGCGTGGCGGGGCGCGTGCTGTCGTCCACTGGCGGCGCGGCCGATGTGTTCTGTTCGGTCGGCGGCATGGTGCCGCGCGGGTAGTCCTGGGTCTGGGCGAGCGCCGAGGCGCACAGCAAGGCCCCTAACAGCAGGGGCGCCAGGCGCAGGGGTTTGCTTGTGATGTCGTTCATCATGATACCTCCCATAGCTGGCCGCAAGCGGCCGGTTAAAGTCTGCCGGTGAGCAACATGACCAACAGGATAAGTACCACCAGCCCCGTCACGCCGCTGGGGGCATAGCCCCAGCTGCGGCTGTGGGGCCAGGTGGGCAGGGCGCCGATCAGGATCAGCACCAGGATCAGCAGAATCAGGGTTCCCATGGCGCCCTCCGGCTGTCAGTAACGGACCAGGTGGCCATCCACCAGGCGCACCCGGGAGCCGACCCGCATGTCGGCGATGTCGTCCTGCTGGAGTACGCGGTAATCGCCGTTGTCCATCCGCACGCTGATCTGGTAGGTGTCGTGCGGCTGGTTGCGGTCGCTCTCCACCTTGTTGCCCACCAGGGCGCCACCGACGGCGCCGGCCACGGTGGCGGCCGTGCGGCCGCTGCCCGAGCCCACCTGGTTGCCCAGCAGGGCGCCCACCAGGCCGCCCGTGACGGCGCCGGCACCGCTGGTGCCGCCGCCGGCCCGCACCAGCTGGATGTTGTCGACCGTGCCGTAGTAGGCCGCTGCCGCGGACGGCTGCGAAGAATAAGTCACGGGCGCGGACGGCGCATTGCTGGCGCAACCGGCCAGCGTGGCCGCCGTTGCGGCCGCGGCCAGGGTGAATGCGCCCATATAGATGCTGTGTTTCATGTTGTCCTCCCGAAAAGTGTGTCACCAGCTTAGTCAGCCCGCACCACGCGGTCTGTACGGTGCCGCACCCTGCGTCCTGTGTACGGCAACGAACGGATGACCGCCCCATTAGCGCGTACAACTGAGCTGTCGGTGCAGCAGCACGCTCGCTGACTGGCTCACTTCGAGCAATTCATTGGACTAGCCGTTTGTCCCTTTGTTCCATTCACCGAGGAGAATTGCCATGAAATCCGCACGTTACATTGCGACCGCCTGCCTGTCCGCCGCGCTGCTGGCCGCGGCCGGTTGCGCTTCCACCCCCAAGCAGGAAGGCACGGGCGAATATGTCGACGACACCCTGATCACCACCAAGGTCAAGGCCGAGATCTTCAATGAACCGACCCTGAAGTCGACGGAAATCAACGTCGAGACCTTCAAGGGCAAGGTACAGCTGAGCGGCTTCGTCGCCAATGCAGCCGATATCGCCAAGGCCGCTGAAATCGCCCGCAATGTGAAGGGCGTGAAGGAGGTGAAGAACGATATCCGGGTCAAGTAAGGGCACGGGGAACCAAGCGCGCCGGCGGCTATCCAACACAGGCAGCCCTGCCGTGCGCGCGCGTGCAGGCGGAATGATGCATTTGGATACAAATTGAAGAGTTTATATGTTCGTTGCCGCACAGACTGAAAAATCGCGGCCCGGCAATCTGGTAGCTGATCTACAACGCATGGCGTAGCTCTTGCGTGGCCGCCGTTTGTCCCCGGGAATTGATTTAAGGAGTAAAGAAAATGCATGCATACAGACAAACTCAACATCTCGACGTCAGCCCAGCCCGGGGCCAGGGCTGTCCTGAGCTGCCGGCTTTGCCGGCGCGCGACGCCGGCGCCGGGCTGGCCAAGCTGACCCTGGTCGAACGGGCCGCCCCGCCGCTGGACCGCAAGCCGGCCCTGTCGATGGCGCCCATCGAACGGGTGCGCTCGACTTCGGCCACCTTGCGCCGCATCGAGAACATGCAAAAGCTGATCGGCGAGCTGTCCATGCATGAAATGCTGGCCGACGAGATCGCCTGGTTCCTCAAGTTTTCGCCATCCGGCGCCCGCAAGTACATCCGCGACCTGCGCGAGGCGGGCGTGATCGAGCTGGCGCGCTACATCGAAGGCACGGCCACCTACCTGGGCAAGGCTGTGTACCAGCTCACGCCCGACCCGGAGCGGGTGCGCATGTTCCTGGCCGCCATCGTCCAGCCCAAGCGGGAAGGGGCGCCGCCGCGCAAGGAGCGTCCCGGCGCGCGCGAGCTGGCCATGGCCGGCAATGGCCGCCATTTCCACATCCTGGCCGACGACACCCATTACGCCATCCGCGTCAACCGCGGCCCCGTCATGCGCGACCCGCTGGTGGCGGCCCTGTTCGGCTCGCCGGCGTCGCAGCAGAAGGCCGAGTGAACTCCCTGGCCGCCGTGCCGCTGGCGCCCAGGCAAGAAAAGTGATTGAATTGACGGCAACCCGCCCCACTTGGGGTGGGTGGCCGGGCATCCCGTTGCGGCCGACACCCCTCTGGTGCACATGGACGCTTTGCTCTTGTTAGGTTTGACGGTGCTGGCCATCGTCCTGCCGTGGATCATCCCCCGCTGGCGCTTGCGGCGGGCGCTGGCGCGGCCCTTGCCGGCCAGCGCAGTGGCCGTACTGGAACGTCACGTCGCCCCTTACCGCGCCATGGCGCCGGACTTGCAGGCCCAGTTGCGGCGCCTGGTGGCGCAATTTCTCTATCAGAAAAAATTCATCGGCTGCGACGGGCTGGTGGTGGACGATGAGATGGCCGTCACCATCGCCGGCCAGGCTTGCCTGTTGCTGTTGAACCGGCCCAGCAAGGTCTATCCGGCCCTGCACACCATCCTCGTCTATCCCACCGCCTTCGTGGCGCGGCGCGACGAGGTGGGGCCGGGCGGGGTGGTCACGCCCGGCCGCCAGAGCATGCTGGGCGAGTCGTGGGACGACGGCCGCGTGGTGCTGTCGTGGGACGACGTGCAGCGCGGCGCGGCCGACTGGACGGACGGCCACAACGTCGTGCTGCACGAGTTCGCCCACCAGCTCGACAGCGAGTCGGGCCGCGCCAATGGCGCGCCCTATCTCGGCCATCACGCCAGCTACCGGGAGTGGTCGGCAGTGCTGGCGCGCGATTTCCAGTCGCTGCGCTGGCAAGCCATGTACCGCCAGCACAGCGTGATGGACCATTATGGCGCCACCAGCCCGGCCGAGTTCTTCGCCGTGGCGACGGAAACGTTTTTTGAAAAACCGTGGCAGATGGCGGAACACCATGCCGAACTGTTCGCCGAATTCGCCAAGTATTACCGGGTTGACCCCCGCGCCTGGCAGCCGCAGCCGCAGCCGCAACATGAGCATGATACGCCGCACCTGGCCTGGCATGCCCATTGGTGAAATATGTGCCTGACGATTGTGAAATCAGGCATAATCGGAACGAGCCGCGTATGCCTGCCCGCCGCACTCATCGCGTCCGTCGCCATGCCGTGCCTGCCGCGAGACTATCGTCATGCAATTCGAAGAAATCGAATTCTTTTCCACCGATGCCCCGGCCCGGGCGCCGGCCGCCGAGGCGGCCTCGCCGCTGGTGCGGCTGCAGTACCTGGTCGATAACACGCCGGCCATCATCTATTGCACCGTGCCCAGCGGTGACTTCAAGATGACCTTCGTCAGCAACAACGCCTACAACGTGCTCGGCTACCGGCCCGAGCAGATGCTGGCCGACCCCAACTTCTGGTTCGACCACATCCATCCCGACGACGCGCCCAGCATTTTTTCCAGCCTGGCGCTGGTGTTCACGGAAGGGCAGCGGGCCTACGAGTACCGCTTCCGCGTGGCCGACGGCTCCTATCTGTGGATGCACGACACGTTGCGCCTGATCCGCGACGAGCACGGCGCGCCGCTGGAAGTGATCGGCTCGCTGACCGACATCACGGCCCGCAAGCACATGGAGGAGGCGCTGCAGGCCAAGGGCGTGGAGCAGCAGCAGCTGATCGGCAAGCTGCGCGACGCCCACCAGCAGCTGCTGCAGTCGGAAAAGATGGCGTCCATCGGCCAGCTGGCGGCCGGCATCGCGCACGAGATCAACAACCCGGTCGGCTTCGTCAATTCCAACATGGGCGCGCTGCAAGGCTATGTGGGCACGCTGCTGAGCGTGATCGACCAGTACGAACAGGCGGCGGCCGGCCAGGCGGCAGTGGGCGCGCAGATGGCGGCCGTGCGCCAGCAGGCCGACCTGGACTTCCTGCGCGAGGATGTGGGCGAGCTGGTGCGCGAATCGATGGACGGGCTCAAGCGCGTCAAGGATATCGTCCAGTCCCTCAAGGATTTTTCCCACGTGGGCGAGACGGAATGGCAGATCGCCGACCTGCACAAGGGCCTGGACAGCACGCTCAACATCGTGTCAAACGAGCTCAAGTACAAGGCCACCATCGAAAAGCACTACGGCCAGCTGCCGCCGATCCGCTGCCTGGCGTCGCAGCTGAACCAGGTGTTCATGAATCTGCTCGTCAACGCCGGCCACGCCATCAAGGAGCGGGGCGTGATCACCATCAGCACGGGCACCGGCAACGGCTGGGTGTGGGTGGAGGTGGCCGACACGGGTTCGGGCATCGCGCCCGAGCACTTGAACCGCATCTTCGAACCGTTCTTCACCACCAAGCCCGTGGGCAGCGGCACGGGCCTGGGCCTGTCGCTGTCCTACGGCATCGTCCACAAACATGGCGGCAAGATCGACGTGGCGTCCGAAGTGGGCAAGGGCAGCCGCTTCATCGTGCGCCTGCCCATGACGCCGGCCACCTGACTGCCCTGGCCGGCAACTTGCCGTGCCGGCCATCAAGACTCCATGCTCCCGATAATTTGTATTTTTACAACGTCCCGATAGCGGACGCCCCGCCTCGCCGATTCTGTGGGAAGATCGTTGTGCGCTGATGGTGCGGTGCATCAATTTTACCTTGATAGGCACTGCGCAGCCGTTGATTTTCTCCCCTTTTCCGATCCTGGAGTCCACCATGAAATTGCCCGTCTATGCTTCCGTGCTGGCCGTCGCGCTGGCGTTTTCCCCTCTGGCGCGTGGCAGCAGCAACTTGCCCGCGCTGGGCGCCGACCATGGCGCCACGTCCGTCTCTGGCCTGTCGTCGGGCGCTTTTATGGCGGTGCAATATCAAGTCGCTTTTTCCAGCTCCGTGATCGGGGCCGGGGTGGTGGCCGGCGGGCCGTATTACTGCGCCGCCGGCTCGTTGGTGAACGCGGCCGTGTGCATGGGCCAGGTGCCGTTCCTGCCGCCCAACCCGGCCCTGCTACTGATGGCGGCCCAGGGCTTCGCGGCCAGCGGCCAGATCGATCCGCTCAGTGACTTGCAGAGCGACCGCATCTATGTGTTCAGCGGCACCAAGGATACGGTGGTGTACCAGCAGGCCGTGGACGCCACCGTCACCTTCTTCAAGGATGCCGGCGTGGCCGATGCCAACCTGGTCTACGTCAATTCGGTGCCGGCCGGCCATGCGCTGCTGACGCCATCGTTCGGCAACAGTTGCGGCGCCAACGCGGCGCCCTACATCAGCAAGTGCACGGTGCACCACCAGGCCTACGACCAGCCGGGTGCCATGTTCGCCCACATTTACGGAAGCGCCAAACCGCCGGCCAGCAAGCTGTCGGGCAAGATCATCACCTTCAACCAGCGTGAGTTCGCCGACGCCGGCACCGGCATGGCGTCCGATGCCTATGCCTACGTGCCGGCCAGCTGCGGCGCCGGCAAGGCGTGCCGGGTGCATGTGGCCTTCCATGGCTGCAAGCAGTCGGCGGCCGTGGTGCAGGATGATTTCTACGGCAAGAGCAGCTACAACAGCTGGGCCGACACCAACAACATCATCGTGCTGTACCCGCAGGTGAACGCGTCCAACGTGCCCTACAACCCGCAGGGCTGCTGGGACTGGTATGGCTACACGGGCATCAATTACGCGTTCAAGTCGGGGCCCCAGATGCAGGCCGTGCACGCGATGGTGGAACGGCTGACCGCGTCGCCGGTCAACACGGTGGCGGGCCAGTAACGGCCGGCCGGGCCGGCGGGCGGGCCGGGGT
>NZ_JBYSZG010000016.1:0-117797 GCF_058786935.1 Rugamonas sp. FW305-51
GCCGTCGTATCGAGCGTGACCAGGATGCTGCTGGTAGTCGTGCTGCCACCGCCGTTGGTGGCCACCGCCGTGATGGTGTTCGGCCCTTCATTCAGCGGTACCGACGCATTGAAGGTGGTGCCGCTAAGGACGGTGGCGATGCCATTGAGCGTGACTTGCGCGGCCGGATCGCCAACTTTGCCGGCGACGGTGATGACCGGTGTGTTCAGGTAGGCTCCGTTGGGTGGCGAAGTGAGCTCAACGCTGGTAGCCGTGCCGGTGATGGCGACATTGAGCATTTCCGAGAAAACGGTCTGCTCGTAACCGGGAAAAGTGGCGGCCACCCGGTAGCGTATTGTGCCGGGGGCGTTTTCGAGCACGGTGGTGCGCAGAGTATAGATCTTGTCGGCGGCGCTTGCGTCGCCATCGGCACCGTCATCATGCAGGGTGCCCAAGGTCGCCAGCACGACGTTATCGGCGCTCAGTTTTTGCAGGACGATGGATGAAGGCGCCGCGTCAGATTCGACCTGGACACTGACCAGGCCTGAGGCTGCAGTCCCTGCCGGCGTGCTGCCCGGGCTGAAACTGGGCGCCTTGAGCGCCGGAACGGCCGCTGCAGGCATCACCGAGAGCACGATGGGCGCGGACATGGTGCGTTTCAGTTCGCGTTTGTAGGCCGCCGATACCTGAAAACTGGCGTTGCCGGCGCTGGTCTCGTTTAGCGGGATATCCAATGTGTAGACCTGGTCGTTCGCCGTTGCGTCGCCCTGCATGCCATCGTCGTGCAGCAAGCCGACAACGGCTTGTATGCTGCCATCCGCATTGAGCCGTTGCACGTTGGCGCTGCCCGTAATGTAATTCGGGTCGCTAATCGTGACGGTGATCTTGACGGTGGCGGGTGCGCCGGCCTTGATGCTGGCCGGGCTCATTTCAGGAATGCCGAGACTTCCTGCCGATGCCCGACCCGCCAGCAAAGTCCCGATAAATGTCGCCAACACCATCGCTGTATGGATTGCTCGCATACTCGCTCCTTCACACGCCTGTAGCTGACAGGCGGCGCAATGTCTGGTTCAGTCGATGGGCATACGCCCGGGGGAGGAAATGCCTTCAGCGGCGGCGTGGCCTGGCGTGGCGTCGCCAAGCCAGGGCCAGCCCGGTCAGCACAAGCGCGAACGTGCCTGGCACCGGCAGTGCCGTGGTGGAGGTGATGGTCGTCAGGTCATCCAGCACCAGTGAGCTTCCGCCATTCGAGGCGCCGATCACCACCCGGGCAATCTGGTCTCCCGGACTGCTGACGGTGAGCAGTTCGTTCGGGATGCTGCCCGCATCGCCCGTGCCATCCGCCAGATTCGTGAGGTAGGCGGAAGTGGCGGTCGCCAGCAGATTGTCGTTGCGGTCATATGCCCAGAGTGTCAGTCCGTCCAGGTAGGTGAAATATCCCGATACGCTATGGGCCAGGGTATTGAACGAGATGCGCATGGGGCCGCCATCGTCGAAGACGGCGCCATCGCCAGAGTGCGGCGGGAAGGAAAATTCGTTCAGGCTGTACCCGGCCTTCAGTACGGTCGCGTTGGTGAAGCTGATTCCGCTGTACTGGCTGGTCAGGCTGGCGCCGTCCGTGAAGGCGTCGAAATCGTAAGTGATCGTGGTAGCCAATGCGAGGGAAATGCCGCTTACCCAGCACACTCCAGTTGCGATGAATTTCAGTGCGTACCGCTTGAATGAATTCATACCGCGCTCCCTTATGGTCGTTTTCAGACGGCGAGATGCGAAACGAAGTTGTGCAGGCAAAAGATGGCCGTAGCCCTGTTGTTCAGGGCGCGTTAATGCGAATGCGAAACGATAGTTCGTGGCCGGGAAACCTGGGCCGGATCAGCAATATTGATTCAGTGTAAGCAGGACGCTCTGCGCAACATTGAGATAGAACAGAGATTGATAATGTGATCATTCACGTATTTTTAATCTCAGCAAGATGCTATTCTGTGGCCCCTGGCTTTGGCCTGCTGACGCTGGTCTCAGCAGCCATATAAAGCATCAAGCGAAAATTATTAGAGTTCGAACATGTCCCATACCCGATCGGCCAATTTTCGCCGCGCGACCGCGCAAGACATTCCCGCCATGTCGAAGATTCGGCTGGCTGTGCGCGAAAACGTTCTTTCCGATCCGAGCCGGATTACCCAAAAAATGTATGAAGATTATCTGGACTTGCTCGGACGAGGTTGGGTCGCGGAAATCGATGGGGTTATTGCGGGATTTTGCTATGCAAACAAGACCAATGCGTCAATCTGGGCCCTGTTCATGTCGCCGGAATATGAAGGACGAGGGCTCGCCAGGCAATTGCTGAATATGGCTGTTGATTGGCTCTTCGAACAAGGCCACGAGATCGTTCGGTTGAGTACCGGTTCCGGTACGAGGGCGGACCGGTTCTATGCCGCGCAGGGGTGGACGCTGGAACGCATCGAAGGGAACGATACCTATTATCTACTGGTGAATTGCAACGTGACCGCCCAGGCTGCGGCTTAGAACGCTTGCAAGAGCTGGCAGAGGCCAAGCGCAGACCAACATCGAAATTTACAAGACGCTCTCAATGAACAACGGCTCGGCCAACGTCGGCTTTATGGACGAGCCTGTGTCGGATTGTTGGCATTGACTCCGCTAGGAAGTTAGCGCAGCGCCGCGTTGATGCGGGCCAGCGCTTGCGATCCCGGGCACAGCACGGCCTCATCCAGCGTATTGAGCGGCCGCAGCGACGTGTTCAGGTGGCTGTGCATATCCTCCGGCGAGGGATCGATGTGCAGCAGGCCTGTCACCACTTCGCCTTCGGCCTGGCGCTGGTACAGGTAGTTGATGGCGGCGATGCGGTCGTGCACGTCGAATTCGGCCTGCAGCGTGCGCAGGCGCAGCACGCTGCCGTCGTGCTGCAGCACTTCCTGCACCGTGCCGGGCGTGAACTGGCCCGTCAGTTCTTCCGCATGGGGCACGAAGTCGACCCGGTTGACGGCCTCGTTGTGCTCGCGCACGTAGTCGTAGCTCTTGGTCGAGCCGGGGTGGTTGTTGAAGGCCACGCAGGGCGAAATGACGTCGATGAACGCCGCGCCCTGGTGCATGAAGGCGCCTTCTATCATGGGCACCAGCTGTTCCTTGTTGCCGGAAAAGCCGCGCGCCACATAGCTCACGCCCAGTTGCAGCGCCAGCGCCGCCAAGTCCACCGGCGAGTCGCTGTTGACCACGCCCCGCTTGGAGCGCGAGCCCTGGTCGGCCGTGGCCGAGAACTGGCCCTTGGTCAGCCCGTACACGCCGTTGTTCATGACGATGTAGACCATGTTGACGGCGCGCCGCATGCTGTGCACGAACTGCCCCAGGCCGATGGAGGCCGAGTCGCCGTCGCCCGAGACGCCCAGGTAGATCAAATCGCGGTTGGCCAGGTTGGCACCCGTCAGTACGGACGGCATGCGCCCGTGCACCGTGTTGAAGCCGTGCGAGCCGCCCAGGAAATAGGTGGGCGACTTGGACGAGCAGCCTATGCCCGACAGCTTGGCCACCCGGTGCGGTTCGATGGCCAGGTTGTAGCAGGCCTGGATGATGGCCGCCGAGATGGAGTCATGCCCGCAGCCGGCGCACAGAGTGGACATGGCGCCTTCGTAGTCGCGCCGCGTGTAGCCCAGCCGGTTGGCCTTCAGTTCCGGGTGGTGCAGCTTGGGTTTGGCCAGATAGCTCATTGCGCCACCTTCTTGATGGGGGTGACCTTGCGGGAGTCGAGCCGGGCGCCGATGGCGTCGGCAATGAAGCGCGCCGTGATCGGCGTGCCGTCGTAGTGCAGCACGGGCAGCAGCTTGGCCGCGTTCAGGTTGCCTTCGAGGATGAGCATGCCGCGCAGCTGGGCGTCGGCGTTCTGCTCGACGACGAACACGTGTTCGTGGGCGGCGATGAAGTCCATCACGGCGGCGCTGAACGGGTAGGCGCGGATGCGCAGCGCGTCCACGTGCTGGGCGTCGTGCGTGAGCATGTCGAGCGCCTCCGTCATGGCCGGGCTGGTGGAGCCGAAGTACAGCACGCCGTAGCGCGTGGGCTGGGCCGCGCGGCGCTCGATGGGGGCCGGCACCAGCGTCTTGGCCGTCTCGAACTTCTTGTGCAGCCGTTCCATGTTGGCCACGTAGACCGCGCCTTCTTCGCTGTAGCGGGCGTAGCTGTCCTTGGTGGTGCCGCGCGTGAAATAGGCACCCCGTTTCGGATGGGTGCCGGGCAGGGTGCGGTAGGGGATGCCGTCGTCGTCCACGTCCAGGTAACGGCCGAAATCGCGGCCGCTTTCCAGTTCATTGAAGTGCATCACTTTGCCGCGGTCCATGCGGCGCGCGTCGTCCCACTCCAGTGGCGCGCACAGGCGCGTGTTCATGCCGATGTCGAGGTCCGTCATCATGAATACGGGCGTTTGCAGCCGGTCGGCCAGGTCCAGCGCCGTGGCGGCGAAGTCGAAGCATTCCTTGGGGTCTTCCGGGAACAGCAGCACGTGTTTGGTGTCGCCGTTGGAGGCGTAGGCGCAGGACAGGATGTCGGCCTGCTGGGTGCGCGTGGGCATGCCGGTGGACGGTCCGCCGCGCTGCACGTTGATGATGGTGGCGGGGATCTCGGCGAAGTAGGCCAGGCCGATGAACTCCGTCATCAGCGAGATGCCGGGGCCGGAAGTGGCCGTGAAGGCGCGCGCGCCGTTCCAGCCGGCGCCGATCACCATGCCGATCGAGGCCAGTTCGTCCTCGGCCTGGATGATGGCGTAGTTGTGGCGACCCGTGTCCGGGTCTTCGCGGAACTTGTGGCAGTACTTCTGGAACGCTTCGGCCAGCGAGGACGAGGGCGTGATCGGATACCAGGCGCACACGGTGGCGCCGCCATACACGCAGCCCAGCGCGGCGGCGCTGTTGCCGTCCATGAAAATGCGCTCGCCCACATTGTCGGCCCGCTGCACCTTCAGGCCCACGGCGCCGCAGTCGATGTGGGCCAGTGCGTAGTCGCGCCCCAGGTGCAGGGCCTTGACGTTGGAGTCGTACAGCTTTTCCTTGCCCTTGTACTGCTCGGAGAACAGCTGCTCCAGCACGGCCGGCTCTATGCCCAGCAGGGCCGACAGGGCGCCCACGTAGACGATGTTCTTGAACAGCTGGCGCAGCCGCACGTCCGTGTAGGCTTCGTTGCAGATCATGGTGAGCGGCATGCCGATGGCGTGCACGTCGGCGCGGAACTCGGTGGGCGGGATGGGGCGCGTGTCGTCGTAGAACAGGTAGCCGCCGGGCGTGATTTCCTTGAGGTCGGCGGCCCACGTCTGCGGGTTCATGGCCACCATCAGGTCACATCCGCCGCGCCGGCCCAGATAGCCGGCCTCGCTCACGCGCACCTCGTACCAGGTCGGCATGCCCTGTATGTTGGACGGGAAGATGTTGCGGGGGCTGACGGGCACGCCCATGCGCAGGATGGCGCGCGCGAACAGTTCGTTGGCCGAGGCGGAGCCGGAGCCGTTGACGTTGGCGAACTTGACGACGAAATCGTTGACGGCTTGCAGTGCAGGCGGCATGGTTGCTCCTAAGTGGCTCCTAACCGATCTGGCGCAGCGGCGCGGTGGGTTGCGGGCGGCAGGCCGGGCCGGCGCGGCCGGGCGAGAAGAAGAATTTCTGCATGTCCCAGGCGCCCGTGGGGCAGCGTTCGGCGCACAGGCTGCAGTGCAGGCACACGTCTTCGTCCTTGACCATGATGCGGCCCGTCTTCAGGTTACCGGACACGAACAGCGATTGCGCCAGGTTCAGGGCCGGCGCCTTGAGCCGCTCGCGCAGTTCGCCTTCCTCGCCGTTCTCGACGAAGCTGATGCAGTCCATGGGGCAGATGTCGACGCAGGCGTCGCACTCGATGCACAGGCTGTCCGAGAACACGGTCTGCACGTCACAGTTCAGGCAGCGCCGCGCTTCCTTCAGGGCCAGCTGCTGGTCGTAGCCCAGTTCCACCTCGACCCGGATGTTCTTCAGTGCCGCGCTCACGTCGCGCAGCGGCACCTTGAAGCGGTGGTCGGGCGTGACGGCATTGTCGAAGCTCCACTCGTGGATGCCCATCTTCTGGCTCAGCAAATGGACCATGGGCGGCGGGCGCTGGCGCAAGTCCTCGCCGTTGCAGAACTTGTCGATGGAGACGGCCGCCGCGTGGCCGTGGGCCACGGCCGTGATGATGTTCTTGGGCCCGAAGGCGGCGTCGCCGCCGAAGAACACGCGCGCCGCGCTGGACTGGAAGGTGACGGGATCGACCACCGGCATGCCATGCTCGTCGAAGGCCAGGCCGATGTCGCGCTCTATCCACGGGAAGGCGTTTTCCTGGCCCACGGCCACCAGCACGTCGTCGCAGGGGACGAAGCGTTCCGGCTCGCCCGTGGGCTTGAGCGTGCGCCGGCCGGCGCTGTCGGTGCTGGCCGCCATCGCTTCGAACTGCATGCCGCACAGCTTGCCGTTATCGAGCACGAAGGCCTTGGGCGCCAGGTAGTTGAGGATGGTCACGCCCTCGTGCTGGGCGTCTTCCTTTTCCCACGGGCTGGCCTTCATTTCGTCGAAGCCGGAACGGACGATCACGCTCACCTGTTCGCCGCCCAGGCGCTTGGCCGAGCGGCAGCAGTCCATGGCCGTGTTGCCGCCGCCCAGCACGATCACGCGCCGGCCTATGCCCTGCACGTGGCCGAACGAGACGGACGACAGCCAGTCGATGCCGATGTGGATGTTGGGCGCCGCCTCGGCCCGCCCCGGCAGCGGCAGGTCGCGCCCGCGCGGGGCGCCGCAGCCGACGAACACGGCGTCGTAGCCCTGGGCCAGCAGCGACTGCAGGCTGGCGATGCGCTGGCCGCCGCGCAGTTCCACGCCCAGGTCCAGGATGTAGCCCGTTTCCTCGTCGATCACTTCCTCGGGCAGGCGGAACTTGGGGATCTGGCTGCGGATAAAGCCGCCGGCCTTGGCCTCGGAGTCGTACACCGTCACCTGGTAACCCTGCACGGCCAGGTCGCGCGCCACCGTCAGCGAGGCCGGGCCCGCGCCCACGCAGGCCACGCGGCGGCCGTTGCGCGGCGCCGGCTGGGGCAGGCGGTCGCGGATGTCGTCCTTGTAGTCGGCCGCCACCCGTTTCAGGCGGCAGATGGCCACCGGCTGCTTGCCGGCCTCATCCTCCACGCGGCTGCGGCGGCAGGCCGGCTCGCACGGGCGGTCGCAGGTACGCCCCAGCACGCCGGGGAAGACGTTCGATTCCCAGTTGACGAGGTAGGCGTCCGAGTAGCGGCCGGCGGCGATCAGGCGGATATATTCGGGAACGGGGGTGTGGGCCGGACAGGCCCACTGGCAATCGACCACCTTGTGGAAGTAGTCGGGGCTGACGATGTCGGTAGGTCGCAAGAGCTCCTCCAGATGGCCGCGCGGGCCGGGGTCAACTAAGCACGTTGGTAAATTGCTGGTCGATCAGGTCGGCCATGGTTTCCGCTTCCATCAGTTCGCGCGGCATGGCGTCGCGGATGGAAAACACGCCCAGCAGCTGCGAGGTGGCGGAGATCACGGGCAGGTGGCGGAAGTTATGCCGCTTCATGATCAGCACCGCGTCCGACACCGTGGTCTGGGGCGCGATGAAGTGCGGGTTGTGGGTCATGATGGCCGACACGGGCGTAGCGGCGGCGTCGCGGCGCTGGGCCACGATCTTGGTCATCAGGTCGCGCTCGGTCAGGATGCCCACCATGGCGCCGCTGTCGTCGATGATGAGGATGCTGCCGCAATGGGCCTTGGTCATGGCGCAGGCAGCGTCCAGGCTGCTGGCGTCCGGCTTGACGGTCAGCACGTGGCGCTGGCCGATCGATTCCAACACGGTGCGTTCAGTCATGACATCCCTCCCTGGTTGCGGCCGGGCGGGGGGCGCGGCGCGCACCCCGCCCATCCGTTCATGCGCCGCCGGCCGGTTCGGCCACGGGCCGCTGGTCGGCCGTGGCAAGGCTGGCCACGTGGGCGCCGTAGCCGGCGTCCGTCACCACGGCCGTCAGCGCGGCGGCGCTGGTCTGGCCCGGATCGAACGTGATCTCGGCGCGGGCGCCGTCCAGCGTCACGGCGGCCGTCTGCACGCCCGCCACACCGTATAACATTTTTTCGATACTGGCGGCGCAGCCGCCGCAGGTCATGCCTTCGATTTCCAGGGCCACGGTTTCCATGCTCTGCTCCAATGGGTTGAAATACGCGCGGGATACGGCATGGCATTGCTTTGCGGAAAATCAGGCGCGCTGCAAAACCTGGCTTCCCGTGGCGGCAACGGCGGTCTGCAGTTGGACTGTAGACCCATGCGCGTTCCTTAATCTTTGATAAAGCTCAAGTTACTCCAAAACGGGGCGCGGGGCAATCCTCTTGCACCGTTGGCGGGACCGGCGACGGAAAACAGGCATGGACAGTTGGGGCCGCGGCCCCCAGCGATAGCGCAGCGCCAGCCCGACGGCGAAAAAAAAGGCCGGTCTGGCTTGCGCCGGACCGGCCATGTTCACGCGACCGCCGTCTCAGGGAACAGGAGCGATGTTGAGACTGCCGATGGTGGTGATGCCGTTAGGCGTGGTCACCGAGATGTTAAATACGCCGGAGGCCGTGGCGCTTGGGCAGCTGACGCTCACGTTGTAGGTCGGCACCACCACCGGTTGTCCCACGGCCAGCACGAGGTTGGGGACCTTGAGGGAGGCCGGCGTGACGACGGGCGGCTTATCGGTCATGCCGAAAGTGGCGCTGAAGACCAGTTCGGTGCCCGCTGGCATCAGATTGCCGACCACGTCAGCCACCTTCACCGCGACATTGGCGGCCAGGTTGCTACCGCAGCTGGCCGTGGCCGGGAAGGTGATCACGGCGGCACTGCCGGAGAACTGCTCGACCAGCTGGCCGCTGATGCGCAGCGTTTGCGCGCTCGGCGTCTGTGGTATGCGCAATACGCCATTGTAGATGCCGTCGCCTGGCGTGCTGCAAGCGCCGTTGCTGTTGGGGCCTATGCAGGGTTCACCGGCCGTCCAAATAAAGTTTTCGTTATCGTCACGGAAAATGTCGGGACTCTTGTCGACGAATGTATCACCGCTGTCATAAACAATGTTGCCGTTGTTGTCGAGCAGGTTTTCTTCGCCGAGCGCATAGGCGAGGACGGTGACACGGCCGTTGGCGGGCCGGGGGCTGCCGGAGCGGAATTCCACGGTGCAGCTGCCGGAACCGGGGCCAACGGCGGAGTTGGTGGTCTGGCCGACGGGCGTGCTGCCCGGCGGCGGCAGCGCGCCGGTCACACAGGACGCGCCTATGGTGCCACCTTCGGCGCTGAAGTTGACTGCCGTGCCGTCGGGCACGGGATTGCCGAAATGGTCGCCCATGCTGACGGTGATAAAGGAGCAGTGCTGATCGAAATCGCGGCCTTCGCAATTGCCGATCGACGAGGACAGCGAGAAGTGCGCCTGGTCCGGTACGCCCGTGGAAATGACCAGGATATTGGACAGCGTGGTAATCATCGGCGAAGCGCCATGTACGGAAGCGACTACCCGGACCGAAGTGGGAATGGTCCCTGCAGTCACCAGCGTGGTTACCGTACCATCGGCCGCCGACGTCGCCGATGCCGGACTGAGGGTCAGACCACCGACCGTGTCGCTGGTGCCGGAGTCGGCGAACATGAAGTCGATCAGCTTGCCGGACACGGGCGCGCCGGTCGTATCGAACACCTGGAACGTCACGGTCGACGATTCCTGCCGGCCAAAGCCGCCCGTGCCCTTGAGCGCGATATTGGTGCTCTGCGCGCTGACGAACTTGATCGAGCCGGCCGAGGCGGGCAGCACCGTCAGGGTACCGGTCTTGGTGGCCGTGGCGCTGCCCAGCGTGACGGAGGCCGTCACCACGTCGGCCACGCCGCAACCCTTGTCCGTGTAGCTGGCCACAGCCACCCCGGCCTGGGTCAGTACGGGACTGCCGATGCTGGCCTTGCCGGCCGTCACGCAGGGCGAACTGAAGGTGACGGGCAGCGGCGGCGTGTACGGCACGCCGTCGCTGAGCACGGTCACGCTGATGCTGGCGTTGCCGCCGGCCGAGAGCGTGGCCGGCGCGAACGTCAGGCTGTTCAGGCTGAGCGTCTTGAACGTGACGGCATAGCTGACCGAGCCGGTGGCAACGCTACCGACCGTGGCGCTGGCCGTGGCCGTGTAGGCGCCGGCCACGCTGCCGGCCCCCACGCCGATGCTGGCCACGCCGTTGCTGTCGGTCAGCGCCGTGCCGGAGGCGGGCGTCAGCACGGCCGTCTTGTCGGTGGTGACAAAGGTCACGGCCACGTTGGCCTGGGCCACGCCCTTGCTGTCCTTGATCTTGGCCTGCAGGGTGCCGCTGCGTTCAGGCGTGATGCTGTTGGTGGCCGCGCCGGTGCCGTCGGTGAGCGTCAGGGCCAGCGTGGCCGCGCCTGTCGTGCTGCCGTTGCCGCTGGTCGAGCCGCAGGACGGCAGGTTGGGGTCGCGCGACGGGTCCAGGTTGGTGCAGCCGCCGCCGGGGCCGCCGTTCGAGCCGCCGCAGGCGGCCAGCAGCAGGGCCAGCAGGCAGGCCAGCAGCAGTCCGGCAGGAGTACGTTTCAGTGTGATGAGCATGAGCCACCTCTAGTTGTTTTAAAAATGTGTGCCGTTCCGGTCAGCGCGTCGTATCGACGGCTGCGAAGCGCGCGCCATCCTGCAGTTGTTCGGCCTGGGCCAGTTGCGACGGCGCATCCTTGCCCAGCAGCAGACGCACATCGGCATGGTTCAGCGAGGCCGACTGCTGGAGGTACGTGCGGCCGGGCAGGGCGCTTTGCAGGCTGGCAGCCTGGGCCGCGAAACCGGGGCGGTACTGGATCACGCTGGCCTGCTGGTGGAACGGGCGCGCGTTGCTGATGCGCGAAGCCAGGATGCCCAGCTTGCCCAGCACGGAACGATAGCGCTTGGCCAGGCCCGTGACACCGTTGCCGTTGCTGATTTCCAGGCGCGGCGTGGTGGTGGCCGGGACGGCGGCCGGCGCCAGTGCCAGCACGGGTGCCATGGCGGCCGGCTTGGCAACGACGGCCGGCGCGGGCGCTGCGGCGTAAGTAGCAGGCTTGGCCGCCGCTGCCGGGGCCGGCGCAGCGGCGACTGCTACCGGTTGCGGCGCAGGTACAGGAGCGGGGTCCGGGGCGACGGTCACCGGCTCGGCTGTTGCCGCCAGGGCCGGCGCAGCGGCGACTGCCACCGGTTGCGGCGCTGGTGCAGGAGCGGGGACCGGGGCGACGGTCACTGGCTCGGCCGTTGCCGTCAGGGCCGGCGCAGCGGCGACTAGCACCGGTTGCGGCGCTGGTGCAGGAGCGGGGTCCGGGGCGACGGTCACTGGCTCGGCCGTTGCCGCCAGGGCCGGCGCAGCAGCGATTGCCACCGGTTGGGGCGCTGGTGCAGGAGCGGCGGCCGGGACGACGGAAACTGGCTTGGCCGCTGCTGCCGGGGCCGGCGCAGCAGCAATTGCTACCGGATGCGGCGGCGGTTCAGGAGCCGCGGGCGGGATGGCGGTAGCCGGCCGGGCCGTTACGGCCGGGGCGGGCGCAATCGCAACCGCTTGTGGTGTGAGTGCAGGAGCCGGGGCAACGGCCACTGGCTTGGCCGCTACTGCCGGTGTCGGTGCCGCGGCAAGCGCTACTGGTGTCGCCGCTGGCGCGATGCGCACCGGCGGCACGACCAGCGGCGCGGCGGCCGGCAGGGCCGGCACGGCGGCGATGGCCTGGCTGGGGCGCAGCTTGAGTTCCAGCACATTGGGCGCCAGTTCCACCAGCTCCATGCGCGAAGGCGATGCCTCCGTCGCGGCTGGCGCGGTGGTCTGGGCCATGGCGCCGGCCGGCACCGGGGCCTGGGCCGCGCCGGCCAGCAGGGCACCGGCCGGTGTGCCGTCGCGGGCCGCGGTCTGGGCCTGCACCAGGTTGTAGTAGGCGCGCCCGTTCGGATCGAGCGCCACCGCGCGCGTCAAGGTAGCGATGGCGGATGGATAGTCGCCCATCAGGTAGTACACATAACCGAGGTTGTTCAGGGGCTGCGCTTCGCCGGGATAATCGTCGGCCAGGCGCTGGAGGGCGTCGCGCGCGTCGGCCAGCCGGCCCTGCTGGGCGTCGATGGCGGCCACGGCGTTGCGGGCGTCGAGCTGGCCCCCGTCCAGCGCCAGCGACTGGGCGTAGGCGCCCAGCGCCAGGCTCAGCTGCCCCCGCTGCTGGTGGTATTTGCCCAGCCGGTACCAGCTGGCCGCGCTCTGTTCCGTGCTTTGGTTGACCCGCTGCACGCCCTGCACCTGCAACGGCTGGCGCACGGCGGGACTGCTGCAGGCGGCCAGCATGGCCGCGCCGGCGACCGCGATGACGATGGGTTTCAAGTTGGACATGATGTGCTCCTTCGATTAGTTTGAGCCGCCCATGGTGGGCAACAGCACACGGTAAATCTGGATGAACGCGGGCCCCATCAACACCACCAGCAATGAGGGGAAAATGAAGAAAATCAGGGGGAACAGCAGTTTCAGGGCGATCTTGGCGGCCATTTCCTCGGCCCGCTGGCGGCGCTTGGTGCGCAGCTGTTCCGATTGCACCCGCAGCGAGTCGGCCACGCTGGTGCCGAACCGTTCAGCCTGGATCAGCATGGCCACCAGCGCGTCCACATCCTCGACCCCGGTGCGCAGCGCCAAGTTGCGCAAGGCCCGCTCCTTGGTGTTGCCGGCCCGCAGTTCCAGCGTGACCAGATTCAGTTCGTCGGCCAGCAGCGGGCTCTTCAGGCCGATCTCGTGCGCCACCCGGCCCAGCGCCGCGTCCATGCCCAGGCCGGCCTCCACGCACACCGTCATCAGGTCCAGCGCGTCGGGGAAACCGTTGAAGATTTCGCGCTGGCGCGTCTTGATGCGCTGGTTTAGCAGCAGGTTGGGCAGGTAATAGCCGGACGCCGCCGCCACCAGCAGCCACATCAGCAGCACGTTGCCAGTATAGTGGCCGCGGGTCACGTTCAGCACGATGTAGGTGACAAAGGGCAGGGCCACGGCCAGCCCCGTCTTGGCGCCGAAGAACAGCGTGGGCGCGTTCGGGCTGCGCAGCCCGGCCGTCATGAAGCGGGTGCGCAGGGGCGACTTTTCCCACTCGCCCTCGGGCACGGACAGCTTGGCCAGCGGCCCCGTCAGCCGGATCAGGCGGGTCAGCCATGGCCCCTGGCTGGGGGCGCCGCGGGCGGCGCCGTCGGGCTGGCCGGTGCCGCCCAGCTGGTCCAGGCGCTGCTGGACCGGGTTGGCGGAAAAGCGTGCCAGCACCACCATGGCCGCGCCGAACACGGCCAGAAACAGCAGCAGCAACGTCCCCAGTTGGAGTATGGACATATCGGTTCTCCTCAGACGCGGATGCGGATGATGCGGCGCATGACGTACAGGCCGACCAGCATCAGCGAGATGGCCCCGACCAGCATTTTGCGGCCGCCCGGGTCGGTGTACAGCACGGCCAGGAACTGCGGGCTGGTCAGGTGGATCATGCCCGCCGCCGCGAACGGCAGCAGACCGAGCACCCAGGCCGACATCTTGCCCTCGGCCGACAGCACGCGGATCTGGCCCATCAGCTTCATGCGGGCCCGGATGATGGCGCTGATGTTGTCGAGCAGCTCGGCCAGGTTGCCGCCCGTCTCGCGCTGGATGGTGACGGCGATCACGAAGTAGCGCAAGTCGGTGCTGGGCACGCGGGTGGCCAGGTTGAGCAGCGCGTCCTGCATCGAGATGCCGAAGTTGACCTCGTCGAAGGCGGCGGCGAATTCGCCGGCCAGCGGTTCGCGCATCTCGTCGCCCACCATGGCCAGCGCCGTGGGGAAGGCGTGGCCGGCCCGCACGGCGCGCCCGATCAGGTCCAGCGCGTCGGGCAGTTGCTCGTCGATGCGGGCCAGGCGCTGTTCCTTGGCGCGCAGCGCGTACATCAGGGGCAGGCAGGCGGCGCCGGCCGCCAGCGGCAGCGCCAGCAGCCACGGCAGCCCCAGCCACAGGGCGCCGACCAGCACCGCCAGGAAGCACAGCAGCTGCACCCCCATCATCTCGGCCACGCTCCAGGACAGGCCGCTTTGCTCGAGCAAGCGGTCCACCTGGCGGATACGGGGCAATTCCAGCAGCAAGCGCTGCAGGGCCGGCGACTCGCTCAATAGGCGCTGCTTGATCATGGAATTGCTTTGCTGGCCCAGGTGGGCGCCGGCCGACATGGTGCGCAGGCGGCGCGCCACCCGTTCCGCCTCCGGCCCCCTGGTGCCGTTCCAGGCCAGGTACAGCGCTTCGATGCCGAGCACCACGGCCACGAAGATCAGGATGCCGAAGATGTAGTAGAGGGTGTCCATGGCGTTCAGCTCAGTTCACGGTTGGGGTCGAACATGGTGTCGTCCAGGGCCACGCCGAAGTGGCGCAACCGTTCGCAGAAGCGGGGCCGCACGCCGCTGGCCTTGAAGCTGCCCAGCACGGTGCCGATGGGGTCCAGCCCCGTCTGGCGGAAGGCGAAGATTTCCTGCATGGTGATCATGTCGCCCTCCATCCCCGTCACTTCGGAAATGGAGGTGATCTTGCGCTTGCCGTCCGTCAGGCGCGCCACCTGCACCACCACCCCGATGGCCGAGCTGATCTGCTGGCGCATGGCCTTGGACGGCAGGTTGGAGGCGGCCATGTTGATCATGTTCTCGAGCCGGGTCAGGGCGTCGCGCGGGGTGTTGGCGTGGATGGTGGCCATCGACCCTTCGTGGCCCGTGTTCATGGCCTGCAGCATGTCGAGCGCCTCGCCGCCGCGCACCTCGCCCAGGATGATGCGGTCGGGCCGCATGCGCAGCGCGTTGCGCACCAGGGCCCGCTGCGACACTTCGCCCTTGCCTTCGATGTTGGGCGGGCGCGTCTCGAGCCGCACGATGTGCGGTTGTTGCAGTTGCAGCTCGGCCGCGTCTTCCACCGTCACGATGCGCTCGCTGTGCGCGATGAAGCCGGAGATCACGTTGAGCAGCGTGGTCTTGCCCGAACCGGTGCCGCCCGAGATCAGGATGTTGACCTTGGCCTTGCCCAGGCCCTGCAGCAAGGTGCCCATGCTGCCCGTCAGGCTCTTGTACTCGACCAGGTCGGCCAGCCGCAGCGGGGTGGCGGAAAAGCGCCGGATCGACATGATGGGCCCGTCGATCGCCAGCGGCGGAATGATGGCGTTCACCCGCGAGCCGTCGGGCAGGCGGGCGTCCACCATGGGGCTGGACTCGTCGATGCGCCGCCCGACCCGGGCCACGATCTTGTCGATGATCTTCATCAGGTGGGCGTCGTCGGTGAAGGTGACGTCGGTCAGCTCGAGCCGGCCGTGGCGCTCCACATACACTTGCTTGTGGGTGTTGACCAGGATGTCGGACACGCTGGGGTCGGCCAGCAGCGGCTCGAGCGGGCCGAAGCCGAGCACCTCGTACTGGATGTCGCGCGTCAGGCTCTTGCGCTCGGCATCGTTGATGACCATGGTGCCCTCGTCGAGCAGGCGCTCGACCAGGATGCGCAGCTCGTCGCGGATCTCGTTCTGCGACAGGCGCTGCATGCCCTCCAGGTCGACCCGGTCGAGCAGGGCCTGGTGGATGCGGTGCTTGAGGTCCTGGTAGCTGCGGGTGTCGATCGAGCTGGCGCCGGGCAACACATAGGGCGCGGGTCCGAGGGCCGTGCCGCCGTTGTTGAGACGTTCCCGGATCGAGGGGGGCTGGGTGGACATGGTGATTCTCCTGGTGGAACGCGGGCCTTAGGCCCGTTTCAATATTTTGGACAGCCAGCCGCGGGTTTCCTCGCCCGGCTCGCCGGCCAGGGTGCGGGCCAGCTCCTGCAAGGCCTTGGACACGGGGCTGGCCTTGGCCAGCTGCAAGATGGGCACGCCCTGGTTGACGGAGGCGGCCGCCGCTTCATAGTGGTTGGGCACGGTCTTGAACATGCGGGTGCCGAAGGCGTCCTCGCAGTCGCTCAGGCGGATCTCGCCGCCCGGCGCGTAGCGGTTGACGATCAGGTGGATCTTGTCCTTGCGGTAGTCGAGCGAGCGGAACACGCTCAGCAGGCGCTTGCCGTCGCGGATGTAGGGCAAGGTCAGCTGCAGGATGGGGAAGATCATGTCGGCCTGGTCCAGCGCCCGCACGGACACGGCGTCCAGGCTGCGCCCGATGTCGAGCAGCACATAGTCATAGTGCTGGCGGGCCAGCTGCAGCAGCTGGCTGATGTGCTCGGGCTTGACGTCGTTGGCGTGGGCCGGGTCTTCCGGCGCGGCCAGCACGCCATAGTTGGGTGACACCTGCACCATGCTGGCGGCCAGGAACGATGGGTCGAGCCGGTGGATCTGCTGCGCCACCTGGGCCAGCGTGGCCGGCGGCTTGTGGTCCGACACGAACAGCGAGGCGTCGCCGAACTGCAGGTTGAGGTCGAACAGGGCCACCTTCTTGTTTTCCTGGGTGGCCAGCGCGTAGCCGAGGTTGGTGGCGATGAAGGTGGCGCCGCTGCCGCCCTTGCAGGAAATGAAGGCCAGTACCTTGCCCAGCGGGCGCACCCGGTTCTGCAGCTTTTCCTCGATGCGGCGCACGGCCGGCAGCAGCTGTTCCGGGTCGGCCGGGCTGGCCAGCACTTCGCGCACGCCGCTGCGCATGGCTTGCATGAGAAATTCCGGGTCCTGCTGCTGGCAGATGACGATCACGGCCAGCGTGGGATAGCCGGTGCTCAGGCGTTCGAGCTGGTCCAGGTCGGCCTCGTCCAGCGTGGGTTGGTCCAGCAGCAGCAGGTTGCTGTCGACCGGTTCCTGCAGGCGTTGCATCTTGCCCAGGATGGCGTCGATTTCGTCGGCCCCGTTGCGCTCGCGGAGCAGGCGCGACAGTTCCAGCAGTTGCTTCTCGGTTCTGGAAACGACGGTGATTTTCACGATGACTCCTGTAAATGAATAAGCGGTGGGGCGTTTACTGGCACATGGGGTTGGCGCTGCCGCCGACGGTGCTGAGCATGCTTTCGCGCGGCAGCGTGGTCGACATGGCCGGCAGCGTCAGCGCCAGCGGCACGCCCGGAATATAGGTGGCGATCGACACGCCGCTGTTGATCGAGACGGTCACGTAGCGGCAAGTGTCGACCGTGCAGCCGCCGGGCGTGTAGGTGACGGCGATGGCGCTGGTGGGCAGCACGTCGAGCATGGCGTGCATCTTGGTCTTGACGTCGGCGTCGCCCACGTCGCACACGGCCGCCACGCGCGCGCCCAGGCGGGTCGCCTCGACGGCCGTGTTCCAGTAAAACAGCATGCGGCCCATCTCCATCATGCCTATCATCAGCATCAGGAACACGGTGGCCACGATGGCGAATTCCACGGCCGTGGCGCCGCGCTGGCGGGCGCGATAGCCGATGGCGGGCGGCGTGTGGGCGGGGCGGACGCGCGGCGTTTTCATAGGATTTGCCGCATCGTGGTGCTGATGTCGTTGAACGTGACGCTGGGCGCGACGAACGGCACCAGCGACGTGAACTGATAGCCGCTGATGGTCACCGTGACCAGGTTGAGCACGCCGCTGCCGGTGGGCTGGTTCTGGTGCGTGGACGGGCAATAGCTGCTGTCGCACACGGTGACCATGGCGGTGGTCAGGCCGGGCAGCAAGGTGCCGCCGCTGCAGTCCGTGTTGCCATACACGGCCAGGCACTTGGCCGTGGCCAGGTCGGCGGGATCGCCCGGCCCCTGGCCGGACAGGAAGCGTGCCGCGTCGCGGCTCGATTTGACCAGCGTGTTGTACTGGTAGACGGCGCGGCCGTACTCGCTGGTGCCAAAGGTCAGCAGTACCAGCGGCACCAGCAGAATGCCCAGTTCCACACTGGCTACGCCACGTTGTTTGCGCAGGATTCGCATGCCTGATCTCCTATTGCACCAGCGCCGGTACCAGCGGCCCAATGGCGCCCGGACCGCCGACGACGCCGGAGGTGGCGCAGGGGCTGGACGGGTCGGTCGACTTGCCGCGGTATTCGAGCCAGGTGTTGCCGTCGCTGCCGGGGATGGGGTGCAGCATCAGCACGCAGGCGTAGCCCAGGATGGGCACCGTCTGCGGACTGGACGCGGCCCAGGAGGTGCAATCGACCAGCGGCGCCGTCACCAGGCGGCGGTCGGCGCCGTAGGTGGTCAGGTCGGCCTGGTTCGACAGCTGCAGGCCGCCCATGCTGACGTTGGTGCCGTTGCTGTTGTTCGCGCCGTTGCCCTGCCAGAGCAGGTGCTGGTTGCGCGCGCTCTGGAAATTGGCGATCGGTCCGCTGCCGCCGTAGGCGTTGAACTTGCTGGGCCAGCTCAAAGGCGTGTAGGCCAGCCCCGTGTAATCGGGCGCCGCGTTGGTCTTGTTGTCGCTGCCGTGGTAGAGGCCGAAGCGCGTGTTCCACGCGTGGTCGAGGCTGGTGAGGTTGCCCTGCTCGCCCACCTGGGTGGGCGGCGGCGGCACGCTGCAGGCGCCCGTGCCCTTGATCAAGCCCGCCAGTTCGCTGGCGCCGCCGCCCGGCGGCGTGAAGTCGATCCAGTCGAAGCTGCCGGTGGCCGCCTGGCTCAGCTGGCTGCTGACCCACTGGCCCACGACCAGGCCGGCGAACGGATCGCTGGCCGGCGCGCTGGGCAGCTTGCACATGCCGATCGGGATGGCGCAGTTGGCCTGCGCCGACGCCAGCGTGGCCACCGCGTAGGCGTCCACGCTTTGCGTGCCGATGCCCAGCACTTGCATGAACCATGGCAGGATGCCGCTCTGGTGGGGCGAGCACATCACGTATTTCGACGCCGGATTGGCCCCGTTGGCGCGCGACAGATAGCTGGAATTGGGCGCGAAGCTGGTGCTGAACGTGATGTCGGCTGCGCTCAGCTGGCCGGCGCCGACGGTATTGGCCTGGAAATCGATGCGGTTCAGCCTGCCCACGGTCAAGCCGGCATTCTCCGCGTTGAGCAGATAGCTGGCGTTGCAGGGACCGGCGGCCGGGTCGCAGGTCAGTTCGCGCGAGGCGGCCAGCGCGCAGGCGTCGGCCGCGTTCTGCAATTCCGTCTTGTGCAGGTACAGGCGGCCGCCGTCCAGCGCCAGGCCGGCGAAGCCGATCAGGATCGGCAGCGCGATGGCGGCGATGATGGCCACCGTGCCGCGCTGGCTGTTCAGGTAGGGGATGCGCATGATGCCTGCTCCTGGTGCGCCTACTTGCCGCCCGAACTGAGGCCGATGGAGAAGGCCGCCGGCTGCGGTTCCGGCGCCCGGTAGCTCTTCTGGTACTGGTCGTAGGCGCTCTTGACCACCTTGCCGTCCACGCCGGCGCTGGGGTTGCCGGGCAAGCCTTGCGGATTGATGGTCTGCTGGGCCTGCATCATGCGGTTGGCCTGGCCGAACTGGCTGTCCAGGTAGGGCGTGGTGGCGCAGGCGCCCAGCAGCAGGGCGGCGCTTGCGGCGCAGAAGGTGTTTTTCATGGTGGTTCTCCTATTTGACGTCAAAGCCGCCGGCCGTCGGCGCCGCTGGCTGGGGCGCCGGGCCGGACTGGGACGGCGGCTTGCCTTCGAGTTTGCCCTGCAGGAAGAATTCGCCGCGCGAAGGCTGGATGTAGCCGTCCGTGGGCAGCTTGTAGTCGGCCGGCAGCGGTTGCACCAGGTGGGGCGTGACAATGAACACCAGTTCCGTGCGGTCGGTCTGGAAGTCGCTGCTGCGGAACAGGGCGCCGAGCACGGGAATTTCACCGAGGCCGGGGAAGGCCTTGATGCTGGTGGTGACGTTGTTCTTGATCAGGCCGCCGATGGCGAAGCTCTGGCCGTCGAACAGCTGCACCGTGGTGGTGGCGCGGCGCGTGGTAAACGAGGGCAGGATGGCGGTCGTGTTGACGCCGGTGGCCGTGATGCCCACCCCTTCCTTGTTCAAGTCCGACACTTCGGGCGCCACCTTGAGGTTGATGCGTCCGCCGTCGAGCACGGTGGGGGTGAACTTGACGGCCACCCCGAATTCCTTCTCTTCCAGCGAAATGGTCTGGGTGCCGCCATTGTTGCTTTGCGCCACAGGGATGAAGATCTTGCCGCCGGCCAGAAAGCTGGCCTCCTGGCCGCTGATGGCCATGATGGTCGGTTCGGCCAGTACCTTGATCAGGCCGTCGCGCTTTTGCGCGTCCAGGCTGGCGAAGTTGCCGTTGCGGTTGTTGAAGGCGTCCAGCTTGCCGGGATTGCTGCTGAGCAGGTTCGACAGCATGGTATAGGTCCAACCGCCCACAGTGCGGCTGATGCCCAGGCTGGCGCCGAGCTGGTCGACCAGGGTCTTGGATATTTCGGCCACCTTCACTTCCAGCATCACCTGCTGGGGCGCGGCGATCTTGAGCAGGTTGACCACCTTGGGCGAGGCGCCCTCGCCACCGCCGCCACCGCCGCCGGCGCCGCCGGCACCCTGCGCGCCCGCGCCCGCCCGCGCGCCGCCCTGCACGTAGGCCGTGGCCAGCGCCATGGCCTGGTCGGCCTTGACCACGTCCGACACCGTGCCCGACAGGATCAGGGTGTCGGCCGCGGCCGTGATATGCAAGTCCTTCTCGCCGGCCAGCAGCTGGCTGTAGCGCGCCTGCAGGGCCGTCGTGTCCACACCCACGGACAGGTCGACCACGGTGGCGTCGCCCTGCTTGCTCCACAGGATCAGGTTGGTCGAGCCGGCGCTCTTGCCCAGCATATAGACTTCATCGGGCTTGAGCAGGATCACGTCGGCGATGCGGGCGTCGCCCACGGCCAGCCGGCTGGCCGGGTAGGGCAGGCGCATCAGCGTCGACTTGCCGGCCGCCAGGTGCACCTGGGGCGCCATTTCGACTGTGCCCACGTGGGCCGGCGGCACGACGGCGTCGGCCTTGGCGCTCTTGGCGCCCTTGGCCACCTTGGCCGGCTTGTCCCCCTCTGCGGCGGCATAGGACCAGGTGGTCAGCAGGCCGGCCAGGGCCAGGCTCAGTTGCAGGGCGGCGCGGGTCTTGTTGCAGCGGATAGTATTCATGCTGAAGCTCCTAGGCTAGCCTTAAAATTGCTGGGTGCTGCGGTCCAGCCCCTTGATGATTTCCACCTGGTTGCCCGATGGCGGGCGCACGGCGGCCACGCGCTTGGGCGCCGGCTCGCGTGGCGGGGCCACGGCCACCGGCTTGGGTTCCGGCGCCGGCGCCGGCTTGCCCAGCAGGGAAGTCTTGGTGGCGCCGGCCGTCTGCACCGGCTTGGGGTCGATCTGGTTACGCAGCACCAGCGACAGCGAACCGACGCTGCGCGCCAGGTCCAGCTTCTCGGCCTGCTCCGGCGTCACTTCCAGCGTGACGGCGTTGACCACCTTGGGCTTGGTGTCGTCGCGCCCTGCTTCCTGGGCGATGGCCAGCACCAGGATGCGTTCGAGCACGATCTTGGAAATACTGGGATCCTTGACCGTGTTGTTGCGCATCCCCTCTTCCTGGGTGTTGACGAGGATGTCGACGAAGTTGCCGGGCAGGGCGAAGCCGGCCACGCCCACCACGTCGTTCACGCGCACCGTCATGGCCCGCTTGCCCTCGGCCACCACGGCCGACAGTCCGCCCTGGGTGCCGGGCGGGGCCAGCTTGGCCTCCATCAGCGGTTCGCCGCGCTGGATGCTGGTGCGGGTGACGCGCAAGTCGAGCAGCTTGGGGTCGTTGAAGGCGCCCGGCGGCATGGCATTGGCCGGCCAGTCCACCAGCCGCACCATCTCGGCGTTGATGCGCGAGCCGAGCGGAATGTCGACCAGGGCCACGGCCACCTTCTGGGTATTGGTGGAGGACTGCTTGTTGATCCATTGGGCCGCCACCAGCACCGCGCCGAAGGCGAGGACGATGGCGACCAGCATCATGATAATGGCGCGTGTATTTCTCATTTTTGATCCCCTAGGTTAGCGCTGTCGCCGGCGTCGCCGGGCGTGCCGAAATAGTTTTGCCAGGCCCAGTCCAGCGCCGCCTGGTCCAGCCGTGGTGCGCGGCCTTCATAGTGGGCCAGGTCGCACAGCTGGCCCAGCAGGTCGTTCGGATAGCAGGCCATCAGCGGCCGTGCCTCGCGCTCGTGGTGGGCGCGCAGCAGGTAGTCGAACATGGCCTCGTCGTAGCCTATGCCCAGCCGTTCGCACACCTGGCGGAACACGGTCTGGTACAGCGGCACCGGCAGCGGTCCCACGTGGATCTTGTAGCCGAGCCGGCGCAGGAAGGCGCCGTCGGCCAGCTCCTCGGGCTGCAGGTTGGACGAGAACACGACGATCATGTCGAACGGCACGGCGAACTTGTAGCCGTTCTGCAGCGTCAGGAAGTCGATCTGGCGGTCCAGCGGCACGATCCAGCGGTTCATCAGTTCCACCGCCGAGCAGCGCTGGCGGCCCAGGTCGTCGATCACGAGGATGCCGCCGTTGGCCTTCAGGTGCGGCGGCGCCTGGTACAGGCGGGCGCCATGGTCGAAGCGCAGGTCCAGCATTTCGATGGTCAGTTCGCCGCCCGTCAGCACGGCCGGGCGCTGGCAGCGCACCCAGCGCTGGTCGCGCGTGTAGCGGCGGTCGAACTGGCTGCCGGCCGGCGCGTCGTCGGCCACGGCCGGATGCACCACGGGGTCGTAGATGGGCACCACGGCGCCGTCGATCAGCATTGCGTGCGGGATCGGCACTTCGCCTTCGAGCAGGCCGTGCAGGCGCTCGGCCAGATAGCTCTTGCCGCTGCCGGCCGGGCCGTGCATGAAGATGGCGCGACCGGAATTGAAGGCCGCCCCCAGCTGGTCGAGCAGGGCCGGGCGCACCACCACGCCGTCATACACGTGCTGCATGTGGGCCCGGCCCAGCGGCTTGTGGGTCACGCTGTTGCGCCGCACCTGGGCCACGTAGTCGGCATAGGTCACCGGCGCCGGACCGGCGTAGGCGTCGCGCTGGGATGCCTCCTGGGCCCGCGCGCGCCCGGCATCCGTCAAGTTGAAGCACAGGTCGGCGTCCGTGCCGCTGCCGCCGCGGCGCGCTACTTCGCACAGCTTCTCGGCCCGCATCGGCACCAGCAGCGCGTCGAGCACGCTGACGGCCAGCTTGGTGCTGGCGGCCAGTTCGCTCAAGTGCATCTGGCCGTGCTGGGCCAGGATCTTGCACAGCAGGTCGACCAGGAACAGCTGGGGCAGGCCGGTTTCTTCCACCGTGCGCGGGGCGGGCGCGCGCAAGGGGTCGGCGACGGTATCGCTGGCGGCGGGGAGGGCGGTGGCCAACATCATGCATCCTCGGTGGAGATCAGAACAGGAACGGGATCACGCGGTACTTCACTTGCCGCATGTAGGCCAGGTAGCCCAGGTCGCGCGCCAGGAAGCGCTCCTCGCGCAGCAGGCGCGCCAGCATCAGGGCGCCGGCCAGCAGGCTGACGGCCACGTTGGACGCGCTCGAATTGTTGAGGATGTAGCCGCCGTAGCACAGCAGGTAGCTGGCATACAGCGGATGGCGCACCACGCCGTACAGGCCGGTGGTCTTGATGGTGCGGTGGGCCGCCACCAGCCCGAAGCTGCGGTTGAGCGACAGCAGGCCGCCGATCTGCAGCAGCACGCCGGCCACGATGATCAGGCGCGCCGCCGGCAGCACGGCCTCGCCGCCGGGCGCGAACAGGAAGGGCACGAAGGTGGCGGCGATGGCCAGCGTCCAGTCGAGCGCGCTGTGCGACACGCGCACCGGTTCCGAGCGGATCAGGAACAGCACGGCCACCAGCGATTCGGAGGCGCAAAACAGCAGATAGCTCCAGTCGCCGCTGCGCAGGAAGCCTTGCAGGTGGGCGTAGCAGAAACCGGCCCAGGCCCAGGCCAGCAACATGCCCAGCGCCACGTTGACGGGGCCGGAACGCAGCACGGTGTTCAGGGTACGGGAATTCATAGCAGATTCCTCCAGGATGGCAGTTGCACCAGCAACAGTTGCAGCGCGGTGCCGGCCGCGATGGCGATGGCATAGGCCAGTTTGCCGGTCGGCACCGGCGGCGCGTCCAGTCGCGCCGTGCCGCCCGTGCCGGCGCGCAGCAGCGCGTGCAGCAGCAACAGGCGCAGGTTGGACAGCACCTGGACCAGCCGGCCGCTGCCCAGCGCCACGGCCAGCGCCAGCACGCCGCCGGCCACCATGGTCAGCAGGGCCGCGCCCAGCACATCGCGCGGCCCGAGGAAGGCGCCGCTCATGGCCATCAGCTTGACGTCGCCGGCGCCCATGGCGCCCAGCATGTACATGGGCAGCAGCAGGGCCAGGCCCAGGCCCAGCCCGGCCAAGCCCTGGAGCAGGCCCAGCCCGCCGCACGGGGTGGCGAACAGGCCGGCGCCGGCCGGCAGCAGGGTCTGGAACGCCAGCCCGGCCACGGCCCCGCCTAGCACCAGGCGGTTGGGAATGCGGCGCGTGCGCACGTCGTGCCAGACGGCCGCTGTCAGCAGTCCGGCCAGCGCGGCGGCCGGCGGCACCATGCGCGGATCGAGGTTCATGGCGCGCTCCGTACCATGGCCGGCAGCGCGGCCGCGGTCTGGCCGGCGTCCGCGTCCAGCAGGCGGCCCACGGCCAGCCAGATCAGGATGGCGCCGGCGGCGCCGGCGTAACCGTCGATGGCGTAGTGCCAGCCCAGATGCACCGAGCCGATCAGGATCAGCACGGCAAACACGGTGAACGCGATGCCGGCCGCCGGGCGCACGCGCCAGCCCGCCAGCGCCAGCAATACGGAACTGGCCACGTGCATGCTGGGCATGGCCGAGATGGTCAGGCCGGAGACGCCCGCATGCTGGTGGTAGCCTTGCCACAGCAGATCCTGTACGTGCAAGGCCAGCACGGGAATGTGGCGGTCGGCCTGGTGCAGGTACTGCATCAGCGGGCCATATGGGTCGGGGCCGGGCGTGACCAGGTGATAGAAGCACGGACCGGCTGACGACAGCAGCACGGCCATCACATTGCCCAACACGGTCCACGACAGCACGAAGCTGAGCATGAACTGCATGCGCAGCCGGCCCCGCTCGATACTCAGCATCAGCCAGTACATGGTGGCGAACATGATGAAGAACCACAGGTGGTAGGCCAGGTTCAGGATGGCCGTCACCAGCGGATAGCCGACCAGCGCCTGCAGCCAGATCCAGGGCTGCACGCCGCCATGCAGCAGTTGGTCGGCGGCGGCCAGGCGGCGGTCCCAGTCATAGGGGTGCAGCAGCGGCACGGCGGCCTTGGCGATGGTGAAGCTCGATGCGAACAAGGGCATCAGCAGCAGTGCCGGCAGCGCCTGCAGCAGGCGGCGCCGGGTCAGGTAGGCGCCCACGTGTTGGCGCAGGTAGCGCACCAGTTCGCGCGGGCGCACAAATACCATGACGTACATCGCATAGGCGCACAGGGCGAACAGGGGGCCGATCAGCAGGGAAAACAGGAAACCTTCGGCCAGCAGCAGGATGTCGTTGTCGGCCGGGAAGCGGAAATACAGTACGCTGGCCACCAGCGCGTGCAGCAGCACGATCCGCAGCAGCCAGCGGTGCTCGTACAGCGCGGCGCGCAGCATGGCCCGCGGCGTGGCGGTGGGGGGCAGGGACAAGGTGTTCATTGCATGGCGAGGACCACCTGGTCCTTGACGTGGTCATACAGTTGTACCAGCGCTGAGCCGGCCGTCGTCACGGTGCCGACGATGACGACGGCGATCAGGGCGGCCAGCAAGGCATACTCGAGTGATGTGACGGCATGGCGGTCCCGCAGAAAACGTAGCAGCCGGTTTTTCACGATCAACCCTCCTCTCGCGGTTCTATGGCCTGGGGGCCAGGTGCGCGGTGCGGTGCGCGGCCGGCACCTGGCCTGCGCCTGGCGCGGGCGGCACGCGGCCGCCGGCGCCAGGTGCAGGGGCACATCAGCTGTTGGCAGCGGTCAGCTTGGTGCCGATGGTGGTGAAGGTGGCCTTCAACTGGGTGCCGACGACGGTGACGGCGGCGATGATGACCACCGCGATCAGGGCCGCGATCAGGCCGTATTCAATGGCCGTGACACCGTCTTCTTCGCGCAGAAATTTTTGAATCGAGTTCATGATGGATACTCCCTTTAGATGGATAGGACCGCTGCACCAAAAAGTCCGGCTTCCGAAGCGTTGGTGCGACGCCTCAGAAATTTTTGCCTAGCGCCAACAGTACGATGACGCACACAACGGCGATCAGCGAGGCCACCAGCACCGCCTCGTAAAACGTCGCTCCGCTTTCTCCCCTGATAAAACGTTGCCAGGGGGTGGGCGCAGGATCGGTTTCACGCATACAGCGCTCCCAAGTCGATAGGTTGGTTCAGCCTTGCTAGTGTCAGCCGGCATGGAAACCGTACTGATGAGGTCACTATAAAGAAACACGTGTTGAGCTACATCAGACAACTGTCCTTTTTTTCGCGGGACAAAGCGCCCTTTTTGTGCGGGCAGGCACAGGACATTTGTCATGGGTAACGGAACTTGATGGATTGGAATGATGGATGGCGCGGTGTGGCGCGAGCCGGGACGGGGGCGTGGCGGCGCCGGGCATGGCGGCAAGGCCGGCAGGGGCAAGCAGGGGGCAAGCAGGACCAGGCAGGGACCGGCAAGGGCAAACCGGGCAGACAGGGCAAGGCAGGGCGCGGGCAGGTTTTGGGCCCGGACGGTAGGACGGCGCTTAGCGTTCTTGCGGTTCGGCGCGGTGGCTGGTCATGAACACATACAGGTCCAGGCGGTTGGTCACGCCCAGCTTGTGGTAGATCGACGTCAGGTGGTTGCGCAGCGTGTGGTCGGAAATGAACAGGGTCTGGGCCAGCGCCTTGTTGCCGCCGCCGCCGGCCGCGATCAAGTCACAGATCTGGCGTTCCTTGGCCGTCAGCGTGGCGATCTTGTCGGCGCCGGGGTCCGTCTTGCGCCGCTTGGGCGGATTGCGCATGTCATCGAAGATGCGGCCCAGCATGCTCTGCTCGAGCCACAGTTCGCCCTGGTGCAGCTTGCGGATGGCCTGCAGCACGATATCGGCCGCGGCGTCCTTGCCGACCACGCCGCGCGCACCGTGCAGCACGGCCGCGTCCAGCTGGGACGCTTCACGCGTGCCGCTCAGCACCAGCACGCGCGCGCCGCTGCCCTTGACCAGGTCGGCCAGGATGCCCAGCGAGCTGGTGCCGTCCAGGTCCAGGTCGAGCACGATCACGTCCGGCGTCAGGGCGCGGGCCTGGGCCAGGGCGCCGTCGCAGTCGGCCGCGCAGCCGACCACTTGCATGGTGCTGCCCTCGCTTTCGATCAGCTTGCGCAAGCCCCAGAGCATGGTCTGGTGGTCGTCCACGAGCAGGACGCGGATGGGGGGATCTGTTGACACGGTAAGCCTTTCGCTGAATTTTAAATGGGGATGACGATCTGTACCACGGTGCTGTGCTCGGGCCCCGTCAGCACCTGGGCCTGGCCGCCCAGGGCCAGCGCCCGTTCCGTGATCGAGTGCGGGCGGAACGCCGTGACGGCCTGTTCCGGGCTGCTGTTTTCGATGCTGATGCAGATCTCGCGCGCGCCGCAGGCCAGCGTGACGACTCCGCTGCGCGCGGTGGTGTGCTTGCAGATGTTGCTGATGCCTTCGCTGACGATTTGGAACACTTCGGCCGCCAGCCGGTCGTTGCCCTGCAACAGGCCCTCGCTGTGGATGGCGATGTCGATGCCGTAGAACTGCTTGACCTGGCTGGCGTGGCGCCGCAGGGCCAGCAGCAGCTCCGGTTCGCTCAAGCCCTTGCGCCCGGCCCGGAAGCTGCTGGCGTAGCGGCGCAGGTCGCCGATCACGTGGGTGGTCATCGCTTGCAGGTTGTCCAGTTCCGGCAGCAGGGGATTGTCGGGCGCGGCCCGCTTGCGGATGGCGCTGATGCCGTGGCTGAGGCCGATGTACGGCTGGACCGTCGTGTCGTGCAGGTCGCGCGCGATGCGCTCGCGCTCGCGCTGCGAGGCGTCCGAGGCGATGCGGTCGAGCAGTTCGATGTTTTCGATCACGGGGAACACCTGGCTGACGATGTGCAGCAAAAATTGCGCATCCTGCTTGCTGAATTCGGGGCGTCCGGTGACGACGATCAGCCGCCCTTCGCCGGTGCGCAGGGGCACCGGCACGGTGACCAGGGCACCTGCCTCGAGCAGTTCGGCCAGCTCGCTGCCCGTGTCGGGCGCGATGCGTTCCCAGCGCTGGCGCACGGCCAGGTATTCGCGCGACAGCTCGCGCCGGCGCAGCAGGGCGTCCAGCGGGCGCGTATGGAGCACCATGCGCCCGGTGCTGAAGGCCAGCAGCGGCGCCGCCGCTTCGGCGCTCAGGCGGGTGGGCTGGATGGCCCGCCCCGCCTCGACCCCGCTGGCCGCCCGCAGCGACCAGTGCTCGGCCCCGTTTTCGCGCATCAACAGGATGCAGCGGCTGGCGCCGTAGAACTGGCGCACTTTTTCCAGCACCGAGGCGATGGTCTGGTCGACCCCGAAGCGGGGGTTGGACTGCTGGGTCACTTCATGCAGCAGGGCCAGCCGGCGCTTTTGCGACACCACCAGGCCGCCCCAGTGGGCGATCATGTAGCCCAGCGCCAGCAGGAAGGTGGCGCGCAGCAGCACGCGCGCCAAGGCCGCGTCGGAGTGGGCCGTGATGGCCGTGGTGGCGAACAGGGCGGTCGAGACCAGCGTGATGCGGGCGCCCGACTCGAAGCCGAAGGTGAACGAGGCGGTCAGGATGGCGAAGAAGAAGAACAGGAAAAAGAAACTGTTGCTGCCGCCCGTGACGAGCACCATCAGGTAGAACCAGCCCACATCGAGCCAATAGGCCACCTGCACCCGCAGCCGGGGCGAGGCGAAGATGTTGAGAACCAGGCTGTGCAGCAGATAGCCGGCGAACACGAAGACGGTGAAGTCGTTCATGCGCCCCACGCCGGCCGGGTCGACGAGCAGGGTGAGCAGGCAGGTCATGGCCAGCACCAGTCGCATCCGGTTCACCATGGAGGCGTCAGACGGGTCTTTCGGCAACCGGGGGGTAATCAGGATGTGTTCACTCACAAGCTCTCCAGCCCAGTGTTTATTGCTGGTCTTGTAACAATAAGTTCAGTCTACCGGCAGATGAGGGCAGCGTCCAGACGCCGGGATCAAATGTGTTGTATCGATAACGCTGATGCCAACGCCCATGCCACACATGGGGCACATAAAGCACGACCGTGCCGGAAATGGCGGGCGGCGGCGGCTGCGCCGGGCGCAGGCCCGTGCCCCAAAGCGGCGCCGGCACTACAATGGTGGTTCCACGCGGGGAGGACAGTGAGCATGAACATCGGGCAGGCGGCGGCGCAGACGGGCGTGTCGGCCAAAATGATACGGTATTACGAAAGCATAGACTTGGTGGCACCAGCCACGCGCAGCGAGGCCGGTTACCGGCGCTACGATGGGCGCGATCTGCACGCGCTGCGTTTCATCCGCCAGGCGCGCGGGCTGGGATTCTCCCTGGAGCAAATCCGCTCGCTGCTGTCGCTGTGGCGCGATCAGGAGCGCGCCAGCGCCGACGTCAAGGCCGTGGCGCTGGCCCACGTGGCCGAGCTGGACCGGCGTATCGCCGAGCTGGCCGCCATGCGCGCCACGCTGGCGGGCCTGGCCCAGGCCTGCCACGGCGACCAGCGGCCCGACTGTTCCATCCTGCAGGGGCTGGCAACGCCGGCGGGCGGGGCGCGCTAAGGGCGGACGCGCTCAGCGGACGAACATCCACACCGTCAAGGTGGCGCCCACCAGCACCACGAAGGTGCGCATGACGCGCTCGGGCAGGCGGTGGATCAGCCAGGCGCCGCACAGGCCGCCGGCGATGCCGCCCGCGCACAGGGCGAACGCGGCCGGCCAGCTGATCTGGTGCGAGGTGGCGAAGATCACGGTGGCGGCCGCGTTCATGGCCATGGCCAGCACATTCTTGGTGGCGGTGGCGGTGCGCACCTGCTGGCCGGCGATGGTCAGCGCGGCCAGCATCAGGAAGCCGATGCCGCCGCCGAAATAGCCGCCGTAGACGGCGATGGCGCTTTGCACCAGCACCAGCGTCCACTTGGGCATGGCGCCGGCCGCGTGCAGCGGCTGGCGCCGGAAGCTGCCCCAGGCGAACATGGTGGTGGCAAACAGCACCAGCCACGGCACCAGGCGGGCGAAGAACGAGACGGGCGTGTTGAGCAGCAGCAGCGCGCCGCCGATCCCGCCCACCACGCTGATGGCGCACATCTGGCCGAAGGTGAGCGGTCCCACGTCGCCGGCCAGCTTGCGGCCCGCTACGGCCGATGTGGTCTGGCTGGGGAACATGGCGATGGTGGACGTCATGTTGGCCGCCAGCGGGTTCAGGCCGGCCAGCAGCAGGGCGGGGAAGGTGATGAAGGAACCGCCCCCGGCCAGCGCGTTCTGCACGCCGGCAAAGAAGCCGGCGGCGGCGATCATCAGGACGACGGAAATATCTAGCGGGGGCACAGGCGGCATGGCGGGACTCGGACGAGGTGGCAATCGGATGGCGATGGGGCCGGAGCATTATACCCGTGGCGACCCGCGCCGGCAGCGCGCCGGCCGGGCCGGGCGCTCTCCGTGCGAGATTGGAAAATGCTAACATGGCCTGATGGACCAGCTCCCCCCACCCTACCAGCTGTATTACTGGCCCGGCATCCAGGGCCGCGGTGAATTCGTGCGGCTGGCGCTGGAACAGGCCGGCGTACCCTATGTGGATGTGGCGCGCCGGCCACAGGGCATGCCGGCCATGCTGTCCAGCCTGGACGGGGCGGCCCAGACCCATCCGGCCTTCGCGCCGCCCGTGCTGCGGGCCGGCACCCTGCTGATCGGGCAGACCGCCAACATCCTGCTGTTCCTGGGGGCCAGCCACGGCCTGGCGCCGCGCGCGCTGCAGGGGCGGCTGTGGGCCAACCAGCTGCAGCTGACCATTGCCGACATCGTCAACGAAGTGCACGACTGCCACCATCCGCTGTCGACCAACCTGTATTACGAACAGCAGAAACCGGCCGCCCGCCGCCGCGCGGCCGACTTCACGGCGCAGCGCCTGCCCAAGTACCTGGACTATTTTGAGGGGGTGCTGGCACGCAATCGGGGGCGCGGCAACCATGCCGTGGGCGTGCGCCTGTCCTATGTGGATCTGTCGCTGTTCCAGCTGGTGGAGGGCTTGCGCTATGCGTTCCCCAACGCGATGGCGCGCCAGCAGGCGGCCTGGCCGCGTTTGCTGGCCCTGCGCGAGGCGGTGGCGGCGCAGCCGCGCATCGCCGCCTACCTGCGCTCGGCGCGCCGGCTGCCGTTCAATGAGGATGGCATCTTCCGCCACTATCCCGAACTGGATCGCTGACGCGCGCGCCAGCCGGGGGAGATCAATCGTCGTCGGGGGGATCGTCGAGCCGGGCCAGGTCGAAGCTGACCAGGGCCCAGATGCCGCCGGCGTAGTCGGGCTCGCGCGACAGCGTTTCCACCGGCGACGGTTTGATTTCGAACGGCTTGCCCTGTTCCACCAGCTGGCCCACGTGACCGTAGATGGCCTTGGTGGCGTTGCTCATGGCCTTGTCGATGGTGGCCCCGGACGTACGGACGCCGGGCAGGTCGGGCACCGTCACGCCGTACACACTCTCCTTGTCCATATGTATCAGAATGGGGATGTCCATAACGGCTTGTCCTGTGGGAAGTGGGCGGCCAGTGTTGACGTTGCGCTGCAAGATTAAGTTTTACACGCTAATGGACCGGCTTCAAGCTATTTCGTACTTGGGCTCGTCATTTCATGACGCGACGCCGCAAGCACTGCCGTTGTGGTTGAAACGGCACAAATTGGCCATGGCCGGCGGCGTCATGGTAGGCTAGTTCGGGCATGGCGGCAGGCCGCAGCGCGCGCCGCTGCAGGCCGCGCGCGTGACAGCTGGCCGTGCGCGGCGGCCTTGGCCTGCATTGCTTTCTGTATCGGGCTGTTGTAGTGTTGCAAGAAAATCCATCGTTCCGAGGCAAGGCCGGGGCGGCTGGACAGGTTGTACCGTTTCCTGACATGGAAGGAGCAAACCTTGGTCCAAAGATATGCCGTTATCATCGGCGCCGGTCCCGCAGGACTGACCGCCGCGTTGGAATTGCAAAAGCGTACCGGCATCCAGCCCATCATCCTGGAGGGCAGCGGCGCGGTGGGCGGCATCTCGCGTACCGTCACCCATAATGGCAATCGCATGGATCTGGGCGGGCACCGCTTCTTTTCCAAGTCGGACTGGGTCATGCGCTGGTGGCAGGAGATACTGCCGATCGACGCCGCGCCAGCGGCCGCGCTGGACCTGGCCTACCAGAACCGCCGCACCACGGTGCGGGTGGCGCCGGCCGCGGCCGCGGCGCCGGAGCAAAGGCTGCTGGTGCGGGGCCGGGTGTCGCGCATCTTCTTCCTGCGCCGCTATTTCGACTATCCCATCAAGCTCAACTTCGCCACCGTGCGCAACCTGGGGCCGCTGCGGCTGTGCAAGATCGCCTGTACCTATGCCCACATCTCGCTGTTTCCGCGCAAGCCAGAGCGCAACCTGGAAGACTTCATCGTCAACCGCTTCGGCGTGGAGCTGTATGAGACGTTCTTCAAGGATTACACGGCCAAGGTGTGGGGCGTGCCTTGCGAAGCCATCAGTCCGGAATGGGGGGCGCAGCGCATCAAGGGGCTGTCGGTGCGCAAGGCGCTGTGGCATGCGGTGAAAAAGCTGCTGCGTCCGGCCGGCGCGTCGGTGGCGCAGCGCGGCACGCAAACCAGCCTGATCGAGCAATTCCTCTATCCGGCGCTGGGGCCGGGGCAGATGTGGGAGGAAGTGGCGCGCCGTGTCACGCAGGGCGGCGGCGAGCTGCGCTTCGGCCATGCCGTGACCGGCATCGAGTGGCATGAGGGCCGGGTGGTTGCCGTGAGCGGTGTCGACCATGGCAGCGGCCTGGCCTTTCGCTACCCCTGCGACTACGTCATCTCCAGCATGCCGGTGCGCCAGCTGATCGCGGGCATGGAGCCGCCCGCGCCACCGGAGGTGCGGCGCGTGGCCGACGGGCTGATGTACCGCGACTTTCTCACCGTCGGCCTGCTGGTGCGCAAGATGACGCCGCAAGGCAGCGGCGAACAGGCCAACGGCGCCCCGCCCGATAACTGGATTTACATACAGGAGCGCGACGTGCGCATCGGCCGGCTGCAGATCTTTAACAACTGGAGTCCGCACCTGGTGCGCGACCCGGGCACCGTCTGGCTGGGGCTGGAGTATTTCTGCAACGAAGGCGACGACCTGTGGCAAATGGCCGATGCCGAGCTGATACGGTTCGGCGCCGGCGAACTGGCCAAGATCGGCCTGATCGACGCCGACGACGTGCTCGACGGCGTGGTCGAGCGCGTGCACAAGGCTTATCCGGCCTACTTCGGCACCTATGGCGAGTTCGACACCATCCGCAACTTTACCGACGGGGTCAGCAATCTGTTCCTGGTCGGCCGCAATGGCATGCACCGGTATAACAATCAAGACCACTCCATGTTGACGGCAAAGCTGGCCGTCGACAACATCGCGCAGGGCGTCGCCTCCAAGGACAATATCTGGTCGGTCAATATCGACGATGACTATCTGGAGGAGAAGCATTGATGCCAGCGTCGATGCCGTCGCCGCATGCAGGTGGCGCCGCGGTCGCCGCCGCGCCGGATCCGTCGCGTCCGGTGCCGCAGCCGGCAAGCTGGCCGCAGCGTTACCCGCCCCTGGTCCTGACGTTGCTGCTGACAATATGGTTGTGGCGCCACCCGTGGGATGGCATCTGGCATGACAACACGCTGTACGCGGCGCAAGCGTTGCACTGGTTGCACCCGGAGGTGTTTGGACGCGACCTGTTTTTCTTGTATGGCTCGCAGGCTTCGTACACCCTGTTTACGCCCGTCTATGCGGCGGCCGTGACGGCTTTGGGGCTGTATGGCGGCACCGTGGCATTGCTGCTTTGTGCGGAGGTGGCATGGATCGCAGCGGCCGCTTTGCTGCTGCGTTGTCTTTTCTCGGGCCGCAGTTTCTGGTTGGGAATGGTGGTGCTGTTTTCCCTGCCGTCGGACTACGGTCCTGTACCCGATCTCTTCTCGCTGGCCGAACCATTCCTGACGCCGCGGCCATTTGCGGAAGCGCTGTCCATGCTGGCCCTGGCCAGCATCTTGCGCGGACGATTGCTGGTGGCCGCGCTGGCCGTCTTGGCGGCCTGTGCATTGCATCCCTTGATAGGCCTGGCGTGCGCGGCCGCTTTGTTGTGCTATGCCGGATGCGCCCATCCTAAACACGGCGCGCTGTTGCTGGCGGCCGGCATCGGCGTTGTCGTTACCGGGGTCTGGTTGAGCGTGCCGCCGTTCAACAACATCATGCGGCAAATGGATGCGGCGTGGTACGCGCGGGTCGTGGACGCCGCCTACCTGGTGGCCTGGGACGCCTGGCGTGGCGCGGAATGGGGCAGCAGGACTGTGCTGGCCTTCAGCGTGGCACTGACCGGCACGCTGGTGGCCGAGCGCCGATGGCGCCGCATGTTGTACTGCATCGTCGCGACAGGGGTGCTGGGATTGACGGCAACCTGGTTGGGCGGTGGCCTCTACCGCAATGTGCTGGTCATGCAGTTGCAACCCTGGCGCGCGCTGGGGCTGGTCCAGCTTGCCGCCCTTTGTGTGCTGCCCTCACTGTGCGCCTATTGCTGGCCGCGTGGCGGCCCGTTCCGGCTGGTCCTGCTGGCCTTGCTCCTGGCTTACCTGATACGCGATAGCGCAGGTGCGCTCGTCGCCGTGCTGGCCGGCGTGGCACTGTGGCATCTGCGGCGCCAAGCCAAGCCGGTGGCACTGCCCCCGCGCCTGCTGCCGGTCATCGCGGCGACCATGTGCCTGGCCGCGCTCGTCGCCTGGTGGACTACGTTGCAACATACGGTGAGCAATTGGATGTGGTCCGCGCCCACCCCGTTCTTGCCGGACCAGTACCCGTATCTGCTGGGCTTGGCCATGCTGAAGAAGGGGGGCGGCGCGATGATGGCGCTGGTGTTGTTTTGCGTGTTGTCGGGCAATGGATGGCTGCGTAGCAGGCTGGTCCACTTGAGCGCGTTCGGGATGCTGGTCGCCGCCATGCTGTGCGCGCTGCTTGCCGTGGATCACAGGCCATGGGATAACAATTACCGCGATCAGGCCACGGTGGCTGACATCCGCGCCCGGTTTCTACCGCTGATTGCGCCGTCGGCCATCGTGTACTGGGAGGACGACGTACAGACCACCTGGTTCGTGCTGGAACGTGCCAGCTATGCCGCCTACACGCAACTGGTCGGGCTGGTCTTCAACCGGGGCACGGCGATCGAAGGTTATCGCAGGCTGGAGCGGCTGCAGGCGCTGGGTGCGCCCGACTCGGTTGCCGGCCTCGATCCGCAGCTGCGCCACGACAGGATCAGCCGCTTGCCCAAGGCCAGTTTTGCCGGGCTGGTCCATGTTTGCGGCGATCCGCTGCTGGACTTTGTCGTGCTGAGCGAACGGTTTTCCGATGGTGTGATACAGCATGCCACCGATGCGCGCAATCAGAAAGACTTCTATCTGTATCGCTGTGCATTGCTGCGGGGACGGTATGTGGACACACTGTAGCGGCGACCGGGGCCGCCAGCTGGTGGCGCAGTTTCTGCGCTATCTGCTGGTGGGAGGGACCGCGTTCATGGTCGATTTCGGGTTGTTCTACCTGTTGCTCCGCATGGCGGTGCTGCACTATCTGGTCGCCGCCACGCTGGCCTATCTGGCCGGCCTGTTGGTCAATTATCTGCTCTCCATTGCCTGGGTATTCGAGTACCGCCGGCTCAGCCATCGGGGCCAGGAGTTTCTGATCTTCGCGGCGATCGGGGTAGTGGGCGTGGGCTTGAACGCCTTGCTGATCCACTTTATTGCGACCAGTCTCCAGATCACGTATCTGCAGTCCAAATTGTTGGCCGCCATACTGATTTTGTTGTCCAATTTCGGGGCGCGCAAGTTGTTGTTGTTCACCGCGCCATCCGGCAATGCCGTGCTCAAGTAACTTCAAGCACGATGATGAAGTGGAACTTTTCGCGTACGCACCGTTTGCCGGCGTTGGAACCGTCTCATGATTTCCCCGTCGCGCATCAGTTCCAGGGGACGTTCGCGCTCGCGCTCGCCTATCTGGCGTTGCCCTGCCTTATCTTCCTGCTGACCTTTGTTCGGCCCTGGATAGGAATCCCGCTGGCAAGCGTTATCGCTTGCGCATGCTATGCGGAGGTCAGTCGTCATCCGTGCCAATGGGGCGGCGCGCATGCAGCGCTCGCGGCCACCATGTCGTTGTTGCTGGTTTTCGTCATCGGCATACCGAGCGGCCACTCGGCATGGGACTGGATCAAGCATTGGGCTCTCATTAATGAGCTTGCCAGTCAGCCTTGGCCTGTGCAGGTCGACCTCCATGGCACAACGGGCTACCTGCGTTTCTACCTGGCCGCTTATCTGGTGCCGGCGCTTCCGGCCAAGCTGATTGCCGGGTTTCCGGTTGCCGTGTCCACGAGCATCTGGTTTTGGGCGGGATATGTTCTGGTCTTTCAGTGCGTGGTTGTCGGCTATGGGCGGGGCCGATCGGCGGCTGCCGCCGGCATGATGCTGCTGTTGCTCCTGTTGGGCGGCGCCGATGCGCTGGCCGAATCTGTAATACGGGCAAGCGCGCATCTGCAGCAGGCGCCCTGGCTGGGCATCCATTTTGAAAACTGGGCATTGGATTTCCGGCAGCCGTTGCAATTCACATCCGGCCTGGGCAATCTTGCGTGGGTACCGCACCAGAGCATCGCCACCTACCTCGTGGCCGCCACTCTGTTGCTGGACCGCAGCGAAGGTAGTCTGCGCCGCGGCATACTGTCCTATGGCCTGTTGGCGTTGTGGTCGCCGTTTGGCATGCTGGGACTACTGCCCACCTTATTGTTGCGCGTACTGCCCCGATGGCGCTTACTCCGGGATAGGCGTAGTGTCGTCGCAATCGTCGGCGGCGCGGCATTTGCCCTTCTCATCGCCTCATACCTTGCCACCGACGCTACGCCGGCCGCAATCTGCCTGCAATGCATCGCGACCCGGTCGGCTGCCGATGTCATGTTTTATGCGATTTTCCTGCTGGTGGAACTGAGTTCTTTCGTGCTTTTGCTGCGCGGCCGGATTGGTCGCGATGCCTACTGTGCAGTTGCCTGCGCCACCCTGGTTGTTTTGCCCTTTTTGCATGGCGACTCGGCGGATCTGGTGATGCGCGCTTCGATGGGGCCTTTGTTCGTGCTGGCGCGGCGGGCGGCGGACACGCTGTTTGGCCAGCCCCGTCCGATGGCGCACTGGCTAGCCGTTTGCCTGGGGCTAGCCATCTGCCTGCCCACCACGATCAGCGAGGCGGTTTTCCACCTGGAGAAGGGACGTGCGCATGCGGCTCTGGATGCCAATGAACACTACGAACTGAACCAAAAGCTGTACCGTACCTTCAGCCTCAGTTCAACGATACATGTCCCGGAATTTTTGACCGCTTGCGGTTGGCAATATCAAGGACAGTATTTCAGCACGGTGCGCCCGACGGTGATCGAGGGCCCTTGATTTGTTGTGGCGCTGGCTGCTCGACTGACGCGCCGCGCCGCTCCCCGCGCGAGAAGATACTTGCATACTCAAATAGAAATGGTACTTCGCGGATTACCGCAAACGGCTGAGGGGGCACGCCAGGTGTCGGTGTGCGGGATTTGCCCTGTGGTCTAATTCGGTCGAGTTCGCGCCGGTTGCGGCTAAATCAGCCTCAAATTTCCAAGCGCCAGTCTAAAACTATCCATAAAATTTTGGCCGGAGTCTATTCCGGTCGCTGCTTTTGACCTGAAAGTCTAGAACGATCCAGCTTTTGATTCGGCTATTCAATTTATAGACTCTTTTAAATGGAGAAAATCGGTGTATCAAACAATGCGAGCTGCCAACCATCCCGTAACGGAATTCCTGAACTTGGCACTCCGTTCGGTGCGGAAAAATTGCAGGACGCAGTCTGACGAAAGACTACGCAGGCTATAAGTTGCCGTGGCCTCACCACACCGGTCTAAGCCCAAAGGAAGAAAAGTCTAACTCGGTCTCCGAGTTGCTTTGCGGAGTCGATTGCAGTCTACAGAATTTGGCGGTCCGGAAATTCTGGACGCCATTAGCGCGGACTCGCATTGTTTCGACCGAATTAGACAGCGGGGACAAAAACGAAAGCCGCTACCTCAAGCCTCGTTCGGGGCAGTTTCCCGCTCATCCGTGAGCTACAAAAAAAACGCCCCGCCGGCATTGCTGCGGGCGGGGCGTTGGGGAAGGGAAGTCAGGCTTACAGCACTTCGCTCGCGTGGTCGGCCAGGCGCGAACGTTCGCCGCGCGCCAGCGTCACGTGGCCACTGTGGGCCCAGCCCTTGAAGCGGTCCACTACGTAGGTGAGGCCGCTTGAGCCTTCCGTCAGGTATGGCGTGTCGATCTGGGCGATGTTACCCAGGCACAGGATCTTGGTGCCGGGACCGGCGCGCGTGACCAGGGTCTTGATCTGCTTGGGCGTGAGGTTCTGCGCTTCGTCGATGATGAGGAACTTGTTGACGAAGGTGCGGCCCCGCATGAAGTTGAGCGACTTGATCTTGATGCGCGAACGGATCAGGTCCTGGGTCGCGGCCCGGCCCCACTCGCCGCCGTCCGAATCGGACTTGTTGAGCACTTCCAGGTTGTCGTCGAAGGCGCCCATCCATGGCGACATCTTTTCCTCTTCCGTGCCGGGCAGGAAGCCGATGTCCTCGCCCACGGGCACCGTGACGCGGGTCACGATGATCTCGTTGTAGAGTTTCGTCTCCAGCACTTGCGCCAGGCCGGCCGCCAGCGCCAGCAGGGTCTTGCCGGTACCGGCCTGGCCCAGCAGGGTGACGAAGTCGCACTCCGGGTTCATCAGCAGGTTCAGCGCGAAGTTCTGCTCGCGGTTGCGGGCCGTCACGCCCCACACATTGTTCTTGTTGTGGCTGAAATCGCGCAGCGTCTGCAGCACGGCCGTCTTGCCGTTGATCTGCTTGACCTGGCCGTAGAACGGCGCTTCGCCATTCTTGGGTTCCAGGAAGATGAACTGGTTGACCAGCATGGACGGCACGAACGGCCCCGTCACGCGGTAGAACGTGGCGCTCTGGCCGTTCTTGTTCTCCTGCCAGGACTCCATGTCCTTGCCATGCTTGTTCCAGAAGTCGTCCGGCAGCTGGACGATGCCCGAGTACAGCAGGTCGGTGTCTTCCAGCACGTGGTCGTTGAAGTAGTCTTCGGCCGGCAAGCCCAGGGCGCGCGCCTTGATGCGCATGTTGATGTCTTTCGACACCAGCACCACGGGACGGCCTTCCTGTTCCGCTTCCAGCGAACGGACCACGGCCAGGATCTGGTTGTCGGCCTTGCCCACCGGCAGGCCGGCCGGCAGGTCCGCGCTTTGCAGGCGGGTCTGGAAGTACAGCCGGCCCTTGGCGTCCTTGTTGCCCAGCTTGGACAGGGGAATGCCTTTTTCGATCGCGTCGTCGTCCGTGTTCGACACCAGCGCGTCCAGCGTGCGCGACACCTGGCGGGCGTTGCGCGCCACTTCCGTCATGCCCTTCTTGTGGTTGTCCAGTTCTTCCAGCGTCATCATCGGCAGGTAGACGTCGTGCTCCTCGAAGCGGAACAGCGACGACGGATCGTGCATCAGCACGTTGGTGTCGAGCACGAACAGCTTGGTCTGGCCGGTCTGGTCGGCATGGCGGCTGGTGGAGGACTTGAGCGGTACTTCCACCGGCTTGTGCTTGGCCGGATGGGGCGCTTCGGCCGTCAGCGGCACCACCTTAGCGCGCGCCGCCGGTGCGGCCTTGACCTTGGACGGCGTGGGCGACGCTTCGCCGGCCGGCACGTGCAGCGGCGCGGCCTGCAGGATGGCGGCCTTGGCTTTGCCGGCAACCGGCTTGGCCGCGGCGACCGGCTTGGCTGCCGCGACGGGCTTGGCCGCCACCGGCTTGGCTGCCGTCACCGGCTTGCTGGCCACCGGCTTGGCGGCGACCTTGGCCTTGGCCGGCGCCGCTTTCTTGGGCGCGGCAACGGCCGGCGCTACTTCGGCCACGACGGCCGGCACAGGACGAGGGCCGCTGGCCTTGGGATAATCTTTTGCCAGCAGTAAAGTCGCTGGCTTACTGGGGATTTTTGGCAGAGGCATCAGGATCTCGATCAAATAAATTCTGGAGGAATCCGCCCATGGGCCAGCCCGGCGCGAGCAGGGGAGCCGAATGGGGTGGATGCGGGGGATACAGGGTTACAAGGCTGCCGACGGGCACACAGACGGCCCGGATAAGATACCGCGTGGTGGCCGGCTGGCCACCATGTAGGGTGAGAGTTGGTACAGTGATGACTCAAAATGGCCAGATGCGCATGGTTCTGCTACGGTTGAGCAAACTGGGCGTTTGCAACGCGCATTAAGCCTGACGCGCCACAAATTCCAGCACTTCATCGACGTGACCTGCTACCTTCACGCCTCTCCATTCTTTCACCATTTGCCCTTGAGCGTCAATGACAAACGTGCTGCGTTCGATGCCGCGCACGGTCTTGCCGTACATCTGCTTCAGTTTCATCACGCCAAATTGCTGGCACACGGCCTCATCGGGGTCGGAAATCAGTTCGAACGGCAGGCCCAGCTTGGTCTTGAAGCCTTCGTGCGAGCGCAGCGAATCGCGGCTGATGCCGTAGATTTCGGTGCCGGCCGCCTGGAACTGGGCGTACAGGTCGCGGAAGGCCATGCTCTCGGTGGTGCAGCCCGGCGTATTGTCCTTCGGGTAGAAATACAGCACCGTGTAGCGGGCCGGACGGCCGGCCAGCTGGAACGTCAGGCCGCCCGTCATGGGGGCGGAAAAATCGGCTACGGGTGCTACGGTTTGGCGATCAGCCACAGGTTCTCTCCTGAACGGTGAACTTCAGCAAGGGGGACACGAGCTAGCGGGCGGCACCTTGCACCATCAGCTGGCCCGAGCGTCCCGGTAATTCGCCCCACGTCATGGGGCACACGGGCAGCACGTCATCCAGCATGTCATCCTTGAGCTGCCCGTAGTGGTCGGCCATGGACGCCAGCTGGTAACCCTGGGCGCGCCATCCGGCCAATAACTGCTCGAAGATGGGGGCGAGTTTTTGTCCTTCAAGCTCGGCGTGCAGCGTGTAGACATGGTCGCGCGTGGCGCCCGCCGTCAGCTTGAGCAGGAAGGTGGCGATGTTGGCCGTGGTGATGACGGTGCCATCGATCTCGCGCCCCAGCAGCTCGTCCAGCGTGGGCAGGGTGGTGGGCAGCTGGATGCAGTCCAGTACCTTGCCGTCCACGGCCAGCCGGTGCGGGCCGTCGGCGGGATTGGCCAGCGTGCCATTGTCGTTGAGCACGCAGCGGCCGTCCGAGGCGTAGCGGTAGCCGGCCGCGTCATGCTCGATGAAGGCGGCGCCGTTCATCTGCCAGCCGGCCGCGCCATGGGTGTGGGGCGGCGCGCCGAACACGCTGTGATAGCGGGCGGCGGCCTTGCGCATCATGGTCACGGTCCAGGCGGCGTGGCGCTTGGCCACGTTGTCCTGCCACAGCACGTGGTCCCAGGTGTGGATGCCGCATTCGAAGCCGGCGTCGCGCACGGCGCGCAGCTCGGCCGCGCACTGCTTGCCGATGTCCGGTCCCGGCAGCAGGGTGCCGTACATCAGGGTCTTGAAGCCGTAGTGCTCGACCACGGAGGTACGCGACACCTTGCTGAAGAAGCCGGGCCGCAGCGCCCGCCGCAGGGCCCAGCCCGTGTGGTCGGGCCCCAGCGAGAACAGGAAGGTGGCGTGGGCCTGGTGCGCCTGCAGCATGCGCGCCAGGTTGGGCACACCCTCGCGGGTGCCGCGATAGGTGTCGACGTCGATCTTGAGCGTGAGCAGCGGCCGTCGCTGGTTGGGCAAGGTGTCGGTCAAATCATCAATCCATCAGGGCCTGGGCTTCGGCTACCTGGCTGCGGTAGGCGTCGAAGATCTTGCGCAGGGCGTCGGCCATGGTGGTGGTCGGTTTCCAGCCCAGCTCTTCGCAGGTGTTGGTGATTTTCGGCACGCGGTTCTGCACGTCCTGGTAGCCCGCGCCGTAGTAGGCGCCGGACGTGGTTTCCACGATCTTGACCTGCTTGGCGCCGGTGGCGTATTCCGGGTATTCCTCGGCCAGTTTCAGCATCATGCCGGCCAGCTCGCGGATCGAATAGTTGTTGACCGGGTTGCCGATGTTGTAGATCTTGCCGGAGGCGGCGCCGTCCTTGTTGGCGATGATCTTCATCAGGGCGTCGATGCCGTCGTCGATGTCGGTGAAGGCGCGCTTCTGGGCGCCGCCGTCCACCAGCGAGATGTTCTCGCCACGGACGATGTGGCCGAAGAACTGGGTCACCACGCGTGACGAACCTTCTTTTGGCGTGTGGATCGAGTCCAGGCCGGCGCCGATCCAGTTGAACGGACGGAACAGGGTGAAGTTCAGGCCTTCCATGCCGTAGCCCCAGATCACGCGGTCCATCAGCTGCTTGGCGTTGGAGTAGATCCAGCGCGGCTTGTTGATCGGGCCGCAGATCAGTTCCGAGTTCTCGGGATCGAATTCCTCGTCGTGGCACATGCCATACACTTCCGAGGTCGACGGGAACACCAGGTGCTTGCCGTACTTGGCGGCCGAACGGACGATGGGCAGGTTGGCCTCGAAGTCCAGCTCGAACACGCGCAGCGGCTGCTTGACGTAGGTCGACGGGGTGGCGATGGCCACCAGCGGCAGGATCACGTCGCACTTCTTGACGTGGTACTCGACCCATTCCTTGTTGATGGTGATGTCGCCTTCGAAGAAGTGCATGCGCGATTTGTACGCTTCGTTCTCGAGCACGTCGGTGATGCGGTCAGTGCTCATGTCCATGCCGTAGACGTGCCAGTCGGTCGTTTCCAGGATGCGCTTCGACAGGTGGTGGCCGATGAAGCCGTTGACGCCGAGGATGAGGACTTTTTTCATGTGATCTTCTCTAGGTAATGTTCATTGTCCGCTGGCGGAAGCGGCCAGGCGGGAGTGCAACTGCCCGGCCGTGATGGGAGCACCGTCGGCCGTCAAGGCGGAAATCGTCAGCATACGGCCATCGCCGCACACGCCAAAGATGCAATTATCCACTACTGCCAAGCCCGGACGCAAACTTGCTGCGGCAATGTTGTCGTTCTGATTACTGTTTTGCTTATGCAGGCGTGCCCGCTGCACCACATAGCGCACCCCGCCGAGGTCGGTGAAGGCGCCGGGGTAGGGCGGCGCCACGGCCCGGTGCAGGTTGTAGACCACCTGGGCCGGCTGGCGCCAGTCGATGCGGCCGTCCTCGGGCTTGCGCCCGCCGAAGTAGCCGCCCTGGGTCAGGTCGTTGGGCAGGCGCGGCGCCGTGCCGGCCAGCAGCGCAGGCAGCACGCGCCACAGGGCCTGTTCGGCCGCCACGGTGACCTTGCCGAACACTTCGAAGGCCGTGTCGTCGGGCAGGATGGGCACCTCCATCTGGGCCACGATGGCGCCCGCGTCGGGCTTGACCGTCATTTCGTGCAGGGTGGCGCCGGTCACGTCGGCGCCATGCAGCACGGCCCAGTTGACGGGGGCGCGGCCGCGGAACTGGGGCAGCAGCGAACCGTGCATATTGTAGGCCGGCGCCACGGCCAGCAGCTCGGCCGGCAGCATGTGGCGGTAGTAGAAGCTGAACATCAGGTCCGGTGTGGCCGCCTGCACCTGGGCCAGCAGCTCGGGCGATCTGGCGTCGGCCGGCGTGATGTAGGGGATGCCTTCGGCCTGGCAGACCGAGATGACGGAGTCGAACCAGATGTTCTCGTGCTCGCTGTCCTCATGGGTGACCACCAGGGCCACGTCCACGCCGCCGGCCAGCAGCACTTTCAGGCAGCGCACGCCCACGTTGTGGTAGGCGAAGACGACGGCGCGCGGACGGCGCGCGGACAGGGCGCCGCTCATCGCGCCACCGAGCGTTTTTCCAGCTCGTCCGTGTCCAGCGCTTCATGGCCATGGGTCTGCTGCAGGATGGTTTGCACCACGTAGCGCGGGCGGGCCCGCACTTGCTGGAAGATGCGGCCCACGTATTCGCCCAGCAGTCCGATGCCGAACAGGATCACGCCCATGAAGAAGAAGGCGATCGCGAACAGGGTGAACAGACCTTCGGCCTCGGCCCCCAGGAACAGGCGGCGCACCAGCAGGATGAACACCAGCAGGCCCGAGCCGATCGACAGCGCCATGCCCAGCATGGAGAACATTTGCAGCGGCACCAGCGAGAAGCCCGTCACCAGGTCGAAATTGAGGCGGATCAGGCTGTAGAGCGAGTACTTCGATTCGCCGGCGGCCCGTTCCTCGTGCTCGACCAGGATTTCCGTCGGCTTGCGGGCGAAGCGGTAGGCCAGGGCCGGCACGAAGGTATTCACTTCGCCGCACTGGTTGACCAGGTCGATCACGTTGCGGCCGTAGGCGCGCAGCATATTGCCCTGGTCCGTGATCTTGATGTTGGTGATGCGCTCGCGCAGCTGGTTCATGGCCTTGGAGGCGTAGGTGCGCCAGGCCGAATCCTGGCGCTTGCGGCGGATCGAGCCCACGTAGTCGTAGCCTTCGCGCATCTTGGCCACCAGGTGCTTGATTTCCTCGGGCGGGTTCTGCAGGTCGGCGTCGAGCGTGATCATGATCTCGCCGCGGGCCGCCTCGAAGCCGGCCAGGATGGCCATGTGCTGGCCGTAGTTACCGTTGAACAGCACCACGCGCGTGACGTCGGGGCGGGCGCGGAACTGCTCGGCCAGGATGGAGACCGAGTTGTCGCGGCTGCCGTCGTTGACGAACACGATTTCATAGCTGCTTTGCAGCGCGTCGAGCGCGGGATAAAGGCGGTCGAACAGGGCCTGCAGGCCGGCCTGTTCGTTGTAGATCGGGATGACGACGGATATTTCTGGTTTCATGGGTGATGCAATCGTTGCGGTCATTGCGGTTATTTGATCAGGATGGCTTTGACGGCGGCCACGGCGCGCTCGACGTCGGCCTTGGTCATGGCGTAGAACATGGGCAGCGTCACCGTCAGGCGGCCGATCTTTTCCGACACGGGGAACATGCCTTCCTTGAAGCCCCGTTCGCGGTACAGGGTGAACAGGTGGATGGGCGCGTAGTGGTAGCCGGTGCCGACGTTGTGCTCGGCCATCTGGCGCATGAAGTTGGCGCGCGTGTCCGGGCCCTGGTCGGGCAGGATGATCTGGAACAGGTGGTAGTTGCTGCTGTCGAAGGCTTGCAGCGGCAGCTGGGCGCCGGACTGCGCTTCGAAATCGGCGCCGAAGCAGTCGAAATAGTGGCGCGCCAGCGCGCGGCGGTGGGCCGTGATGGCGTCGATGTTGGCGAACTGGCCCAGGCCGATGGCGGCCATGATGTCGCTCATATTGTATTTGCCGCCCAACACATCGACGTCGATGCCGTCCACGCCGCTGCGGGTGACGCCCTGCAGGCGGTATTTCTCGGCCAGGCGGGCCTCTGCCTCGTTGTTGAGGACCAGGCAGCCGCCTTCGCCGGTGGTGATGTTCTTGTTGGCCTGGAAGCTGAACGAGACGAAGTCGCCGAACGAGCCGATGCGCTTGCCCTTCCACTCCGAGCCGAACGCTTGCGCCGCGTCCTCCACCACGCGCAAGTTGTGCTTGGCGGCGATGGCGTACAGGCGGTCCATGTCGACGGGCAGGCCGGACAGGTAGACCGGGATGATGGCGCGGGTGCGGGGCGTGATGGCCGCTTCCAGCTGGTCGAGGTCGATGTTGCGGGTGACGGGATCGATGTCGGCGAACACGGGCGTGGCGCCCACTTCGATGATGACGTTGGCCGTGGCCACCCACGAAATCGGGGTCGTGATCACTTCGTCGCCGGGGCCGATGCCGGCGATGCGCAGCGCGATCTCCATGGTGCAGGTGCCGGAATTGAAGGTGCGCACGGGGCGGCCGCCGAAGTATTCGGACATCTTCGCCTCGAAGGCCTGGACTTTGGGGCCGCTGGTGATCCAGCCCGAGCGCAGCACCTCGCCGACGGCGGCGATGGTGGCTTCATCGATGGTGGGTTTGGAAAACGGCAGGAAGGGCAGGGCAGCGCTCATATCGGTGGTCACTCTCTTCATCTTGTTCTAGCGGTTGGACGGGCGCTCGTGGCGCACCGTCCCCGGGGCAGCGCATATTTTAAATCTTTCTCGAATGGCCAGGCCATTTTGTTGGCCCGACGGCAAAATCGATACTTAAAAATAAGGTTTAGCTGCGCGCCAGCAGGGCCACGCCGATCAGGATCACGACGATGGCCGCCATCCGCTGCAGCGACACGGCTTCGCCGAAGAAGTACCAGGCGCCCACGGCCGTCACCACATAACCGAGTGAGAGCATGGGGTAGGCGATCGACACGTCCACCCGCGACAGGGCGATAATCCACAGCACCACCGACAGCACATAGCAGGTCAGGCCGCCGATGATGGGCAGCTGGGTGGCCACCTTGAGGCCGATGGCAAACCAGTTGTCCATGGTGAGGTGGATGGCGCCGACGGACTTGGTGCCCGCTTTGAGCAGCAGCTGGGCCAGGGCGTTGAGCAGCACGCCGGTGACGATAAAACTGAAGGTTGCAATATTCATTAAATTGGACAGGTTGGCGGATTACAGGTTGGCGACGGCCATGCGTCGGGTATCTTCGGCCACGACGCGCATGGGCACGCCGCGCGCTTGCAGTTGCTGGTAGTCTTTCACGTCGATGATGGCGATGGCCTTGACGCCGGCCGCCGCATCGCGCCGCCAGACGGCGATCCAGTCCTCGACCTTGGGGATGGACAGCTCGGGCTGCTGTTCCAGGCCGAAGGTGAATTCGTCCCAGTAGTCGACCAGGGTCACGGTGCGGCCCAGGTAGAAAGTCATCGACTGTTCATAGGTGGAGACGGAATAGACCTTGGTGTCCGGTCCCAGTTCGGCCGCGATGCGGTGGGTCAGCGCCTTGCCGGCCCGCAGCTTGCCGTACGGTTCAAAGCCGGCCAGCACCAGCTGGGTGGCCAGGAAGCCGGCGATGGCCAGCGTCAGCACGCTGGCGTCGCGCCGCAGGTGGCGGGCGTGCAGCAGGGCCAGCGCGCCGCCGGCCGCGGCGATGATGGCCGCCGCCAGCACCCACGGCTGGTACGCTTCCAGCATCTTCACTTCGGCCCGGTTGTGCACGGCGACGTGGACGATCTGGGGCACGGCGGCGATGCCGGCCACGCCCACCAGCAACAGCAGCACGGCCGCGAACACGCGGTTGGCGCGCGCCGCGTTTTCCAGGTAGGCGGCGATCAGCAGCGCCAGGGCGGGGAAGATGGGCAGGATGTAGCCGGGCAGCTTGGAGCTCGAATAGCTGAAGAAGAAGAAGATGAACACGGCCCACACCAGCAGCATCAGGCGCGGCTGGAAGGCGCCCCGTTCACGGCGCAGCGCGCCCAGCAGGCTTTGCGGCAGCACGCCCAGCCACGGCAGGATGCCGGGGATGAGCATGACGAAGAAGTAATACCAGGCCCCTTCGCGGTGGTGGGTCTTGAGCAGGAAGCGCTCGAAATGCTCGTGGATGAAGAAGAAGTGGGGCTGTTCCGGATTCTTCAGGGCCACCAGCACGAACCACGGCGTGGCCACGGCGAAGAACAGCAGCAGGCCCTTGCCCAGGTGCAGGCGGGTCCAGATGGCCCAGTCGCGCGCGGCCAGCGTGTAGAGCACCAGCACGGCGCCGGGCAGCACCAGGCCGATCAAGCCCTTGGCCAGCACGGCCAGCGCCATGCCGGCCCAGCACAGCAGCATCCAGTTGCGCTGCCCGGCCGGCGTGGCGGCGTCGCGCTGGGCCAGCAGCAGGGCGCACAGGGCGATGGTCATCATGCCCGACAGGCCCATGTCGAGCGAATCGATCTGGCCCGACGCCACCCAGAACAGGCTGGAGCCGAGCGCCAGCGCGGCGTAGAAGCCGACCCGGGGGCCGAACACCTTGTGGCCCGTGTAGCCCGTCAGCAACACGCCCAGCAGGCCGCACAGGCCCGTCCACAGGCGCGCCTGCCATTCGCCCACGCCGAAGGCGGCGAACGACAGGGCGTTCATCCACGTCTGCAGGGGCGGCTTTTCAAAGTACTTGATGCCGTTCAGGCGGGTGGTGATCCAGTCGCCGGAGGCGAGCATTTCGCGCGCCATTTCCGCGTAGCGGCCCTCGTCGGGCGGCACCAGGGTGCGCCAGCCCAGCACATACAGCCATACCAGGGTGAAGACGAGGGCGAGTGACCACAGCAGTTTTTTGGAGTTGTACAGGTCGTTGTTCATCAGGCCGGCTCACCCGTGCCCGGATTCGCATCCAATACCAGGGCCAGCGTGACCTTGCGGCCTTCGCCCATCAAAATGTTGTAAGTGCGGCAAGCTGCCTGGTTGTCCATGCACTCCACGCCGATGCGGCGCATGGTCAGCGCGGCCGTCAGCTTGGGGTGGATGAAGCGCTGGCGCGCGCCCGTGCCCAGGATCACGACGTCGGGGCCGTGTTCCAGGATCTCGTTGAAATGGGCTTCCGTCAACTCCTCGAAGGCGGGCGCGCCCCAGGCGCGGGGCGCCGTCTCGGGCAGCACGATCAGGCTGAAGTTGTAGCGCCGGGCGTTGATTTCGACGCCGGTGTCGTCGTAGCCGGTGACGGTCTGGTACTGCTGGGTACTGCTGGGATGGAGCTTCATAGGCGAAAAAGACGTGTTCTTGCGGTCGTTGGTCGGCAAAAGAAGCGTCATTGTAGCGTTTTTCCCGGGCCTGCCCCCCGCAAAGGTTGATTAAATGGGAGGCTTTCGGCAGAATGGGTCTTTTCGCATTGCAGCATGGGCCAGGGCCGAAATTGGCAGGCCGCGTCGTTTTGCTCCACCAAGACAGGATTTTATTTTGCGACCGATTCATAAATCGAACAAACTTGCGGAAGTCTGCTATGAGATCCGCGGCCCGGTGCCGGAAAAGGCCCGGCAAATGGAGGAAGAAGGACACAAGATCACGAAGTTGAATATTGGCAACTTGGCCGTGTTCGGCTTCGATCCGCCCGACGAGATCGTCCACGACATGATGGTCAACCTGCCCAACGCGGCCGGCTACACCGATTCCAAGGGCATGTTCGCGCCGCGCAAGGCCATCATGCACTACACCCAGGGCAAGAACATCCGTGGCGTCACCATCGACGACATCTACCTGGGCAACGGCGCCTCGGAACTGATCGTGATGGCCATGAACGCCCTGCTCAACACGGGCGACGAAGTGCTGGTGCCGGCGCCCGACTACCCGCTGTGGACGGCCGCCGTCAGCCTGTCCGGCGGCACGCCCGTGCATTACATCTGCGACGAACAGCAGGACTGGTATCCGGACCTGGCCGACATCCGCAGCAAGATCACGTCCAACACGCGCGCCATCGTCATCATCAACCCGAATAACCCGACGGGGGCCCTGTACCCGGTCGAACTGCTGCGCGAGATCATCGAGATCGCGCGCCAGAACCAGCTCATCATCTACGCCGACGAAATCTACGACAAGGTGCTGTACGACGAAGCCCAGCACGTATCGATCGCCTCGCTGGCCGACGACGTGCTGTGCGTGACCTTCAACGGCCTGTCGAAGAACTACCGCTCCTGCGGCTACCGTTCCGGCTGGATGGTGGTGTCGGGCGAGAAGGCCCATGCCAAAGATTACATCGAGGGCCTCAACATGCTGGCCTCGATGCGTTTGTGCGCCAACGCACCGGGCCAGTTTGCGATCCAGACTGCGCTCGGCGGCTACCAGAGCATACAAGACCTGGTGGGGCCGGGCGGACGCCTGCTCAAGCAACGCGACCTCGCTTACCAGTTGCTGACGGACATCCCCGGCATCACCTGCGTCAAGCCGAAGGCGGCGCTCTACATGTTCCCGCGGCTCGATCCCAAGGTCTACCCGATCGTCGACGACCAGCAGTTCGCCTACGAGCTGCTGGCCGAAACCAAGGTGCTCATCGTCCAGGGCAGCGGTTTTAACTGGATCAACCATGACCACTTCCGCGTCGTGTTCCTGCCCAATTCGGACGACATGACGGAAGCGTTCGGCCGCATCGCGCGCTTCATGGAAGGTTACCGCAAGCGCCACAGCCTGGGCTATTGAGCCGTTTTCGCCCCCTATCCACCGGGCGCCGCCAGTGCGGTGTCCGACATCACCGCAATGAAACGAGTGTTGTTATGAATCCCATCAAAGTAGGTCTGTTAGGCATCGGCAACGTCGGCGCCGGTACGTTCAACGTGTTGCGCCGCAACCAGGAAGAAATCCGCCGCCGCGCCGGCCGCGGCATCGAAGTGGTGGCCGTCTCGGCCCGCAACCTGGAACGGGCCAAGGAGCGCACGGGCGGCCAGGTCAAGGTCGTGGCCGACCCGTTCGACATCGTCAACGATCCCGAGATCGAAATCGTCGTCGAGCTGATCGGCGGCTACGACCTGGCCAAGACGCTGGTGCTGCAAGCGATCGCCAACGGCAAGCACGTGGTCACGGCCAACAAGGCCCTGCTGGCCGTGCACGGCAATGAAATCTTCGCCGCGGCCCAGGAAAAAGGCGTGATGGTGGCGTTCGAGGCGGCCGTGGCCGGCGGCATCCCCATCATCAAGGCGCTGCGCGAAGGCTTGACGGCCAACCGCATCGACTGGCTGGCCGGCATCATCAACGGCACCACCAACTTCATCCTGTCCGAGATGCGCGACAAGGGCCTGGACTTCGCCACCGTGCTCAAGCAGGCGCAGGAACTCGGTTATGCGGAAGCGGACCCCACTTTCGACATCGAAGGGGTGGACGCGGCGCACAAGGCTACCATCCTGGCCGCGATCGCGTTCGGCATCCCGGTGCAGTTCGACAAGGCCTACGTGGAAGGCATTTCCAAGCTCAACGCCATCGACATCCGCTACGCCGAACAACTGGGCTACCGCATCAAGCTGCTGGGCATCGCCAAGCGCGCCAAGGTCAACGGCACGGAAGGGGTGGAACTGCGCGTGCACCCGACCCTGATCCCGTCCAAGCGCCTGATCGCCAACGTGGAAGGGGCCATGAACGCCGTGCTGGTGCAGGGCGACGCCGTCGGTGCCACGCTGTACTACGGCAAGGGCGCCGGCGCCGAGCCGACCGCTTCGGCCGTCATCGCCGACCTGGTCGACATCACCCGCCTGGCCACGGCGGACCCGGAGCACCGCGTGCCGCACCTGGCGTTCCAGCCCAACGAGATGACGGACATCGAGATCCTGCCGATGGCCGAGATCACCACCAGCTACTACCTGCGCATGAACGTGGCCGACCAGCCCGGCGTGCTGGCCGACCTGACGCGCATCCTGGCCGACGCCACCATCTCGATCGACGCCATGCTGCAGAAGGAACCGGCGGAAGGCGAGATCCGCACCGACATCATCTTCCTGACCCACCAGACCCAGGAAAAGAACGTGGAAGCGGCCATCGCCAAGATGGAAGGGCTGGCCAGCGTATTCGGCAGCGTGACCAAGATCCGCCTGGAAAACCTGAGCTAACCGCCCAGCCCGCTTGCGCGGCAACGAGGCCAGCCCCCGGCAACGGGCGCTGGCCTTTCTTTTTTGGATCTTCAGGAAGCCGGAAAAAATGGGGACGTACCCCATTATTTGAGAAACCGGGGACGTAACACGGTTTCTCGGAAAATGGGGTACGTCCCCATTTTTTGGGGGCGACACGGATTGCCGGGAAAACCACAGCGCCGCGTAACAATATATGCGGCGGTGGCGCAACGCCGCCCATAGCGTTACAGTGATAGCGACTATTGGTTCCGCGTTATCCTGAGCGACGCTTGCCACGGGGCGCCAAGCGCCGGCTGGATGGGCGGCCAGGCGGGGCGGCAACCGGTAGTTTCTTGTGCATATATCTTGTTGCGTCAAAGATTAAAAATCGATTACGCTCAATTCACAATGGCCCGCGTGTTGCTTGTGCACGCGGCGACCGGCGGGAACGTGCAGGCTAGCGGCTGATGTCAAGCGGCCATCAAATAATTCCGGGGAGATCGTATGTCTGAATTCTTACGCCGCCTGTCGATCCAGCAAAAGCTGATGTCGAGCATGGCCCTTTGCCTGCTGTTGTTCCTGGTGCTGTCGGCCACGCTGAGCGTGGTCATGACGGGCAACACCATCCGCGAGCGCGTGGTGGGACAGGAACTGCCGGCCGTGGTGGGCGAGATCCGCAACGACATCCTGCGCCAGATCGCCGAACCGCTGGCCGCTTCGCAGGCCGTCGCCAACAACAGCTTCCTGCTGGACTGGGAAAACCAGGGCTTGCCGGACACGGGCGCCGATGCGTGGAAGGCTTATGCCCAGCGCATCCAGGCCAAGATGAAGGCGGCCACCGTGTTCTGGGTGTCCGGCGCCACCGGCAAGTATTACACACCAACCGGGCTGGACCGCACGCTGCACAAGGAAGCGGCCTCCGACCAGTGGTTCTACAGTTTCCTGTCCGGCGGCAAGCCGTACACGCTCGACATCGACAAGGACGTGAGCGCCAATACCTACATGTTGTTCATCAATTACCGTTTCGACGGGGGCAGCGGCAAGGATGGCGTGGCCGGCCTGGGCCTGTCCATCGACAAGCTGGCCGACACCATCCGCAGCTACAAGGTGGGCGAGTCGGGTTATGTGTTCCTGGTGCGGGCCAACGGCAGCCTGCTGGTGCACCGCGACGCCAAGCTGGTGGACGGCAAGCACTTCCTGAAGGACTTGCCCGGCTTTAGCGAAGAGCTGAGCGGCAAGCTGCTGGGCGGCCAGCGTTTCACCACCGTCAACTACAGCGCGCCGGAAGGCAAGCGCATCGTCGCCTCGTCGTTCGTGCCGGAACTGAATATGTACGTGATCGCGGAAGTGCCGGAGCGCGAAGTGCTGGGCCAGGTGACCCGTTCCGTGCTGCTGGCGGCCCTGGTGGGCGGCCTGGTGGGCGGCGGCATCGGCCTGTTCGTGATCTGGCTGGTAAGCCGCGCCATGGCCGCACCCGTGGCGCGGGCCGCGCAGATGCTGGGCCAGATCGCCGACGGCAACGGCGACCTGTCGCGCCGCATGACGGTGGAGACGGGCGACGAGATCGGCATGCTGGCCGACGCCTTCAACCGTTTCGTGTCCTCCCTCAACCGCACCATACGGGAAGTGCGCAACAGCACCGACACCATCGCCACCGCCTCGGCGGAAATCGCCAGCGGCAACCTCGACTTGTCGGCCCGCACGGAAGGGCAAGCGTCCAGCCTGGAGCAGACGGCGTCGGCGATGGAAGAGCTGACGGCCACCGTGTCGCAGAACGCCGACAGCGCCCGCCACGCCAACGAACTGGTGCAGTCGGCCTCCGGCTACGCCACCCAGGGCGGCGAGGTGGTGGGACGGGTGGTCGACACGATGGCCTCGATCAAGGACAGTTCGCGCAAGATCGTCGACATCATTGGCGTGATCGACGGCATCGCCTTCCAGACCAACATCCTGGCCCTGAACGCGGCCGTGGAAGCGGCCCGGGCCGGTGAGCAGGGCCGCGGCTTTGCCGTGGTGGCGTCGGAAGTGCGCAACCTGGCCCAGCGCAGCGCGGCGGCGGCCAAGGAGATCAAGGAGCTGATCGGCGACTCCGTCAACAAGGTCGACGCCGGCAGCACGCTGGTGGACGAGGCGGGCGCCACGATGAGCAAGATCGTCGCCTCCGTCGAGCAGGTGACGAGCATCATGAGCGAGATCGTGGCGGCCAGCCACGAGCAGCGCGACGGCATCGCCCAGGTCAACCTGGCCGTGACGGCAATCGACAGCACCACCCAGCAGAACGCGGCGCTGGTGGAGCAGGCGGCCGCGGCCGCCGCCTCGCTGCAGGAGCAGGCGGCCAACCTGGCGGCCGTGGTCAGCGTGTTCAAGCTCGACGAGCGGGGGTGAGGCGGGCGGTTGGCGGCGACGCTGGCCGCGTTGGCAGGGCGGGCGGTCCTTGCGCGAAGGCCAGGAGGATGGTTGGAACGCTGCTAAAATAGGCTGAGCACAGCATGCTGGGAAGTATGGCAACAGGCGCGAACCGGAGCGTATCATGAGAACTTATTCCGCCGTCATAGAGCGTTGTCCCGATACCAAGCTTTTTGTCGGGTTTGTGCCGGGTTTCCCCGGGGCGCACGCACAGGGCATGACGCTGGACGAACTCAATCGCAACCTCAAGGAAGTCATCTCCATGCTGCTGGAAGATGGCGAGCCGATTCTTGAGTCCGAGTTTGTCGGCGTCCAGCAGGTCGACGTTGCTTAAAAAATGGGAAATATTCCCGTTTTGAAGCCCAGTGAGATTATTGCCATCCTCATCAAATTAGGTTTTGCCGAGGTACGTCAGCGCGGATCGCATAAGCAATTCCGTGACATCAATGGACGATGCACTACTGTGCCGTTTCACCAAGGCCAAGATGTCTCGCCCGTCCTGCTTCGGCAAATAGCCAAGGATATCGGACTCACTATGGAAGAGTTCCTTCGCCATCGCTAGGGGCCGGAACTGATAACGGCCATCATCGTCGCAGCGCCCGGCGCATCTTTGGTCAGGGTGGGGCTGGCGTTGGTCGTGCCGGGATAGTATGGCTGCGGCGTCGGCGTGTCAGCGCGCTGGAACCTATCATCGTCGAGGCCATCCGCGCCTACATCAAACCGGCGCCGGCAAAGCGCCAGCCGCCGACGGACTCGGATACGGCCGGCTATCAATGCAGCGGAAACGCCACCCGCACCAGCAAGCCCTGCGGCCCGCCGGCATCGGCCAGCGTCAGCGTAGCGCCATGCAGCACGGCGATGTCGCGCACGATGGCCAGGCCCAGGCCGGCGCCGCCCGGGTTGCGCTCCATGGTGGCGGCGGCGCGGTAGAACGGGGCGAACACTTTTTCGCGCTCGGCGGCGGCGATGCCGGGGCCGCTGTCTTCCACCTCCAGCGTGGCGCCATGGGCCGTGTCGCGCACCCGCAGCAGCACCGTACCGCCGGCCGGCGTGTAGCGCAGCGCGTTGTCCACCAGGTTGGCCACCAGTTCATGCAGCAGCAGCGGCTGGCCCCGCACCATGGCCGCGCCGTCGCCCTCCAGCGACAGGTCGATCTGCTTGGCCACGGCCGCCATCGCCAGTTCCAGCCCCACCTGGCGCGCCACGTCGCGCAGCGCCACCGGGGCCAGCGCCGCATGGTCGCCGCCCTGGCCGCCATGCTCGATGCGCGCCAGCGTCAGCAGCCGGTTGGCCAGGTTGACGGTGGAGTCGGTGGTGGCGGCGATGCTGTGCACGATGTCGCGCAGGGCCGCCTGCATCTGCCGCGGGTCGGCCTGCGGACGGTCGCATTCGCGCAGCGCCAGTTCGGCCTGGGTCTTGAGCACCGTGAGCGGGGTGCGCAGCTGGTGCGAGGCGTCGGCGATGAAGCGGCGCTGGCTGGCGATCAGGCTTTGCAGCCGCGCCATCGAGGTGTTCATGGCCGCCACCAGCGGCCGCACCTCCTTGTGCACCAGCGCCGGATCGACGTCGGACAGGTCGTTCAGGCTGCGCGTTTCCACTTCCAGTTTCAGGCGCATCAGCGGCTGCAGCACCAGCCGCACGGCGAACCACACCAGCAGGGCCAGCGCCAGCAGCAGGCCGGCCTGCCACAGCAGGGTGTCGAACAGGATCTGGTTCGACAGGCCGCGCCGCGCGTCCAGCGTTTCGCCCACCTGGATCAGGGCGATGCCGCGCATGGAGTCGTCGTACACCGGTTGCAGCAGGGCGGCGATACGCAGCGGCTGGCCGTTGTAGTTGGCATGGTAGAAGCGCACCAGCGCCGGATAGGCCTGCGAGCGCGGCACGTTGGCCGGCACCGGCGGCAGGTCGTCGTAGCCGGACACGGTCTCGCCGTGGATGCCGGTGACCTTGTAGTAGATGCGGCCCAGAGTGTCGGTCTCGAAGCTGTCGAGCGCCACATAGGGCACGTCGGCCACCACCTTGCCGTCGACGACGGAGACCCGTTCGGCCAGCGCCCGGGTGGAGGCCAGCAGCGAGCGGTCGTAGGCCATGTCGGCCGCGTCGAGCGCGTTGCGGTAGACGGAGATGGCGTTCAGCATCACCAGCACGATCAGCGGCACCAGCAGCCAGCGCAGCAGCTGGCCGCGCAGGCTGCCCAGCGGCGCGCCCGGCCCCCGCTTGCGCAGCCGGGCGGCCAGGCGGGAGGCCAGCGCCGCCATTTAGCCGCCGATGGCGCTGCGCGGTTGCAGCAGGTAGCCGATGCCGCGCAGGGTGGTGATGACGGCGGCGTCGGGCGCGCCGTTGTCGAGCTTCTTGCGCACGCGGTGGATGTACAGTTCGATCGCGTCCAGGTTGGCGTCGTCGTCCAGGGCAAACACTTCGTCGAACAGCTTTTCCTTGGAGACGGCGCGGCCGGAACGGGAAATGAGCGCTTCGAGCACGGCGTGTTCGCGCGGGGTCAGGGCCAGCACGGCGCCGCCGTAGCTGAAGGTGCGGGTAACGGTGTCGAAACTGAGCGCGCCGCACTGGTGCACCAGCGCCTCGTTGCCCACGCTGCGGCGCAACAGGGCGCGCACGCGCGCTTCCAGCTCGGCCAGTTCGAACGGCTTGGCCAGGTAGTCGTCGGCGCCCAGGTTCAGGCCCTGCACCCGCTCATCGAGGCCGCCGCGGGCGGTCAGGATCAGCACCGGGGTCTGGCCGCGCGGCGCGGGACGGGCGCGCAGGCGCTTGAGCACCTCCAGCCCGTCCATGCGCGGCAACGTCAGGTCCAGGATCACCAGCGCGTAGTCCTGGGTGTGCAGCAGGGCGTCGGCGTCGGCGCCGTTGTCGGCGCATTCGACCGTCAAATGGGCGTCGCGCAGGGCCTTGGACAGCCAGCGGGAGAGCTCAGTGTGGTCTTCAACTAACAAAACGCGCATAAATCTTGCCAATCACATCAAAAAAGTTCAGTGTCAGACCTGCATCATAGCGCCGGCGGGCCATTTGCGTGGCCGTGGCGCCGCTTTGTGGTGCATGGGAGACAGGGGAGGCCCTGCCTGTCGGGATTGAAAGGCAAATGAAAGGAAGTGAATTTTATAGTGGAAGCCTGATTGTCGATCAGGTGCATCACTCATAACTACATCTACTGGAGACTTACATGAAAAAATCCTCACTGTCCCTCGCCGTCCTGGCCCTGCTGGCAGCTGCCGGCGGCGCCCACGCGCAATCGAACGTGCAGGTATACGGCTTGCTGGACATGGGTGTCGATTACGCCAGCGACGCCAAGGCCGGCGGCGGTTCGCTGACGCGCGTGACCTCGGGCGGCATGAACACGTCGCGCTGGGGCCTGCGCGGCACGGAAGACCTGGGCGGCGGCCTGAAAGCCGTGTTCAACCTGGAAGGCGGCATCCTGATGGACACCGGCGCCTCCGACGGCGCGCTGTTCAAGCGCCAGGCCTATGTGGGCCTGGAAGGCGGTTTTGGCCGCGTGGTGCTGGGTAAATCGTTTACCAGCGTGTACGACACGGTGATCAGTTTCGATCCGATGGGCTTTGCGCCGCTGTATTCGTGGGCCACTTCCGGTCCGGCCACGGGTCCGAGCAAGTACGGTTTCACCACTTCCTTCGATAACCTGATCAAGTACTCCGTCAAGGCCGGCGACGTGAAGTTCAGCGCCTCCTACGGTGCCGGTGAGCAGAGCACGGGCGCCAGCGACAGCGCCAAGTTCTCCACGGCGGTCAGCTACGGTGCCGGCCCGCTGGGCTTGATGGCGACCTGGGAGCGCGTCAACGGCAACACCGTGGCCGCCACCGGTAACCGCGACAAGAGCACCGTCTGGCATGTGGGCGGCAGCTACGAGAACGGCCCGGTCAAGGTGATCGGCGTGCTGCGCGACTACAAGCTGGTGGCCGGCAAGGCGCTGACACCGGACATCGAGGCCACCACCTACTGGGGCGGCGTGGTCTACAAGGCCAACCCGGTCACTACGCTGACGGGCGCCATCTACCACGTCAACGTCAAGAACGTAGCTGCCGGCAAGGACGCCGATCCGACCCTGTACGTGGCGCGCTACCGCTACGCGCTCTCCAAGCGCACCGACCTGTATGTGGCCGCCGCCTACGCCAAGGCCAAGAACGGCCAGCTGACCGGCCTGTCGCGCGACGATGCCGGCTTTGCCGACACCCAGCGCGGCTTCATGACCGGCATGCAGCACCGCTTCTGATCCGCTCCGCCCGGGCTGCACCCGGGCTCTTTTTTTTTGAAAAGAGTCCGGGTGCTGAAAGCGCTTTGAAAGCTTCCACGCTCTACCATACCTACATCGATGAAAACAATTTTGCTGGCATGGCTGGCCGTCCTGATGGCCGGCACGGCGCTCCAGGCGGCAGGCGCGGAATGCATCGTGCCCTCCAAACCGGGCGGCGCGATGGACCTGACCTGCAAGCTGGCGCAAAAGGGCCTGCAAGGCCTGCCAGAGCATGGCGCGGCGGCGATGCGGATCAGCTACCTGCCGGGCGGGATAGGCGCCGTGGCCTGGCATGCGCTGGTGTCGCAGCGGCGTGCCGAGCCGGACACGCTGGTGGCCTTTTCGGGCGGTTCGCTGCTCAACCTGGCGCAGGGCAAGTTCGGCAAGGCCAGGGCGGACGACGTGCGCTGGGTGGCGGCGCTGGGTGCGGACTACGGCATGATCGCGGTGCGCGCCGATTCGCCCTACCACACGCTGGGCGAGCTGGTGACGGCACTCAAGCACCATCCGGACCAGGTGCTGGTCGGCGTCAGCGGCACTATCGGCAGCCAGGACTGGCTCAAGATCGCGCTGGTGGTCAAGGCGGCCGGCGTCGATCCCAAGGTGCTGCGTTTCGTGGCACTGGAGGGCGGCGGCGAAGCCTTCACGGCGCTGCATGCGGGCTTCGTGCAGGTGGTGTCGGGCGACGCGTCGGAGGCGACGCTGTACTCGAGCGGCGGCAGCACCCGGGTGCTGGCCGTGCTGTCCGAGCAGCGCCTGCCGGGTGTGCTGGCCAAGGTGCCCACGGCGCGCGAGCAGGGCTACGACGTGGTGTGGCCCGTGATCCGCGGCGTGTGGATGGGGCCGCAGGTGTCGGAGGCCGACTACCGCAAGTGGGTGGCCGCTTTCGACCGGGTGCTGGCCAGCCCGCAGTTCGCGCAGACCCGCGCCGGCTACGGCCTGTATCCGTTCAGCCTGACGGGGCCGGCGCTGACGGCCTACGTCAGGAAGGCGGTCGATGATTATGGCAAGCGCGCCAGCGAGCTGGGTCTGGTGCGCTAGCGGCAAGTGGCAAGGCAGCAGCAAGCAAAGCAGCATACAAACGAGCAGTATATAAACCGACGGAGACAAACATGATGTTGAAAACCACCCTGGCCGCCACCCTGGCCACCGCATTCGCTACGGCCGCCCTGGCCCAGGTGCCGACCGGCTATCCGGCCGACTACCAGAAGATCATCGACGGCGCCAAGAAGGAAGGCAAACTGGTGATCTATGGCGCCACCGACAGCAAGGCCACCCAGCCGCTGATCAAGGACTTCAACGCCCAGTTCCCCGGCATCACGATCGAATACAACGACATGAATTCGACCGAGGTGTACAACCGTTTCATCTCCGAAGTGGCGGCCGGCGGCAACACGGCCGACGTGATGTGGTCCTCGGCCATGGACCTGCAGATGCGCCTGGCCTCGGACGGCTACGCGCTCAAGTACAAGTCGGTGGAAGCGTCCAAGATCCCCGGCTGGGCCATGTGGGATGACCAGGCCTACGGCACCACGTTCGAGCCGGCCGCCATCGTCTACAACAAGCGCCTGGTGGACCCCAAGGAAGTGCCGCAGAATCACGCCGAGTTCGCCAAGCTGATCCAGCAGCCCAAGTTCAAGGACAAGGTCACCACCTACGACATCGAAAAGTCGGGCGTGGGCTTCATGTTCATGACCCAGGATGCGCGCGAGCTGGGCACCAAGTTCCCGGAACTGGAAAACGCCTTCGGCGCGGCCAAGGTGCGGGTGCAGTCCTCCACCGGCACCATGATGGAACGTATCTCGTCGGGCGAGAACCTGATCGGCTACAACGTGCTCGGTTCCTACGCCCTGGTGCGCGCCAAGGCCGACCCCTCGATCGGCGTCATGCTGCCCAAGGATTACACGCTGATCCTGTCGCGCGTGCTGTTCATCAACAAGGGCGCCAAGAACGTCAACGCGGCCAAGCTGTGGCTGGACTACATGCTGTCGCACCGTGGCCAGACCATCATCGCCAACGACTCGCGACTGTACGCGATCCGTGCCGACGTCACGGGCGAGACCACTTCGGCCGACCTGATCAAGCAGATCGGCAAGGATAACGTCAAGCCGGTGCCGGTCCATCCCATCGTGCTGCAATTCCTGGGGCCTGCCAAGCGCATGGCCTTCCTCAAGCAGTGGAAAGAATCGGCCGGCAAGAAGTAACAGGCCGTTTCAAAAAGCCCGTGGCTTCGTTGTGGCGCCTCGCCGTGCAAGTGCACTGTCTTCGCCGCCCTTGCCACGGTCATTTTGAACCAGCCTCTAAGCGGCCCGGCGCCGGCATGCCGGCGGCCGCAACACCCCTCCATCGGACATTGTGACGGCGCCCCCGCGCGCCGCGCTTGAAGGTATTCACACATGCAAACCCTGACCATCCCCGGCTCCGGCCGGCGCAGCCTGAACTGGCCGCGCGGCGTGGTGGTGACGCTGACCGCGCTCGCCATCTTCGTGCCGCTGTTCCTGATCTTCTACCAAAGCTTCCTGTCGGCGCCATTCTTCATGCCGGCCAAGGAACTGGGCCTGGACGCCTACCGCTTCATCTTCGACGATCCCGACTTCGTCGTCGCCTTCCGCAACGGCCTGCTGCTGGCCACCGGGCTGGCCGTGATCGCCGTGCCGCTGGGCGGCATGCTGGCCTTCCTCATGATACGCACCGACCTGCCGGGCCGCGGCTGGATCGCGCCCATGCTGCTGGTGCCGATCTTCGTCTCGCCGATGGTGATGGGCTTCGGCTACGTGGTCTCGATGGGCCCCGTGGGCTTCTACTCGACCTGGGCCAAGGACCTGCTGGGCTTCATCCCCTGGAACATCTATTCGTTCACCAGCATCGTCGTGATCGCCGGCCTGACCCACGTGCCGCACGTCTACCTGTACGCCTCGTCGGCCCTGAAAAGCCTCGGTTCGGACGTGGAGGAGGCGGCCCGCGTGGCCGGCGCCTCGCCGCTGCAGGTGATGCTCAACGTGTCGCTGCCCATGATCATGCCGGCGCTGGCCTATGCCGCCGTGCTGGTGTTCTTCCTCGGCTTCGAGGTGTTCGGCCTGGTGCTGGTGCTGGGCGATCCGGAAGGCCACCTGGTGCTGGCCACCTACCTGTACAAGCTGACCAACAAGCTCGGTACGCCGTCCTACCACCTGATGGCCGCCGTCGCCGTGTGCCTGGTGATGGTGACCATGCCGCTGGTGATGCTGCAGCGCTGGCTGCTCAAGTCGGCCAACAAGTACGTGTCGATCAAGGGCAAGGGCGCGCGCACCAAGTCCATGCCGCTGGGCCGCTGGAAATGGCTGGCCTTCGCGCTGATCGCCGGCTGGCTGCTGTTTACCATCGTCATGCCGATCTCGGGCATCGTGCTGCGCTCGTTCGTGCAGTACTGGGGCGAGGGCGTGCACCTGGCCGACGTGCTGACGCTGGACCACTTCCGTGAAATCCTGGAGCAGCCTTCGCTGATGCGCGGCATCCTCAACACCATCCTGATCGGCGTGGTGGGCGGCGCCCTGGCCGTGGTCTGCTACAGCGCCATCGCGCTGGCCATGCACCGCAAGCCGGACGGCATCACCCGCCTGCTCGACTACAGCGTGCTGGTGCCGCGCGCCATTCCCGGCCTGCTGGCGGGCCTGTCGTTCCTGTGGGTGTTCCTGTTCGTGCCCAGCTGGCTGGACGGCATGTTGAAGGGCATGGACAACGGCGTGGCCCTGTGGCTGAGCGAACATGCGATCCCCGTGCTGCGTTCGCTGCGCTCGACCATCTTCGCCCTGTGGCTGGCCTACTCGGTGGTGTGGCTGGCCTACGGCATGCGCCTGATTTCGACGGCGCTGCTGCAGGTGGGGCCGGAACTGGAAGAGGCGGCGCGCGCCGTGGGCGCCCGCCGCGGCCAGGTGACGCGCGACGTCACGCTGCCGCTGATCAAATACGGCATGCTGGGCGCCTGGCTGATGGTGTTCCTGATCTTCGAACGTGAATACTCGACCGGCGTGTACCTGCTCTCGCCGGGCACCGAGGTAATCGGCGCCATGCTGGTGTCGCTGTGGGCCGGCGGTTCGACCGACCTGGTGGCGGCCCTGTCCTTCGTCAACATTTCCCTGGTCGCGATCGGCCTGGGCATCGCGCTGCGCTTCGGCGTCAAGCTGCACAACTAAAGATAATAGCCATGAAACGAGACCTGATCATGAATGAACTGAGCGTCAACGAACTGCACCTGGACTACGGCAGCGGCGCCCACGCCAATCCCATCCTCAAGGGCGTGTCCATGCATCTGCAAAAAGGCGAAGTGGTGGCGCTGCTGGGGCCTTCGGGCAGCGGCAAGACCACGCTGCTGCGCGCCGTGGCCGGACTGGAAAGCCCCAAGCTGGGCACCATCGACATCGGCGAGCGCCGCGTGTTCGACGGCGCGCGCGCCTTCGAGATGCCGGCCGAGCAGCGCAACCTGGGCCTGGTGTTCCAGTCCTACGCGCTGTGGCCCCACAAGACCGTGTTCGACAACGTGGCCTACGGCCTCAAGTTGCGCAAGATGGGCGCGGCCGACATCGCCGAGCGGGTCAACGAAGTGCTCAAGCAACTGGGCCTGGGGCACCTGGGCGCGCGCTTCCCGCACCAGCTGTCCGGCGGCCAGCAGCAGCGCGTGGCCATCGCCCGCGCGCTGGTGTACAACCCGCCCGTGATCCTGCTGGACGAACCGCTGTCCAACCTGGACGCCAAGCTGCGCGAGGAGGCGCGCGCCTTCCTGCGCGAGCTGATCGTGCGCCTGGGCCTGTCGGCGCTGATGGTGACCCACGACCAGGCCGAGGCCATGGCCATCTCCGACCGCATCCTGCTGCTCAACAACGGCAAGATCGAACAGCAGGGCAGCCCGCAAAGCATGTACGAGACGCCCGACACGCTGTTTACGGCCGAATTCATGGGCAGTAACAACCGCCTGCCGGGCCGCATCGTGCAGCGCAACGGCAGCCGCGTGCAGCTGGACGTGAATGGCACGACGCTGCAGGCCACGGCCCGCGGCGCCTCGAGCGCCGCCGAAGGCAGCACCATCATCCGGGTGGAAGAGGTGCGCGTCAGCTCCACCCCGGTGGAGAACGCCATCGAGCTGCCGCTGCTGACCTGCATGTACCTGGGCGACCGCTTCGAGTGCCTGTTCAAGAGCGAGTCCGGTCCCGAGATCAGCCTGCGCGCCCATTCGCGCTACAAGCTCGATGCGGGCCGCTACTGGCTGCAACTGCCGTCCGACAAGCTGTGGGTATTCTGAGGCCGGCACGGCGTCCTGCGGTATGAGGTTGTCCGCCAGCGGCAAGGCAGATGTGCAAGCCTGGCTGGCGGCGCTGCTGGTGTCGCTGGCCGGCGCGGCGGCCTGCCTGTGGCTCAACACGCCGCTGCCGTGGATGATAGGCCCCCTGTTCGCCACGGCCGCGCTACGCCTGGCCGGGCGCGACCTGCGCGCGCCCGTGCGTGCGCGCGAGGCGGGGCAGTGGGCCATCGGCACGGCGCTGGGCCTGTATTTCACGGCGCCCGTGCTGCTGGCGCTGGCGCGCTACGCGCCCCTGATCGCGCTGGCCGTGGCCTTCGCGCTGGCGCTGGGCTGGGCCGGCGGCTACCTGCTGCATAAACTGTCCCGCACCGATCCCACCACCGCCTTCTTCGCCATGGCGCCCGGCGGCGCGTCTGAAATGGCGGTGCAGGGCGAGCGCCACGGCGCCAGCGTGGAGCGGGTGGCGGCCGCGCACAGCCTGCGCGTGATGCTGGTGGTGGCCGTGATTCCATTCGCCGTGCGCTGGTGGGGCAGCCACGGGCTGGCGCTGGGCGACGACTTGTACCTGCCCGGCACGGCCGAGGTGCAGGCGGGCGGGCTGCTGGTGCTGGTGGCGCTGACCAGCGCGGCGGCGCTGCTGTGCAAGCGCGCCGGCATGCCCAACGCCTGGGTCATCGGCCCGCTGCTGGCGGCGCTGGCGCTGACGGCCGGCGGCGTGCACCTGAGCCGCCTGCCCGAGTGGATGATACGGGGCGGCCAGCTGTTCATCGGCGCCTCGCTGGGTTGCCGCTTTTCGCCGGCCTTTCTCCATGCGGCGCCCCGCTTCCTGGCCAGCGTGGCCGCCTGCAGCCTGGCGGCGATGGCGCTGGCGGCCGGCTTCGGCCTGCTGCTGGCCCATGGCGCCGGCATCCATCCCGGCACGGCCATCCTGGCCACCTCGCCGGGCGGCATCGCGGAAATGGCCTTGACGGCCAAGACGCTGCGCCTGGGCGTGCCCGTCGTCACCGCCTTCCACGTGGCGCGCATGGTGGTGCTGGTGCTGACCATCGGTCCCGTGTTCCGCTGCCTGCAGCGCTGGCGCCGTTAAAAACGGGGGCCGGGCGCGCCACTGCAGGTACAATACGGGCCGTGTGAGGAAGAACTTGAGTATTCACAATATTTCCAAATACGAAACTTTTTAGTCGAATAAGCAAAAAAAGCGCGGATGCCGCGCTTTTTGCGTTATTTGGCAACAATTTCCGAGGACATTGGAGAGAATTGGAAAAGTTCTAAACGGAAATTAGTTTCCTCAGGCATACAAATTTCGTCAAATCAAGTCTATTCGTTTATAATTTGAAAAGAACGTTGGCTGGCAATTCTGCGGCATTGTGGGCACGAGTTCGAACGTTTCTTTCTTTTTGAGCTCGGGGGTTATTCAGATGCGCAGCAATGGCGTCACATTTTCAATTGCCGGTCATGCCGCCTGGGCGCCCGGGCTCACCACGCCGCAGGATTGGCAGCAGTGGGCGCAGGCGCCGTCTGCCATCGCGCCCGGCGGCGAACCTGGCGTCAAGCAGATGCCGGCCATGCTGCGGCGGCGGGCCGGCTTGCTGGGCAAGATGGCGCTGGAAGTGGCTTACCAGTGCCTCGATGGCCGCAGCGACGTGCCCACCGTGTTCTGCTCGCGTCACGGCGAAGTGGCGCGCGCCGTCGAACTGCTGACCGACCTGGCCCAGGGCGATGCGCTTTCCCCCACGGCATTCGGCATGGCGGTGCACAACGCCAGCGCCGGCTTGCTGACCATCGCCCGCGCCGACCGCGCCAACCACATCGCGCTCGCCGCCGGCGCGGCCACCATTGAACACGCAGTGATCGATGCCTGCGGCCTGCTGGCCGACGGCGCGCCCATGGTGCTGCTGCTGGCGTGCGACTGCCCGCTGCCGGACCTGTTTGCCCGCTTCGAAGATTGCGCGGAGCAGCCCTACGCGTGGGCCTGGCTGATGGTGCCGGCCGGCGACGCGGCGATGTCGCTCAGCTGGAGCCCGGCCGCGCCCGGCGCGGCGCCGGACCCGGTGCCGGGCGGCCTGGCCGTGCTGCGTTTCCAGCTGGACGGCGCGGCCAGCATGGAGCGCCAGGCCGGGCGGCAATGCTGGCGCTGGAGCCGCGATGCGTGAGCTGCTGTCGCGCTGCTGGCGCGTACTGGCCACCGGTTTCTGCTTCGCCGCGTTCGGCGTGGGCGGCCTGCTGCTGCGCGGCTTCGTGTTCCCGCTGCTGAACGTGGCCGTGCGCGGGCGGGCGCGCCGCGTGGCTTGCGCGCGCGAGCTGATACGCTTCACCTTCCGCCTCTATGTGGACCTGATGCGGACGGTGGGCGTGCTGCGCTACGAAGTGAGCGGCCTGGAAAAGCTGGAACGGGGCGGGCTGCTGATCCTGGCCAACCACCCGACCCTGATCGACACCGTGTTCCTGATGGCGTTCGTCAAGCAGGCCGACTGCATCGTCAAGGGCGCGTTGTGGAACAACCCGTTTACGCGCGGTCCGGTGCGCGCGGCCGGCTACATCAACAACGAGAGCGGGGCGGATCTGGTGGGCGATTGCATCGCCTCCCTGCGCCGCGGTAACAACCTGATCGTGTTCCCGGAAGGGACGCGCACGCCGGGCGACGGCAGCATCAGCCTGAAACGGGGCGCCGCCAATATCGCCGTGCGCGGCGCGCGCGCCATTACGCCGGTGCTGATCCGCTGCGAACCGCCCACGCTGGGCAAGGGCGAAAGCTGGTGGCGGGTGCCGCCGCGCCGGGTACAGTTTTCCATCGCGGTCCAGGACGACCTGGCGGTGGATGGATTTTTGGAGGACGGCGCCAGCGACGTGATGGCGGCGCGCCGCTTGACGGATTTTTTGCAGGATTATTTTACGGGGAAGTGCCAAGGCCATGCTTGAATTAGAAGTGAAGGAAATGATCATCGAAGTGCTGCAGCTGGAAGACATCGCAGCCGATGATATCGACGCGGCGGCGCCGCTGTTCGTCGAGGGCCTGGGCCTGGATTCGATCGATGCGCTGGAGCTGGGTGTGGCGCTGCAGAAGCGCTATGGCATTTCGCTGTCGGCCGATTCGGAGGATACGCGCCGCCATTTCGCTTCCGTCAACGCGCTGGCGGCCATGATCGCCAGCCTGAGAAAAAAATAAGGGAACGGTAATATGATAGATCTGAATGAAATGAGCAAAGAGCAGCTGTACCAGTGGGTGGTGGAGCTGCTGGCCGAGATGTTCGAGCTGGACCAGGCCGAGCTGACGCCGGCCTCCAACCTGTACGCCGACCTCGATATCGACAGCATCGACGCGGTCGACCTGGCCGTCAAGCTCAAGCAGCTGACGGGCAAGCGCCTGCAGCCGGAAGTGTTCAAGACCATCCGCACCATCAGCGACGTGGTCGATGCGCTGGCCGGCATGACGGAACCTGCCGTATAAACCAGATGCTGCTGACGACCATGACGGTGGCGGTCACGCTGCTGTACCCGCTCGCCATCTGGTTCGGCCACGGCCAGGTGGAGCCGCGCTGGCTGGCCGGCCTGCTGCTGCTGGCGGCGGCCACGCGCCTGCGCGCGGTGCGCCTGAGCGCGGCCGCGCGCTGGTCGGTGGCCGGCGCGCTGCTGCTGGTGGGCTGCGCCGTGTGGAGCAACATGCTGCTGCCGCTCAAGCTCTATCCGGTGCTGGTGAACGGCGCGCTGCTGGGCGGCTTCGGCTACAGCCTGCTGACGCCGATGTCGGCCGTCGAGCGCATGGCGCGCCTGCGCGGCGAGGATTTCCCGCCGGCGGCGCAGCGCTACATGCGGCGTGTGACCCAGGTCTGGTGCGGCTTTTTCGTGCTCAACGGCGCGATCGCCCTGGGCACCGCGCTGTGGGCGTCGGAAGCCGTGTGGTCGCTCTACACGGGCGTGATCTCGTATGCACTGATGGGCGCCTTGTTCGGCGCCGAGTATCTGGTGCGTCTGCGTTTCAAGCGGCTGCATCATGGTTGAACGGTTCGGACAGCTGGCGGCCCGCCTGGCCGCATGCGCGCCGCAGACGCTGATCGGCTGGCGCGACGGCCAGCCCGTCGACGCGGCCCACTTCCTGGCGCGGCTGCAGGCCTGGCGCGCGCTGCTGGACGGCCAGGCCGGCAGCCGCTACGCGCTGTACCTGGGCGACAGCATCGAATTCGGCGCCGCCCTGCTGGGCGCCTGGCAGGCCGGCAAGACCGTCTGGCTCAGCGCCGATACGCTGGAGGCCAGTTGCACCACGTTGCGCGGCGCGGTGGACGGTTTCCTGGGCGAGTTCCCGGCCGCGCTGGCGCCGTTGTCGCCGCCGGCCGGCCGCGCCGCGGATTCCGGCCCGGCGGAGCACAACATGGCGGCTGGGCGCGCGGCGGAAGGCAACGTGACGGTTGACCGTTCGGCGGACCATGGCGTGGCCACTGACCGCATTGCAGGCAGCGGCACTTTGGCCGGCCAGCCCTGGCAGGCGCCGGCGCCCGATTTTCCCGCGCTGGTGGTATTCACCTCCGGCAGCACCGGCGCGGCCCAGGCCATCCCCAAGCAGCTGTCGCAGCTGGCCAGCGAAGTGGCGGCCCTGCAAACCCTGTTCGGCGCCGCCGCCGGCGACGGCGCCGTGCTGGCGACGGTGTCGCACCAGCATATCTACGGCCTGCTGTTCAAGGTATTGTGGCCGCTGGCCAGCGGCCGCGCCATCCATGCGCACAGCATCAGCTATCCGGAGCAGCTGGCGGCGGCGCTGGCGGCCGGTCCCTGCGTGCTGGTGGCCAGTCCGGCCCATCTGAAACGCTTGCCGGAACACCTGGACTGGCGCGCCGCCGCGCAGCACCTGCGCGCCGTGTTTTCGTCCGGCGGTCCGCTGGCGCCGGAGACGGCGCAGGCCACCGGCCGGCTGCTGGGGCGCATTCCGGTGGAGGTGTATGGCAGCTCGGAGACGGGCGGCGTGGCCTGGCGCCAGCGCGGCCCGGACAGCGACGAATCCTGGCTGGCCTTCCCCACGGTGCAGTGGCGCCTGGCCGGCGACCAGCGGCTCGAAGTGCGCTCGCCCCACCTGGCCGACGACAACTGGTTGCCCCTGGCCGACCGCGCCGGCCGCCATGACGGCGGGCGTTTCCTGCTGCTGGGGCGCAGCGACCGCATCGTCAAGATCGAGGAAAAGCGCATTTCGCTCGACGCCATGGAGGCGGCCCTGGTGGCCACCGGCCTGGCGCTGGAAGCGCGCGTGGCGCTGTGCGAGCCGGTGCCCGGCGAACGCCAGAAGCTGGCCGCCTTCGTGGTGCCGGCGCCGGATGGTTGGGCACTGCTGGCCGCCGGCGGCAAGCCGGCGCTGAACGGACGCCTGCGCGCCGCGCTGGGCGCGGTGGTGGAGGCGGTGGCGCTGCCGCGCCGCTGGCGCTATCTGGATCACATGCCCGTCAATGCGCAAGGCAAGACCACGCTGGCGGCCTTGCTGGCGCTGCTCGACGACGACGCCGCCCCGGCGACGCAAGGCGCGTCCGTGGCCGCACCCCGGCTGCCGCACGTGCGGGAGCTGGAGGCCGAGCCGCAGCGGGTGCTGCTGGAACTGACGGCGCCGGCCGACCTGTTCTACTTCGACGGCCATTTCGCCGATGCGCCCATCCTGCCCGGCGTGGTGCAGGTGGAGTGGGCGATCCATTACGGTCGCCGGCATTTCGCGCTGCCGGCGCGTTTTCGCGGCATCAACGCGCTCAAGTTCCAGCACGTGATTCGCCCGCGACAGCCGGTCCGGCTGGAGCTGCTGCACGACGCGCACAAGGGCAGCCTGCAGTTCCGCTACCTGTCCGACGCGGGACAGCATGCCTCGGGCCGCATCCAGTTCGACGAGGGAGCGGCCGGTGTTTAAACCCTGTATCGTGATCCCCGTCTACAACCACGAACACGCCATCGGCGCCGTGCTCGACGGCCTGTTGCGCCACGGCGTGCCGTGCATCCTGGTCGACGACGGCAGCGCGCCGCCATGCGCGCAGGTGCTCGACGCGCTGGCGCTGGCCCACCCGGCGCAGGTGACGCTGGTGCGGCTGGCCGTCAACCAGGGCAAGGGCGTGGCGGTGCTGAGCGGCTTCCGCCAGGCCGCGGCCCAGGGCTGCAGCCACGCGCTGCAGATCGACGCCGACGGCCAGCACAACACGGACGACGTGCCGCGCTTCCTGGCGCAGGCCGGCGCCCATCCGGCCGCCATCATTGCCGGCTGCCCGGTGTACGACGAATCTGTGCCCAAGGCGCGGCTGTACGGCCGCTACGCGACCCACGTCTGGGTCTGGATCAACACGCTGTCGTTCGATATCCGCGATTCCATGTGCGGCTTCCGGGTCTATCCGGTGGCGCCCGTCAATGCGCTGGCCGCGCGCCGGCGCATCGGCGCGCGCATGAACTTCGACACCGACATCCTGGTGCGCCTGTACTGGAGCGGGCTGGAAGTGCGCAACCTGCCGACCCGCGTGTCGTATCCGGCCGACGGCGTCTCGCATTTCCGCGTGTGGCACGACAACGTGCTGATCTCGTGGATGCATACCAAACTGTTCTTCGGCATGCTGCCCCGCATCCCCGCGCTGCTGGCCCGCAAGCTGCCTGGCCGGCGGCGGACGTCATGAGCGCGCGCGGCCGGCATTGGGCCTCGATCAACGAGATCAGCTTCGTGGCGGGCATGCGCCTGCTGTTCTGGATCTGCCGCGTGTTCGGCCGCTGGCCGTTCCGCGCCGTGCTCTATCCGGTGCTGGGCTGGTATGTGCTGACCAAGCCGCTGCCGCGGCGCGCCTCGGGCGACTACCTGGCCCGCGTGCGGCGCCACGGCGGCGCCGCGCCGGCCGGCGTGCTGCGCCATTTCGCCTCGTTCGGCGAGGCCATCCTCGACAAGATGCTGCTGTGGGGCGGCCTGTTCCCGCTCGACAGCGTCACCTTCTTCGGCGCCGAGGCGATCGACGCGGCGCTGGCGCAGGGCCGGGGCGGGCTGCTGATCTGCGCCCACCTGGGCAACCTGGAACTGTGCCGCGTGCTGTCGCGCCAGCGGCACGACATCAAGCTCACGGTGCTGGTGCATACGCGCCACGCGCGCGCCTTCAACCAGATGCTGGGCCAGCTCAATCCGGCCAGCCAGCTCAATCTGATGCAGGTGACGGACATGTCGCCGGCCACGGCGATGGTGCTGTCGGAGAAGGTGGCGCAGGGCGAGTTCGTCGTCATCGCCGGCGACCGCGTGCCCGTTTCCCACAACCCGCGGGTGGCGGTGGCGGATTTCATGGGCGCCCCGGCGGCGTTCCCGGTCGGCCCCTATGTGCTGGCCAGCGTGCTGCAATGCCCGGTCTACCTGCTGTTTTCCGTGCGCCGCGGCCAGCGCTCCGAGGTGCACATCGAGCCGTTCCGCGACATGGTGCGCGTGCCGCGCCAGGGGCGCGAGGCGGCGCTGGCGCAGCTGGCGGGCGATTACGCGCGGCGGCTCGAGCACCACTGCCTGCGGGCCCCGCTGCAGTGGTTCAATTTCTACGATTTCTGGCATTTACCCCAACTGGACACCCCCGATGCATCCCGCTGACCTGAACCCCACCCGGCGCGCCGTGCGCTTTGACCAACAGCGCCTGACGATTGAAGACATCGTCGATATCGCGCAAGGGCGCGCCGTTGCCGCGCTGTCGGACGACCCCGCATTCCGCGCCACCATCGCCCGCGGCGCCGACTTCCTCGACCGCCTGCTGCGCGAGGAGGGCACCGTCTACGGCGTCACCACCGGCTATGGCGACTCCTGCACCGTCACCGTGCCGGCGGAGCTGGTGCCCGAGCTGCCCCACCACCTGTACACCTATCACGGCTGCGGCCTGGGCGCCTACTTCGACCCGGCCCAGACCCGCGCCATCCTGGCCGCCCGCCTGGCGTCGCTGAGCAAGGGCTATTCCGGCGTCAGCGTCGAGCTGCTGTTGCAGATCACGCGCCTGCTCGACGCCGGCCTGCTGCCGCTGATCCCGTCCGAAGGCTCGGTCGGCGCCAGCGGCGACCTGACGCCCTTGTCCTACCTGGCGGCCGTGCTGTGCGGCGAGCGCGAAGTGTGGCGCGACGGCGCCCAGGTGCCGGCCGCGCAGGCGCTGCGCGAGGCCGGCATCACGCCGCTGCGGCTGCGTCCCAAGGAAGGGCTGGCCATCATGAACGGCACGGCCGTCATGACGGCGCTGGCCTGCATGGCCTACGACCGGGCCGAATACCTGACCCGCCTGTGCACCCGCATCACGGCCATGGCTTCCTACACGCTCGACGGCAACGCCCACCATTTCGACCAGGTGCTGTTCTCGGTCAAGCCGCACCCGGGCATGCAGCAGGTGGCCGCCTGGCTGCGCAGCGACCTGCCCACCGACCAGTGGGAACGCAACGGCAAGCGCCTGCAGGACCGCTATTCGATCCGCTGCGCGCCGCACGTGATCGGCGTGCTGGGCGACGCCATGCCGTTCTTCCGCAGCCTGATCGAAAATGAACTCAACAGCGCCAACGACAATCCGCTGATCGACCCGGACGAGGAACGCGTGCTGCACGGCGGCCATTTCTACGGCGGCCATATCGCCTTCGCCATGGACGGCATGAAGAACGCGGTGGCCAACCTGGCCGACCTGCTGGACCGCCAGATGGCGCTGATGGTCGACAGCCGCTACAACCATGGCCTGCCGTCCAACCTGTCGGGCGCCACCGGCCCCCGCGCCGCCATCAACCACGGCCTGAAGGCGCTGCAGATCAGCGTGTCGGCCTGGACCGCCGAGGCGCTCAAGCTGACCATGCCGGCCTCCGTGTTCTCGCGTTCGACCGAATGCCACAATCAGGACAAGGTCAGCATGGGCACCATCGCCGCGCGCGACTGCCTGCGCGTGCTGGAACTGACGGAACAGGTGGTCGCCGCGCTGCTGATCACGGTGCGCCAGGGCGTCTGGCTGCGCCAGCGCGCCTGCCCCGAGGTGCCGCCCCACGCGGCGCTGGCGCAGATGATGGTGCAGCTGGGCGACGACGTGCGTCCGGTGCAGGAAGACCGCCGCCTGGAGCCGGACCTGCGCCTGCTGCTCGAACGTATCCGCGCCAAGGCATGGGAGCTGTATGTCTAAGCCGTCCAGGCCGGGCCGCTGGGTTGCCGAAGTCGAGATGCAGGTCCAGTTCTTCGATCTCGATCCGATGGAGATCGTCTGGCACGGGCGCTACGTCAAGTACCTGGAGGTGGCGCGCTGCGCGCTGCTCGACCAGATAGGCTACAACTACGTGCAGATGAAAGAGTCCGGCTATGCCTGGCCGGTGATCGACATGCACCTGCGCTATGTGGGTTCGGCCACCTTCGGCCAGAAGCTGCGGCTGCGGGCCGAGATCGTCGAATGGGAAAACCGCCTGAAGATCGAATACCTGATCACCGACGCCGACACGGGCAAGCGCCTGAACCGCGCCAGCACCACCCAGGTGGCGGTCGATATCGCCAGCAAGGAAATGTGCTTCGTGTCGCCGCCCGTGCTGTTTGAAAAATTGGGAGTCCAACCCGTATGAAGAAGATGACGTTGGCGCTGCTGCTGCCTGTTCTTGCCGCCCTGGCCACCCTGGCCGGCCCGGCGCAGGCCGGCGCGCCGGTGGCAAAGATCGAGGCCATGCTGGCCAAGCCCAAACTGATGTGCGGCCGCTTCGACCAGAGCAAGCAGCTGGCCGGCATGAAAAAACCGCTGGCCGCCAACGGCCGCTTTTGCGTGGTGGGCGGCAAGGGCGTGTTGTGGCGCACGCTGCAGCCTTTCCCCAGCACCTTGCGCCTGACGCGCGACGAGATCGTCAACTTCCAGGGCGACCGCGTCGCCATGCGGCTTGACGCCAGGACCGAGCCCACCGTGCGCATGATTAACAGCGTGCTGTTTTCGCTGCTGTCGGGCGACCTGGGGCAGCTGGAAAAACTGTTCGAAGTGGACGGCACGGCGGACGCCGGCAGCTGGCAGGTGGCGCTCAAGGCGCGCGAGCCGGCGCTGGCCAAGGCCATCGGCGCGATCCGGCTGGAAGGGGGCGCCTACGTGCGCAATATCGTCATGAACGAAGCGGGCGGCGACCGCACCACCATCGTCTTTTCCGCCATCCAGACCGGCGAGGGCGCCATGACGGCCGAAGAGGCGGCCCTGTTTTGAAGCAGCCAGTCTTGAAGCAGCCTGTTTTGAAGCAGCCTGTTCTGAAGCAGCACAAAGGCCTGGCGCTGCTGTGGGCACTGGTGGTTTGCCTGCTGCTGGGCCATAACGCCTATGTCTGGCTGGTGCAGCGCAGCGCGCCCGATACGGACATCCTGGCGCTGTTGCCGGTGCAGGAGCGCGACCCCGTGCTGCAGCAGTCGTTCAGCCACATGGTCGATACGGCCCAGCAGCGCGTGGTGGTGCTGGTCGGCGCGCCCGACTGGCGCGACGCGCAGCGGGCGGCCGACGCCTATCACGCCGTGCTCGGGCGCCGCCCGGACCTGTTCGCGCCCACCGCCGTCGACGAGCAGACCCAGGCCGACTGGCTGGCCCTGTTCCAGCAGCACCGCCTGACCTTGATGACGGCCCGCCAGCAGCAGCAGTTGCGCGGCGAGCCGCCCCAGTTCTGGCTGCAGGCCGCCCTGGCCGGCTTGTACAGCCCCTTCGGCGGGCCCAAGCTGGGCGCCTGGCAGGACGATCCGTTCGGCCTGTTTTCGGGCTGGGTGCAGGAGCGCACGCAGGAGACGCCCGTACGCCCGCGCGACGGGCGCCTGTACGTGGCCGACGCCCAGGCCCAGTACGTGCTGCTGCCGCTGACCCTGAAAGTGCGGGCGCTGTCGATGACGGCGCAGGAAACCGTGCTGCCGCTGCTCAAGCAGGCAGGCGACGCCGCCCGCCAAGCCGTGCCCGGGGTGCAGCTGATCGAGGCCGGCGTGATACTGCACGCGGCCAACGCCAGCGCCCAGGCCAGCGGCGAAGTGTCCACCATCGGCCTCGGTTCGCTGCTGGGCATGGTCCTGCTGATGTGGCTGGCCTTTGGTTCGGTCCGGCCCATCATCCTCATTTCGCTGTCGATTGCCGTCGGCTGCCTGGGCGCGCTGTCCGTGTGCACGCTGCTGTTCGAGCGTTTGCACCTGATGACGCTGGTGTTCGGCGCCAGCCTGATCGGCGTGGCCCTCGACTACGGCATCTACTTCCTCAGCGGGCGCCTGAGCGCCGACGCGGCGACCGCCTCGCCGGCCCTGCTCAAGCGGCTCATGCCTGGCCTGGTGCTGACCCTGGTGACCACGATGGCCGGCTACACGGGCCTGGCGCTCACGCCGTTCCCCGGCCTGCGCCAGATGGCCGTGTTCTCGGCCCTGGGCCTGGTGTTCGCCTGGTTTACGGTGGTACTCTGGTTCCCGCTGCTAATCGGCGGCGGCACGCTGCGGCAGGGCGCGCTGCTGCGCCGTTACGGCGACGCGCTGGCGCGCTGGCCCGTGCTGCGCTGGAACGGCGCCACGCTGCTGGCCGGCCTGCTGTTCGTACTGGCCGCCGGCGCCGGCATCAGCCGGCTGGGCGCCAACGACGACATCCGCCTGCTGCAAAACCCGCCCAAGCACCTGCTGGACGACCAGATCAAGCTGGGCCGCCTGCTCGACGCACCGACCCCGGTGCAGTTCTTCCTGGTGCGCGGCGATACGGCCGACATGGTGCTGCAGCGTGAGGAAGCGCTCAAGCAGCGCCTCGATCCCCTGGTCGGGCAGCACCGCATCAGCGGCTACCAGGCCATGTCGAACTGGGTGCCGTCGGCCGCGGCCCAGGCCGAGCGCCGGGCCCTGATCGACGACCATCTGCTGCAGGATGGCGGTCCGCTGACGGCGCTGGCCGCGCAGACCGGGCAGGATGCGCAATGGGTGGCCGCCACCCGCGCGCGCCTGCGCGCGGCCGGCGCGCCGTTGACGGTGGACGCCTTCCTGCGCACCCCGGCCAGCGAGCCGTGGCGCCACCTGTGGCTGGGCCACGTGGACGGCGCCGCCGGCTACGCCAGCATCGTCGCGCTGCGTGGACTGGACAGCCGGGCATTGCCGCAGCTGCAGCAGGCCGGCGCCGGGCTGGCGGGGGTGCAGTGGGTGGACAAGGTGGCCGAGATTTCGTCCGTGCTGGGGCGCTACCGCCAGTACATGGGCTGGGTGGTGCTGCTAGCCTACGCGGTGGTGTTCGTGCTGCTGCTGCCGCGCTACCGGGGCCGGACCTGGCGCGTGCTGGCGCCGTCCGCGCTGGCCAGCGTGGCCACGCTGGCGCTGCTGGGCTACGCGGGCCAGCACCTGCAACTGTTCCACGTGCTGGCGCTGATGCTGCTGCTGGGCGTGGGCGTCGATTACGGTATCTTCATGCAGGAGGCCGCGGAACGGCGCACGCCGTGGCTGGCGGTGGGCCTGTCGGCCGCCAACACGATTTTGTCATTCGGTCTGCTCGGCCTGAGCAAGACCCCGGCGTTGCAGGCGTTCGGCCTGACCATGCTGCTGGGGACTGCGCTGGTGTGGCTGATCGCTCCTTTATTTGGTTCTGGCTCTGAAAGAAATCATGGTTGAACAACAGAAGTCCACGGTGGAACAGGTCGAAATTCTGATCGTCGGCGCCGGCCCGGCCGGTTCGGTGGCCGCTGCGCTGCTGCGCCAGCAGGGGCGCCAGGTGCTGGTGCTCGAGCGCGAGCAGTTCCCGCGCTTCTCGATCGGCGAGAGCCTGCTGCCGCAAAGTATGGCCTACCTGGAGCAGGCCGGCATGCTGCAGGCCGTGGTGGAGGCGGGCTTCCAGTTTAAGAACGGCGCCGCCTTCATGCGCGACGGGCGCTACACGGATTTCGATTTCCGCGACAAGCACGCCAGCGGCTGGGGCACCACCTACCAGGTGCAGCGCGCCGATTTTGACCACATCCTGGCGCGCGAGGCGGAGCGCTTCGGCGCCCAGGTGCGCTACCGCCATGAAGTGCTGGACGTGGCGCTGGGCCAGCCCGGCGGCGGTTCGCGCGTGACCGTCAAGGACCCGGACGGCGCCGTGTACCAGGTCGATGCCCGCTTCATCCTCGACGCCAGCGGCTTCGGACGCATCCTGCCGCGCCTGCTCAAGCTGGAGCGGCCGTCCAACTTCCCCGTGCGCGGCGCCATCTTCACCCACATCGAGGATGGCATCGCGGCCGGGGCGGGCTTCGACCGCAACAAGATCCGCGTCACCGTGCATCCGCGCCATTGCGACGTGTGGTTCTGGACCATCCCGTTCGCCGGCGGGCGCTGCTCGCTGGGCGTGGTGGCCGAGACCAGCTTCCTGGAGCGCTACCAGGGCACGCCCACCGAGCGCCTGCAGGCCATCGTGGCCGAGGAACCGTCGCTGCAATCGCTGCTGGCCAACGCCAAATGGGATACCTCGGCGCGCCAGATCGTCGGCTATTCGGCCAACGTGGACCAGCTGTGGGGGCCGGGCTACGCGCTGCTGGGCAATGCGGGCGAGTTCCTCGACCCCGTGTTCTCGTCGGGCGTGACGATCGCCTTCAAGTCGGCCAGCCTGGCGGCGGCGGCGCTGCAGCGCCAGTTCGCCGGCGAGACGGTGGACTGGCAGGCCGAGTTTGGCGCGCCGCTGCGCAAGGGCGTGGATACCTTCCGCGCCTTCGTCGAGTCGTGGTACGCGGGCGGCTTCCAGCGCATCATCTTCCATGAGGGCCAGCAGCCGGAAATCAAGCGCATGATCTCGGCGATCCTGGCCGGCTATGCCTGGGACCAGAGCAATCCCTTCGTCCGGGAGACGCCGCGCCGCCTGGCCGCGCTGGAGGCATTGTGCACGCCGGCCTGACAGACGGATTGCGAAACCGGCTGCAAGGCGCGCCATGCGGCGGGCAGCGACGCGGGATGCATCGCAGCTTGCAAGGCGGCCTGGCCGCGCTGGCGCTGCTGGCGCTGGCCGGCTGCGCCAGCGCGCCGCCGCCGCGCGCGCGCCTGGGCCTGAAACTGGCGCCTGCGGCGCTGGGCGCCGCCATCAGCGTGCAGCAGCATCTGAAGGTGGAACGGGACGGGCGCATCGACGAGCTGGACGTGGCCCTGCAGGTCGAGCCCGAGGCGCTCGATGCGGTGGGCCTGGCGTTCGGCCAGCGCGTGCTGTCGCTGCATTATGATGGCAAGGAACTCACTTCCTGGCGCCACGTGATGCTGCCGTCGCAGGTGCGGGCCGACGACGTGCTGGAAGACATGCAGCTGACGCTGTGGCCGGCCGATGCCATCGCCCAGGCCTTGCCGGCCGGCTGGCGCATCGCGGAGCGGGACGGGCGGCGCACGCTGTACCTGGACGAACAGGCCGTCATGTTGATCGACTATAGTGGACAACCGCGCTGGAGCGGCACTGTGGTCCTGGAAAACCTGCGTTATCACTACCGGCTGACGATCCAGTTCGCGCCGGCCAACGATTGAGGTTGAAGGTGGATCCGACCAATTATTATCTGAATGCCTGCGGCGTGGTCTGTGCGCTGGGCGACAGCCACGCCGCCATCAAGGCGCGCCTGTTCGCCGGCGACAGCGGCCTGGCCGTGACGGACGCCTGGTCGGCCGGACGGCCGCTGCCGCTGGGACGGGTGGCGGGCGATCTGCCGCCGGTGGCGCACCTGCCGCCGCAACAGCGCAGCCGCAACAACGCGCTGGCGCTGGCGGCGCTGGCCCAGATCCGCCCGGCCGTCGACGCGGCCATCGCCCGCTACGGCGCCGACCGCGTGGGACTGGTGATCGGCACCAGCACCTCGGGCATCGCGGAGACGGAAAGCGCGCTACGGCACCTTGCGCAGCAGGGCGCGCTGCCCGATGGCTTCCACTACGGCCAGCAGGAGATGGCGTCGCCGGCGGCCATGCTGGCGGCCGAGCTGGGCCTGGACGGCCCGGCCTACGTGCACTCGAGCGCCTGTTCCTCCAGCGCCAAGGCCATGGCCAGCGCCGCCCGCCTGATCAAGATGGGCCTGTGCGATGCGGTGCTGACGGGCGGCGTCGACACGCTGTGCGCCTTCACCGTGGCCGGCTTCTCGGCGCTCGAATCGGTGAGCGCGGCGCCCTGCAATCCGATGAGCGTGAACCGCAACGGCATCAACATCGGCGAAGGGGCCGCGCTGTTCCTGATGAGCGCACAGGCCACGCCGGGCACGGCGCCGGTGGCCCTGCGCGGCTGGGGCGAGTCGTCCGACGGGCACCACATTTCGGCGCCCGACCCGGCCGGCGGCGGCGCGCGGCTGGCCATGACGCAGGCGCTGGCGCGGGCCGGCGTGGCGCCGTCGCAGGTCGATTACATCAACCTGCACGGCACGGCCACGGTGCAAAATGATGCGATGGAGTCGCGCGTGATCGCCGAGCTGTTCGGCAGCGATGTTCCCGTCAGCTCGACCAAGCCGTTTACCGGCCATACGCTGGGTGCGGCGGCGGCCATCGAGGCGGCGCTGTGCTGGCTGGCCATGCAGGACGATAACCGGGACGGCAAGCTGCCGCCCCACCTGTGGGACGGCGTGGCCGATCCCGCGCTGCCCGTGCTGAACCTGGCGCCGCGCGGCGCCGCGCTGGGCCGGCCGCTGCGGCTGGCGCTGAGTAATTCGTTCGCCTTTGGCGGCTCCAACGCGGCGCTGCTGCTGGGGAGGGATGCATGACGCCGGCCGATCAGATGCCCGATATCGCCGCGCTGGTGCCTCATTCCGGCCAGATGATACTGCTGGACCGGGTGCTCAGCGCCGACGCCGAGAACCTGTGCGCGGAAGTGCGCATTCATGCCGGCAGCGTGTTGTGCGGGGCCGACGGCGTGGGCGCCTGGGTCGGCATCGAATACATGGCGCAGGCCATCGCGGCCCACGCCGGCTTGACCGCCCTGCAGCGCGGCGAGGCGGTCAAGGTGGGTTTCCTGCTTGGCTCGCGCAAGTACGAGGCGCGCGTACCGGGCTTCGCGCCGGACAGCGTGCTGCACGTGCATGTGCAGCGCGTGCTGCTGGGCGAGAATGGCCTGGGCGCCTTCGAGTGCCGTATCGACCTGGCCGGCGAGGGGCGGGATGTCACCGTCGCCACGGCCACGGTGACCGTGTTCCAGCCCGACAATGTCAATCAATTCCTCAAAGATGGAAGTGCAGTATGAGCATGAATCAGAATAAGAGCGCGCCAGGCCAGGCCCTGAGCGTATTGGTGACGGGATCGTCGCGCGGCATCGGCAAGGCCATCGCCTTGCGCCTGGCGCGCGACGGCTACGACGTGGTGCTCCATTGCCGCAGCCAGCGCGCCGAGGCGGACGAGGTGGCGCGCCAGATCGCGGACCTGGGCCGCGCCGCGCGCGTGCTGCAGTTCGACATCGGCGACCGCGCCGCCACCGCCGCCGCGCTGGAGGCCGACATCGCCGCCCACGGCTGCTACTACGGCGTGGTGTGCAATGCCGGCGTGGCGCGCGACAATGCCTTTCCCGCCATGTCCGGCGAGGACTGGGACATCGTCCTGCAGACCAACCTCGATGGCTTCTACAACGTGCTCAATCCGCTGGTGATGCCGCTGGTGCAGCGCCGCAAGCCGGGCCGCATCGTCACGCTGGCGTCCGTATCGGGCCTGATCGGCAACCGCGGCCAGGTCAACTACAGCGCGGCCAAGGCCGGCATCATCGGCGCCACCAAGGCGCTGGCGCTGGAACTGGCCAAGCGCGCCATCACGGTCAACTGCGTGGCGCCGGGCCTGATCGAGACTGACATGACGAGCGAGGTGCCGATGGACGAGGCGCTCAAGATGATACCGGCGCGCCGCGTGGGCAAGCCCGAGGAGGTGGCCGCCGCGGTCAGCTTCCTGATCGGCGAGGAGGCCGGCTACATCACGCGCCAGGTCATTTCCGTCAACGGGGGCCTGGCATGAGCCGGCGCGTGGTCGTCACCGGCATGGCCGGCATCAGCCCGATCGGCAACGACTGGGCCACCATCCGCGAGCGGCTGGGCCAGTTCCGCAACGCCGTGGTGCGCATGGAGGAGTGGTCCGACTACGAGGGCCTGAACACCCGCCTGGGCGCGCCGGCCGCGCCGTTCGAGCTGAACCAGCGCTACGGGCGCAAGGCCATCCGCAGCATGGGCCGGGTGGCGCTGATGGCAACGCGCGCCAGCGAACTGGCGCTGCAGGACGCCGGCCTGCTCGAGCATCCGCTGCTGCAGAGCGGCGACATGGGCGTCTCGTTCGGTTCCTCGGCCGGCACCCCGAGCGCCATCGGCGACTTCGGGCGCATGATGGAGGAGCGCACCACCAAGGGCATCAACGCCACCACCTACATCAAGATGATGGCGCACACGGCGCCGGTCAACATCGGCGTGTTCTTCGGCCTGACGGGGCGCGTCATCACCACCTCCAGCGCCTGCACCTCGGGCAGCCAAGGCATAGGCTATGCGTATGAAGCCATCCGCGCCGGCAAGCAGCGCGCCATGGTGGCCGGCGGCGCCGAGGAACTGTGCGCCACCGAGGCGGCCGTGTTCGATACCCTGTTCGCCACCAGCACCCGCAACGATGCCGGCCACACCACGCCGCGCCCGTTCGACGCCGGCCGCGACGGCCTGGTGATCGGCGAGGGCGCCGGCTGCCTGATCCTGGAAGAGTACGAGCACGCGCGCGAGCGCGGCGCGGCCATCCACGCCGAGCTGGTGGGTTTTGGCACCAACAGCGACGGCTGCCACGTGACCCAGCCCAACGCTGCCACCATGAAAAAGGCCATGCTGCTGGCGCTGGAAGACGCCGGCCTGCAGCCGTCCGATATCGGCTACATCAACGCCCACGGCACCGGCACCCAGCAGGGCGACATCGCCGAGTCGCAGGCCACCATGGAGGTGTTCGGCGGCGCCACGCCCATCAGCTCCCTGAAGAGCTACATGGGCCACACGCTGGGCGCCTGCGGCGCGCTGGAAGCCTGGATCAGCATCGAGATGATGCGCGAGGGCTGGTTCGCGCCCACCATCAACCTGGAGCAGGTCGATCCGCAATGCGCGCCGCTGGACTATATCGCCGGCACCGGCCGCGCCTTGCAGTGCGAGTACGTCATGTCCAACAATTTCGCCTTTGGCGGCATCAATACCTCGTTGATTTTCAAGCGCTACCGCTGATGGGCGGGGGCAGCACGCGTTACCGGTTTTTTTGAAGTCTGGTGTTTTTTAAAAAGGAAGAAGAAAAATGAATAAACTGATGATTTCCGCAATCCTGTCCGGCTGCGCACTGATGGCGGCCCTGCCGGCGCAGGCCTCCGATACCGTGCTGATGATGCCGATCGCCGGCGCCATGGCCGCCAACGATGCCCAGGCCCGTCTGGGCGACAGCGTCAAGTTCTACTTCGGCGACCAGCAGACGCCGCGCGTGCAGACCAAGATCGGCAGCGACAAGACCAGCCAGCGCACCAACGGCTTTGGCAAGTCGGCCGAGAAGTCCTGCAACTGGGTGTTCCTGTCGGCCATGCTGCAGCTGCAAAAGCACGCGCAGCAGGTGGGCGCCGATGCCGTGATCAACATCGTCAGCAACTACCAGGACAAGGAAGTGTCGAGCCAGACGGAGTTCGAGTGCCATGACGGCGCCATCATGTCGGGCGTGGCGCTCAAGGGCGACTTCGTCAAACTGGCCAAGTAAGATCATCATGAACCAGGCCCACGCCCTGGTGTTACTGCTGGATGGCGCCGCCGTCGGCGAGGACGCGCTGGCCACCAGCCGCAGCTGGCTGGGGCCGGACGAGCAGGCCCGCCTCAAGCGCTTCGTGCGCCAGCAGCGGCTGCGCCAGTTCCTGCTCGGGCGCCTGCTGGCGCGCATGGCGCTGGGCCGCATGCTGGCCATGGCGCCGCACGAGATCGTGCTCGATGATGTGCCGGGCCGCGCGCCGCGCATGGTGCCGCCGGCCGGCGGCCTGCGGGTGCCGTTCTTCAGCATTTCGCACAGCGGCGACTGGATCGCCTGCGCGGCCAGCGCGGAAACGGCGCTGGGACTCGATATCGAAGTCATGGACGCCGGCCGCGATCTGGCCGCCCTGGCGCGCCAGGCGTTCGACGATGCCGCCTGCGAGCGGCTGCAGGCCACGCCGCTGCCGGCGCGGGTGCCGCTGTTCTACCGCATGTGGAGCGAGCACGAGGCGCGCTTCAAGCTGGCGCACCCGATCGCGGCGGCCGCACCGAGCTGCGTCGCCTTGCCCCATCCTGTCCTGTCGATCGTGTTGTGCAGCGCGCTGCCGCTGGCCGTGGTGCCGCGGCTCGAACCGGTCATCCTCGGCTGAGGCGTATCACTGCCACAGCCAGTTCCACAGCCCCGGCAGGGGCGGCTTGCTGTCGGCATTGCGTACCGTACTGGCCAGCGCGGCCCGTTCCAGCGCGGCCCGTTCGTCATAGAACGGTTTGGCCGCCAGCGGGATATCGAGTTCGCGCGCCACATCCAGCAGGATTTCCATGTATTCCTCGATATGGCCCGCCGTGTAGGTGTTGACGTCGTGAAAGGTGACCACGACCGGCGTGGCGCCGTCGACGGCGGGCATGGTGCCGGCGGCCCAGCGCTCGCGCGTGGCGCGCAGGTGGGTCAGCATGTTGGCGCGTTTGTGCCAGCTGAAGTTGATGCCGTAGATCTTGCCGTCGTTGGCATTGAGGTCGGTCAGCAGCATCTGCATGCCATGCCGGTGGTAGGCGGCCAGCGTGTCGGCGTCGTAGGCCCAGAACGGCGGGCGCACCAGCGATGGCGCGCTGCCGGTCACGCCGGTCAGGTCGTCCACGCCCCGCTGCAGCGATTCCTCCAGGCTGGCCTGGCTCATGAAGCGGTGGTTGGCGTGGAACAGGGTGGCGCTGTGCAGGGCCACCAGATGGCCGTCGTCGTATTCACGGCGGATCAGCCCGCGCCCCACCTCGGTGCCGCCGCCATGCCAGGCCCGGGTCTGGGTGAAGAACACGGCCTTGATGCCGTCCTGGTAGGGGTTGTGGGCCAGCGCCTCGAGGATGCGCACGGTGGGGTTGTCGCTGGCGGCGGCGGCCGGGCCGTCGTCGAAGGTGAGCAGGAAGCGCATCGGCGCCGGGCCGGCATGCACGGCCGCCGCCGGCGCCACCATGCCGCCGTCGGCCAGCGCATGGCCGGCCGGCGCCATCCACAGTGGCAGCGAGAGCAGGGTGGTGCGCAGCAGGTGCGCGGCCAGGCGGGAGGCGGAACGTATGGACACGATGAAAGACGGCAAAACTGGAAGAGTGCGGCATTGTAACGTTTTTGGGCCAAATTGACTGGCGCGCCGTATCACAAGGGGCGGCAGGCGGTGGACGGGAATGAAAAAATCCAGTTTGCGAATTCTGCAACTAATTGCCTGTCAGGAATTATAATGGTGGTCTGACCTGTCATTTCATGTAATTTCATACATAGTTTTAAACACAGCCTATGAGCGCAAATCTTGATGCAATAACCGCCGTCACCGATCCCCATGTTCCGGAGACGGCATTCGGCAAGTGGTTCTTGCGCAGCAATACCTGGACCGTGCACGTGCTGGAGCGGGCGCTGGCCGATCTGCAGCGGCTGATGCCGGAGCCGGCCCGCAGTTACCCGGTGGTGGCCGACGTGGGCTGCGGCTACGGCCGTTCGCTGTACAAGCTGCGGCAGCGCTTTGCGCCGCAGCGGCTGATCGCCATGGATATCGATCCCGAGATGCTGGTGGCGGCGGCGCAGGAGGCGCGGGCGCTGAACATCGAGGCCGACTATGTGTGCTGCTCCAGCTCCAACATCAAGCTGGAGGACAACTCGGTGGACCTGCTGTTCTGCCACCAGACCTTCCACCACCTGATCGACCAGGAACGGGCGATCGCGGAATTCTTCCGCGTGCTCAAGCCGGGCGGGGTGCTGCTGTTTGCCGAATCGACGCGGCGCTACATCCATTCCTGGATCATCCGCCTGCTGTTCCGCCATCCGATGGAGGTGCAGAAGACGGCGCCGGAATACCTGGCCATGGTGCGCGCGGCCGGCTTTGCGGTGCCCGACAGCGCCGTGTCCTATCCCTTCCTGTGGTGGAGCCGCGAGGACCTGGGCATGCTCGAGACGGTGCTGCGCATCAAGCCGCCCGCCGTGCGCGAGGAAACGCTGATCAACCTGGTGGCGCGCAAGCCCTGAGGCGCGGCGCCGGGACGAAAAAAAGCCGGCGCGTAGCCGGCTTTGCGATCAGGCGAACCTGAGGGCGATCAGAACTTGACGCGCACGCCGAACGACAGCAGGTCGGCCTTGATGCTGTCGCCGCCTTCTTTGGCGACCTTGCCGAAGTTTTCATATTCGGCGACGAAGCTGATTTTCTTGTCCAGCGCGAACGAAGCGCCGACGCCGATCATCGGGGTGGTCTGGTTGTTGGTGGTGCTGTCGGACAGGCCTGGACCCCAAGCGTCGATCTTGGTGTGGTTGAACGCCACGCCAGCTTTGCCGAACAGGGCGAACTGTTCGCCCAGCGGCAGGGTGCCGGTGGCGGCAACATAGATCGATTCCGGCTTGGACGATACGCCGTAGCCGTAGGCCGTTTTTTCCACTTTGCGGAAAGCGACGTAGCCGCCTTCGATACCGACGTTGCGGGTGAAGTCGTAGCCGCCATACAGTTTGAAGCCGGTGGTGTTTTCTTTGGTCGAAGTGTCGTCGACGGAGAGCTTCTGTTCAGCGCGGCCTACGTTGGCGCCGAAGTAGGCGTTGTCAGCCTGGGCGGCCAGTGGTGCTGCCAGAGCGGCGATCGCGGCGATGATGATGCGGTGTTTCATGCTTATGTCCTTAATTAGTAGGCCGTCCAGTATCGGGGGCGTGCGCTGGTCGCGTCGGCCTCTTGCTGTACGGCAATAATAATTTTACTGTTCAGTTACAAAGACTGCAATAGTTATTTTTGCCTAATGCAACTTTATTTCCTGATATGAATCATTAATCATGGCCCCGTCCTGATCCCTGCCGCCGGTGGCGGCGCTATTCGATCCTCACCGCCGTTGCGGCGCCCTGGCGACTGCTGTATGTTCTCTATCCATTGCCATCCACACCGTCCGATATGAGCCAAGCCAACCAGTTTTCCCTGCTGTCGCAGCGCCGCTTCGCCCCGTTCTTCTGGACCCAGTTCCTGGGCGCGTTCAACGACAACCTGTTCAAGACGGCGCTGATGGTCATCCTCACCTACGATGCGCTGAGCTGGACCACGCTCAAGCCTTCGCTGCTGACCAACCTGATACCGGGCCTGTTCATCCTGCCCTACGTGCTGCTGTCGGCCACGGCCGGGCAGATGGCCGACAAGTTCGAAAAATCGGGCCTGACCCGCTTCGTCAAATGGCTGGAGCTGGGCATCATGTGCGTGGCCGGCATCGGCTGGATGCAGCACATCCTGTGGCTGCTGATCGCGGCCGTGGTGGGCATGGGCATCCACTCCACGCTGTTTGGCCCCGTCAAATACGCCTACCTGCCGCAGCACCTGAAGACGGAAGAACTGATCGGCGGTAACGGCGTGACGGAGATGGGCACCTTCGTCGGCATCCTGCTCGGCGAAGTGCTGGGCGCCGTGCTGGTGATGCAAAAGCCGGCCGGCCTGCTGCTCACGGCCGGCGGCACCATCCTCACGGCCGTGCTGGGCCTGATCGCCAGCTACCGCATCCCGCACACGCCGGCGGCCGACGCCACGCTGCGCGTGAGCCCCAATCCGCTGGCCGAATCGGTGCGCAACATCGGCTTTTCGCGCAAGAACCGGGTGGTGTTCCTGTCCATGCTGGGCAACTCGTGGTTCTGGTTCTACGGTGCGCTGGTGCTGGCCCAGTTCCCCGTGTATGCCAAGGATTACCTGCACGGCGACCACAACGTGTTCGTGCTGCTGCTGACCATCTTCTCGCTGGGCGTGGGCGCCGGCTCGCTGCTGTGCGAACGGCTGTCGGGGCGCAAGGTGGAACTGGGGCTGGTGCCGTTCGGCTCCATCGGCCTGACCTTGTTCGGCATCGACCTGTATCTGGCCAGCGTGGGCTTTACCGCCAGCGGCGGCCAGGTGGCCGCTGCCATCGTGGCGCAGGGCGGGGCGCGGCTGGGGGCATTCGACTGGCTGGCGCTGCATGGCACGCTGCGCATCCTGGGCGACGTGCTGATGATAGGCATGTTCGGCGGCTTCTTCATCGTGCCCCTGTTCGCGCTGATCCAGGTGCGCTGCGAGCCGGGCCACCTGTCGCGCACCATCGCCGGCATGAACATCCTGAACGCACTGTTCATGGTGGCGGCGGCCGGCGTGGCCATCGTGCTGCTGGGGCAGGGGTTGACGATACCGGAACTGTTTTTGGCCACGGCGCTGATGAACGCGCTGGTGGCCGTCTACATCTTCTCGCTGGTGCCGGAATTCCTGATGCGCTTCCTGGCCTGGCTGCTGATCCATACCGTGCACCGCGTCAAGTGCATCAATGCCGACCGCATTCCGGTGGAGGGGGCGGCGGTGCTGGTGTGTAACCACGTGAGCTACGTGGACGCCATCGTGATCGGCGCGGCCAGTCCGCGCCCGATCCGTTTCGTGATGGACCACCGCATCTTCAAGCTGCCGCTGCTGGGCTGGATCTTCCGCACGGCGCGCGCCATCCCCATCGCGCCGGCCAAGGAAGACCCGTGGCTGATGGAGAAGGCCTATGTGGACATCGCCCAGGCGCTGCACGAGGGCGACCTTGTATGCATTTTCCCGGAAGGTAAGCTGACCACCACGGGCGAGATGAACGAATTCAAGGGTGGCATCGCCAAGATCGTGGCCCGCTCCCAAGTGCCCGTGATCCCCATGGCGCTGCGCGGCCTGTGGGGCCACTTGCTGAGCCGGGGCGCCGAGAACGTGCTGGAGCGCACCTTCCGCAAGGGCCTGCGTTCGCGCCTGGCGCTGGCCGTGGGCCAGCCCGTGGCGCCGCCCGACGCCACGCCGGAATACCTGTACCAGCAGGTGCGCGAGCTGCGCGGCGGCTGGAAGTAAGCCCCCGCCGTCCCCATTTTCATTCGCGCCAGCAGGCCCGCCGAACCGTCCCGGTTCCGCGGGCCTGTTTATTTCCGTGACATATGCCGTTACAAATTGTTTCTTGACGTTATTAGAATGATCGTTCATTCTATCAATCAGTTTCATTATCGGATTGGAAAAATAACAATGGAAACCTTGCTTTCCCAGCGTGCGCGCCGCCGTGCCGGCGCCATCTTTGTGCTTTGCTCGAGCGGCCTGCTGGCTGCTTGCTCCCCATCCACGGCCGTAGCACCTCATGCGCAGGTGGCGGAAGTGGGCGTCTTTACCGTCACGCCCCAGGCGTTGCCGATCACGACCGAACTGCCGGGCCGCACCGCCGCCTTCCAGGTGGCCGAGGTGCGGCCGCAGGTGAGCGGCATCGTCCAGCAGCGCCGCTTTGTCGAGGGTGCGGACGTGGCGGCCGGCGCCGCCCTGTACCAGATCGACGCGGCCAGCTACCAGGCGGCCTACAATTCGGCCAAGGCGGCACTGGCCAAGGCCCGCGCCAACCTGCTCACCAGCGGCCCGAAAGCGGCACGCTACAAGGAGCTGGTGCAGATCGAGGGCGTGAGCCGCCAGGAGCTCGATGACGCCGTGGCCGCCAACGAACAGGCCAAGGCTGAAGTGGAGTCGGCCAGCGCCGCCGTCGAGGCGGCCGCCATCAACCTCAAATACACGCGGGTGGAAGCGCCCATCGGCGGCCGCATCGGCCGCTCCACGGTGACCCCTGGCGCGCTGGTGACGGCCGGCCAGGCCGCCGCGCTCACCACCGTGCAGCAGCTCGATCCCATTTATGTCGACGTCACCCAGACCAGCACCGAGATGCTGCGCCTGAAGCGCGCGCTCGAATCGGGCAGCCTGAAACAGTCGGGCGGCCAGGCCAGGGTGAGCCTGATCCTGGCCGACGGCAGCAAGTACGCGCAAGCGGGCAAGCTGCAGTTCGCCGACGCCAGCGTCGATCCCGGCACCGGCAACGTCACCCTGCGCGCGCTGTTCCCCAATCCGAAACACGATCTGCTGCCCGGCATGTTCGTGCGCGCCGTGCTGGAAAACGGCGTGGACGAACAGGCCATCGCCGTGCCGCAGCAGGGTGTGACGCGCAATCCCAAGGGCGAGGCGACGGCGCTGGTGCTCAACCGCGACAACAAGGTCGAGCAGCGCATCCTCGTCACCGGCGGCACCGTCGGCGACAAGTGGCTGGTCACTTCCGGCCTGGCCGCGGGCGACCGCGTGATCGTGGAAGGCGTGCAGAAGGTCAAGCCGGGCGCGCCTGCCACGGTGGCTGCCACCGCCCCCGCCACGCCGGCCGCCGTTGCCGCCGGCGGCGCCATGCCGGCCAACGCCAAGAGCGCCCACTAATCCAGGAGAAAAGTAATGGCACGATTTTTCATCGACCGCCCCATCTTTGCCTGGGTGGTGGCGATCGTCATCATGCTGGCGGGCGTGCTGGCGATACACGGGCTGCCCGTTTCGCAGTACCCAAGCATCGCGCCGCCTTCCATTTCCATCACCGGTTCCTATCCGGGCGCATCGGCCCGCACGGTGGAAGACGCGGTCACCCAGGTGATCGAGCAGAAGATGAAGGGCATCGACGGTTTGCGCTACATGTCCTCGTCGAGCGACGCCACGGGCGGCATCAGCATCACGCTGACCTTCCAGAACGGCACCAGCCCCGACATCGCGCAGGTGCAGGTGCAGAACAAGCTGCAGCTGGCCACGCCGCTGCTGCCGGCCGCCGTCACCCAGCAGGGCCTGGTGGTATCCAAGTCCACCAAGAACTTCCTGATGGTGCTGGGCTTTATTTCCGAGGACGGCAGCATGAAGCAGGCCGACCTGGGCGACTACGTGGCCGCCAACGTGATCGATCCGCTGAGCCGGGTGCAGGGCGTGGGCGACGTGACGCTGTTCGGCTCCCAGTACGCGATGCGCATCTGGCTCGACCCGGCCAAGCTGCAAAGCTACCAGCTGACGCCGGCCGACGTGAGCGCGGCCATCACGGCGCAGAACACGGAAGTGTCGGCCGGTGAGCTGGGCGGCGCGCCCGCCATGCCGGGCCAGCAGCTGAACGCCACCGTGACGGCGCAAAGCCGCCTGCAGACGCCGGAGCAGTTCGGCGCCATCCTGCTCAAGACTGCCGCCAGCGGCGCCACCGTGCGCCTGCGCGACGTGGCCCGCATGGAACTGGGCAGCGAGAGCTACAACACCGTGGCCCGCTACAACGGCCATGCCGCCACCGGCGTGGCGATCAAGCTGGCCACGGGCGCCAACGCGCTCGACACGGCCGCCGCCGTCAAGCACAAGATCGACGTGATGGGCAAGCAATTCCCGGCCGGGATGAAGGCCGTGGTGGCCTACGACACCACGCCCTTCGTCACGCTGTCGATCGAGGAAGTGGTCAAGACGCTGGCCGAGGCCATCGTGCTGGTGTTCCTCGTCATGTACCTGTTCCTGCAGAACGTGCGCGCCACGCTAATCCCCACCATGGCCGTGCCGGTGGTGTTGCTGGGGACTTTCGGCGTGCTGTCCGCGCTGGGCTACTCGATCAATACGCTGACCATGTTCGCCATGGTGCTGGCCATCGGCCTGCTGGTGGATGATGCCATCGTGGTGGTGGAGAACGTGGAACGGGTAATGACGGAAGAGGGACTGTCGCCGAAAGAGGCGACCCGCAAGTCCATGGGGCAGATCACGGGCGCCCTGGTGGGCATTGCCCTGGTGCTGTCGGCCGTGTTCGTGCCCATGGCCTTCTTTGGCGGCTCCACCGGCGTGATCTACCGCCAGTTTGCCGTCACCATCGTATCGGCCATGGTGCTGTCGGTGGTGGTGGCCATGGTGTTCACGCCGGCCCTGTGCGCGACTTTCCTCAAGCCTGTGGCCAAGGGACACCACGCCATCAATACCGGCTTCTTCGGCTGGTTCAACCGCAGCTTCGAGCGTGGCAGCAGCCGCTATCAGGGCTGGGTCGGCGCCATCCTGCGCCGCGGCGGCCGTTCGATGGCGCTGTATGGCGTGCTGCTGGTGGTGCTGGCGCTGGCCTTCATGCGCCTGCCTACCTCCTTCCTGCCGGCGGAAGACCAGGGCGTGCTGTTCGCCCAGGTGCAGCTGCCCACCGGCGCCACCCAGCAGCGCACGCTGAAGGTGATCGAGCAGGTCGAGCAGCACTTCATGGTCGATGAAAAGGATGCCGTGCAGTCGATCTTCACGGTGGCCGGCTTCAGCTTCGGCGGCAACGGCCAGAACACGGGTATCGCTTTCGTGCGCCTGAAGGACTGGGAAGAGCGCAAGGGCGCCGCCCTGCGCGCGCCGGCTGTGGTGGGCCGCGCGATGGGCGCCTTCTCCCGCATCAAGGACGCGATGGTGTTCGCCTTCGCGCCGCCGGCCGTGCTGGAGCTGGGTAACGCCAGCGGCTTCGACCTGCAGCTGCAGGATCAGGGCGGCGTGGGCCACGATGCCCTGATGGCGGCCCGCAACCAGTTGCTGGGCATGGCGGCCAAGAATCCGCTGCTGGTGGGCGTGCGTCCCAACGGCCAGGAAGATACGCCGCAGTACAAGATCACGATCGACCAGCAGCAGGCCACCGCGCTGGGCCTGGCCATCGCCGATGTCAACAAGGTACTCAGCACGGCCTGGGGCGGCTCCTACGTGAACGACTTCGTCGACCGTGGCCGCGTCAAGAAGGTGTACATGCAAGGCCAGGCCGATGCGCGCATGGCGCCGGAAGACCTGGGCAAGTGGTTCGTGCGTAACGCCGCCGGCGAGATGGTGCCGTTTTCCGCCTTCGCCAGCGGGCGCTGGATCTACGCCTCGCCGCGCCTGGAACGCTACAACGGCATGCCGTCCGTCGAAGTGCTGGGCATGCCGGCGCCGGGCCAGAGTTCGGGCGTGGCCATGGCCGAGATGGAAAAGATGGCGGCCCAGCTGCCGCCCGGCATAGGCATCGAGTGGACCGGCCTGTCGACCGAGGAGCGCGACTCCGGCGCCCAGACCCCGGCCCTGTACTCGATTTCGATCCTGATCGTGTTCCTGTGCCTGGCCGCGCTGTATGAAAGCTGGTCGGTGCCGTTCTCGGTGCTGCTGGTGGTGCCGCTGGGCGTGATCGGCGCCGTGCTGGGCACATGGGCCTTCCATCTGTCGAACGACGTGTACTTCCAGGTCGGCCTGCTGACCGTGGTAGGCCTGGCGGCCAAGAACGCGATCCTGATCGTGGAATTCGCCAAGGAGCTGCAGGAGCAGGGCGTGCCGCTGCACCAGGCCACGCTGCAGGCGGTGCGTTTGCGCCTGCGCCCCATCCTGATGACGTCGATCGCCTTCGGCCTGGGCGTGTTGCCGCTGGCCGTGGCCAGCGGTGCCGGCTCGGGCAGCCAGAACGCCATCGGCGTGGGCGTGCTGGGCGGGATGCTGTCGGCCACCTTCCTCGGCATCTTCTTCGTGCCGCTGTTCTTCGTGCTGGTGCGCGGCCTGTTCGCCGCCCGGCACGGGGCAGCGGCTCCAACCGCAGTTGCGGAGCAAAGCAAATGAACAAGACATTGATTTCCATCGCCGCGGCGATCCTGCTGTCCGGCTGCAGCCTGGCGCCCGTGTACCAGCAGCCGCCGGCGCCGGTGGCGCAAGCCTGGCCGTCCGGCGACGCCTACAAACCGGCGCCTGTGTCGCCCGATGCGCAGGCTGCAGCCGACATCGCCTGGCGCGACTACTTCACTGACGTACGACTGCGCCAGGTGATCGGGCTGGCGCTGGCCAACAACCGCGACCTGCGGGTGGCGGCCCTCAATATCGAGAAGGCTCGCGCCCAGTACGGTGTGACCAGCGCGGCGCAGCTACCGTCCGTGTCGGCCTCGGTAAGCCAGAACGCCTCGCGCACGCCGGCCAACATGCGGCCCGACGGCGAGGCCGCCATCGGCCGCCAGTACAGCGGCGGCCTGGCCGTGTCGTCGTATGAACTGGACTTTTTCGGCAAGGTGCGCAACCTGTCCGAAGCGGGGCTGCAAAGCTACCTGGGCACGGAGGAGGCGCGGCGCGCCGCCCAAATCAGCCTGGTGGCGGAAGTGGCCAACAGCTACCTGACGCTGGTCGCCGACCAGCAGCGCCTGGCGCTGGCTGCCGATACGCTCAAGAGCCAGCAGATCAGCTTTGAACTGAGCCAGCGTCGCTTTGCCGCCGGCGCCACGTCCGGCGTCGACATGTACGAGGCGCAAAGCAGCGTGGAAGCGGCCCGCAACGACATGGCCGTCTACACGGCGCAGGTGGCGCAGGACCGCAACGCGCTGACGCTGCTGGTGGGCAGCGCCGTGCCGGACGCCTTGCTGCCGCAAGGCGAACTGGAGGCCGTGACGCAGACGGCCAGCCTGCCTGCCGGCCTGCCGTCCGACGTGCTGCAGCGCCGGCCCGACGTGCTGCAGGCGGAGCGCGCGCTGCGCGCCGCCAACGCCAACATCGGCGCGGCGCGCGCGGCCTTCTTCCCCAGCATTTCGCTGACGGCGACGGCCGGCAGCGCCAGCGGCGACCTGGCGGGCCTGTTCAAGGGCGGCTCGTCCGCCTGGAGCTTCTTGCCGCAGATCCGATTGCCGATCTTCGACGGCGGCGCCAACCGCGCCAATCTCGATATCGCCAAGGCGGACCGCGACATCGCCGTGGCGAAGTACGACAAGGCGATCCAGAGCGCCTTCCGCGAAGTGGCCGACGCGCTGGCCGTGCGCGGCACGCTGGATGAACGGCTGGCGTCGCAGCAGGCCCTGGCCGAAGCGTCGGACAAGAGCTTCCGCATCCACGAGGCGCGCTACCGCAAGGGCGCCGAGTCCTACCTGAACGCGCTGGTGTCGCAACGCGCGCTGTACGCGGCCCAGCAAAGCCTGATCACGGCGCGCCTGGCCAAGGCCGGCAACGCCGTCACGCTGTACAAGGTGCTGGGCGGCGGCTGGCAGGAAGAGGGCAAGGTGGCGGCGGCCGCCAGCACGGCGCAGTGAAATTGACAAACGCCGCCGCCTTGTCCACAGTATCGGTTGGATCAGACATTACGGAAGTACCCATGCGCATCACCGAAAAACGACACGCCGACCCGGAACGGGCGCTGAGCCGCCGCAGGCAGGTGCTCGACGCGGCGGCCACCTGTTTCAGCCGCAGCGGTTTTCACGGCGCCAGCATGGCCGAGATCTCGAAGGCGGCGGGCATGAGCGCCGGCCATATCTACAACTACTTCGACGGCAAGGACGCCATCATCGCCGCCTTTGTACAAGAAGAGGTCGAGCGCGTCGCGCTGCTGTTGCGCGACCTGGAGCAGAAGGACGATCCGCTCCAGGCCATCGTCGACGAGATCGACACTTCCGTCAACGAGCATATGGCGCCGGAATTCTGGACGCTCAAGCTGGAAATCTTCGCCGAGGCGTCGCGCAATCCCAAGGTGGCGGCCGTGCTGGTGCATGCCGACCTGTGCATGCGCCAGCAGTTCCGCGCCATCGTCAAGGCTGGCCGCGAGCGGCACGGCCTGGCGGTGGATGACGCCACGCTAGACGGGCGCCTGGAGGCGACGATCTCCCTGTTCCAGGGGCTGCCGCTGCGGGCGCTCCATCATCCGGGCCTGGACAAGGATGCGCTCACGCGCGCCTACCGCGTCGCCCTGGGTGCGTTGCTGCTGTCCTGATCAATCCGCATTCCGATTCCAACGCCAGCAAGGAGGCTGCATGACATCCTACGTATTCCCCGCCCACGAGATCGTCGGCCTGCCGGTGGCAGGCACCGAACAGCGCTTCCCCGTGCGGCGCGTCTACTGCGTCGGCCGCAACTACGCCGCGCATGCGCGCGAGATGGGTTTCGACCCCGAGCGCGAGCCGCCGTTCTTCTTCTGCAAGCCGAACGACGCGCAGGCCGTGGTGCCGGTCGCGCCGGGGCAGGTGCTGGAATTGCCGTATCCGCCGGCCACGGCCAACCTGCACTACGAGTGCGAGCTGGTGGTGGCGCTGGGCAGCGGCGGCCGCAACATCGCCGTGGAGGACGCGGCACGCCATATCTTCGGTTACGCCGTGGGCCTGGACATGACACGGCGCGACCTGCAGTTCAAGATGCGCGACGCCGGCCGGCCCTGGGAAATCGGCAAGGCCTTCGATTTTTCGGCGCCGGTGGGCACGCTGGTGCGCGCGGACGAAGCGGGTGACATCGGCCACGCGGCCATCACGCTGGACGTGGACGGCGTGCGCAAGCAGGCCGCCACCATCGCGCACCTGATCTGGTCCGTCAGCGAAACGATCGCCAATCTGTCCACGCTGTTTGCGCTGGAAGCGGGCGACCTGATCTTCACCGGCACGCCCGAAGGCGTGGGTGCCGTGGTGCGCGGGCAGATGCTGGCAGGGCGGGTGGAAGGCTTGCCGGAACTGGCCGTCAAGCTAGTTTGAGCGGGCCCGGCCAATAATATCCGACAAAAATGTAAGGTTTATTGCCGAAATATGCCAGGCAAGTGTGACAAAAGGCTAAACGGGCTGCTATAATTCTCACCTCGTCGGGGCGTAGCGCAGCCTGGTAGCGTACTTGCATGGGGTGCAAGGGGTCGGAAGTTCGAATCTTCTCGCCCCGACCAATAGATTCAACGAAAAAGGCCAGTCTTCGGACTGGCTTTTTTCGTTTTTGTTGATTCTAGTTGCCAACATACTTACCAGTTGACGTATGCTGGGGAGTCTCAATGGCGAATTATGCATGCCGGTACTCGTGCAATTCGTTTATCAGCTTGGCTCATGCCGTGCTTTCAAAGAATGTCGGCTACACTAGCAGTCGGCTATTGCTTTCACTAGCCGAGCGCGAATATGATAGATTTGATGGAACTCCGAAGGGAGGCCGAAATGTCAGCTGTAGAATTCCGAAAACTCATGGCGTTTGGACGCCATGTCGATCAAGAGTTTGGGGGCGAGCCACGCGATCTCGAACTGCTTGGTGAGATTGAGAAGACCGTCGCCAAGATGGAAATCCAAACAGCAAAGTTCCATGGGATGGCCTTGATGGCTGAACGTTTCGTGGAACAAATGCAAAGAAGCATGCCAGCAGAAACTGAGCATCTCGATAAATTAGCTGCTATGTTCGAGAAGACACGCAATGTGGTCGGTGAATTTTATGCTCTCAATGTCGAAAAGCGTCAAAATGCGATAGATGATGACCGGCTGACCGCTGACGACTGCGTAGTTGATTGCTACGACTCACTGCTCGAAATTCTCGCTACGCTGCACAACAGCCTGAATTCGATAGTCTGGCTCATCGGCGAACACATCGCCGAGGCTGACGTAGTGGTTGACGGTGAGTTCAGTAACCCGGATGACCTGTTTGCTGCGATGGGTGTCTAATTGCAGCGCCGCCAGCGGATCATGACGATCGAGCGCAATTCTCGCTTCGATCAGGATTTTAAGCGGCTGCCCCTAGACATCCAGAACGCGGCCAAAGAAGCCATCCGGGATCTGATGAGGGACCCGATTCCAGCCACCAGAAGGCTCCACCCTCTGACAGGATTCAAAAATCCGAAGGTCTATACGATAGACGTCTTCTCGAACCATTCATATAAGATTTCTTTCGAGATAGATGGACCCAAGGCCATTCTACGCCGTATCCATACCCACAAGACCATCGACTCCGCTCCTTAGTCACTCTCTCGAATGCTCGTCTGGTGTGGTGCGAAGCTGGTTTCAGCATCTAGCTCCCGCTGGCCTTTACCGTTAACGCTGGGCCAGCTCGACGACGACCCGTTCGAGCGCCGTTGTTCCAGCCCATTCAACCGCGTTGGGATCGCTCTTAATGTCGATATATGCGTCATTGAGGCCACGGGTCATTTCGGCAAAGCCAGCCAGGGCAGCGCTTGAGAATCGGGCATTCGCCAGCGCTTTGGGCCACTCCACTTCCGGCAGGACGGCCACCTCGACAGGCTTCGCGAGCGTGGCTGAGATAATGGCGGCGACATCATTCGGAGCGTAGTCCTGGGGCCCCGAGAGCGTGACGACGCGGGTCCCCGTCCGTGCCTCCTGCAGCAAAGCTGCCGCGGCGCTGCCGACGTCGACAGTCGCCACCATCGGCAGCGGACGCTGTGGTGGCGCGAGGAACGTCGGTAGCGTGCCGCTGCGCACGGCCTGTCCGACCATCGGCAGCCAGTTCTCCATGAAATAGGCCGCACGCAGGAAGGTGGTGGAGACACCGGATTCGCCCAAGCGCTGTTCGAACATGCGGTTCATCCTGATCCATCCCGTTCCGCTTTCACGGTCGGCGCCCACCGAGGACAGTGCCACCAGCCTGGGCACGTCCGCCGCAACCGCCGCGCGCGCCGTGATAGTGGCGATCAAGTCAGCCACCTCGAACAGGTCTTCACGATGGTACTGCTGCGGGCTGACGACATAGGCGCCCTGGGCCCGACTGAGCGCCTGGACCATCGAGGCCAGGTCGGTCAGGTCGGCCACGGCAACCTCTGCGCCACGGTCGGCCCACGGTCGGCCATGGTCCGGGTCGCGCACGACGACGCGCACCGGTTGGCCGGCGCGCAAGAGCGCATCGGCGGCAGCGGCGCCGGTACGGCCGGTTACGCCGAGTACAACGTAAGGCAGGGGGAGGGAAACGGTCATTTGGGAATCTCCTTTTCAGTTGAAACCGAATGGTGCATGATGGTTCGATATTCCCCAATGACATAGAAGTCATAGCCAACATGCATCAAGTGGATTTATCTGCGCTCGACCTCAACCTGTTAAAACTGTTCGATGCACTCGTTCGTGAGCGCAGCGTCACCCAGGCGGGCCTGCGCCTGGGCTTGAGCCAGCCGGCCGCCAGCCGCGCGCTGGGGCGACTGCGCACGATGCTGGGTGACCGGCTGCTGGTGCGCGGCAAGCTCGGCCTGGAACTGACGCCCCGCGGGGAAGCGCTGGCAGGCCCGGTGGCCAAGCTGCTGGACGATGTGCGAGGCATCGTCTCGCCCGCCGTCTTCGATCCCGCCTCGGCAACGGGTCGCATCGCGATCGCCGCACACGACCACCTGAGCCTGGTGGTCCTGGCTGGTTTGATGGCCCGCTTCGAGCGCCATGCGCCCGCGCTCAGTCTCCATGTCGCGCAACCTGCCGGCGACAATGTGCGGCTTATCGAGCAGGGAGGCGCGGATCTGGCACTGGGCATTTTCAACACGCTGCCCGGCAGTTTCCACCGGCGCGGCCTTTACAACGACAGCTTCGTGTGTGTGGTGCGGTCAGATCATCCCGTTGTGGCGGATGGACTCAGTCTGGAGCGTTACGTGAGCTTGCGTCACGTTGCCGTGACCATTTCCGGGGTGGGAGAGAGTGCCGTCGATGTCGCGCTCTCGGCACTGGGGCTCACGCGCCGCGTCGCGCTGCGCGTTCCCCACTTTCTTGCCGGTGCGATGTTGGTGGCGGACAGCGACATGATACTCACCTTGCCCAGCCGTTTGGCGCGCCTGCTCGCGAAGCGGCTTTCGCTGGCGCTGCTGGATCTGCCGCTGCAGCTAGCGCCCTTGTCGCCAGCCATGATCTGGCACGAGCGCTTCCACCGCGACCCTGCCCATGTCTGGGTCAGGCAGCAGCTGGTCGATGTGGCAGCGTCGTTCAATACGAGCCAAGTGATGGCGAATAGTGACACATAGTCACGAATATTGACGCGCAACGGGCTGCGCGGGCCCTGCCCGTTCCGAAAGGAGCAGATTTTCATTGATGTGCCACAATCGAATGCATACAATTGGTGTAATCGAATGATTACAGTGGCAGACATGAAGACCATATCGAACACTGGAAAATTTACGAAATGGATGGCGAGCCTCATCGGCAAGGACCAAACCACGGCGGCAATCGTTGCGCAGCGGATTGAGCGATTGAAAAAAGGGCAAGGTGATATCGAACCGGTTGGTGAAGGCGTCAGTGAGCTCAAGATTCACATAGGACCAGGATATCGCATCTACTTTGGCGAATTGGGCGGCATCGTGATCGTCATACTCGCTGGCGGAACGAAAAATCGTCAACAAGCCGATATTGATGAAGCCAAATTGATGTTCGGTGAAATCAGGAAGCGATTTTCCACCCAGCAGGCGGCTAAAGCTTCTGCGGCGCCAAATGCAAAAACCGCTTCCAAGCGACGGAAGTGAGGTTCGTCGGAAGTCGTTTAAACAGGCGACCCGGCACACATCCGTGGAGCGATAGCGGAGTAGTCAAGGAGTTTCAAATGTCTGACCATAACATTACGAAGGCCGATCTTGATGGGCTGGGTCTGGAGGTATTTGACCCGGCGCAATACATCGGTAGCGACGAGGCCGCTGCCGCCTATATCAACGAAGCATTAGCGGCAAATGATGCGGCGCTGCTGGCATCCGCAATTGGTGACGTTGCGCGCGCACGTGGCATGACCGAGATTGCGAAAAGCGCCGGCATCACCCGCGAAGCGTTATACAAGGCACTACGACTGAATAGCCAACCGCGCATGGAAACCATAGCTCGAGTTCTCGGGGCATTGAAATTGCGCCTGGTAGTTGAGCCGATTGTCGAGCCGGAGCCTGTGGAGGCCGGGGCCGCAAGGCCTCTGGCACGAAAGGCCGCACCAAAATCGGCGGCAAAGTTAGCGGCAACTCCGGCAAAGCGAATTCTGAAAGGTGAGCTCGCCCCGACAAAGGCTCTCGCGGTGGCCGTGGCAAGGGCACAGAAGGGTGCGGAGTCTAAAGTGGAATCTGCCAAAGCACCTGCGAAACAAGCAACAGGGAAAAAGGCATCGAGAGAGCGAGTTCCCGCCCGCTCCCGGCGCGCGCTAGCTTGAATTCGATTCGATAGTCTTGCCAAGCCAGAACCAGCTCAATTGAGCTGATCATTGCGCTCGCGGGGCCGCGTTGGCGGCATCGTTGGGTTGCTTTGAACGAACTGGCGCGTAACGATATGGAGTAAAGTATCCGCCTTGGGCCCGGGGCCGCCGCGGGCCCCCCCCCCCGGCGAAGCGATCAATTATTCGGGCTAGACGATGAAGAAACTTCTGTTGCTTCTATGCATATGCGTCTCGTTGGCGTCGACTTCCGTCTGCTCTTGGGCGCGCGACCTTAACATCGTCTTCATCCCCAAGGCCCGCGACCAGGACTTCTGGACCTTCATGCGCCAGGGTGTCGACCTGGCCGTGCGCGAGGCGGGCAATGTCAATCTGACCTGGCGCGGACCTGCCAATAACGACGATACCGATTCCCAGATCCAGATTCTCGGCGTGTACACCAAGCCGGGTGTGGACGCCATCATCATCGTCCCGACCGACCGCGTGCGCCTGGTGGAGCCGGTGAAGAAGGCGGCGGCGCTGGGCATCAAGATCGTCGTGGTCGATTCCGCGCTGGCCGACAAGACCCCGGTCAACTTCATTAGCACGGACAACCATGCCGCCGGCCGGCTGGCGGCAGAACGGCTGGCCGGGCAGCTCGCGGGGCCCGCCACGGTGGCGGTGTTGCGCACGGTGGCGGGCAGCGCCTCCACCGACGATCGTGCCGAAGGCTTCCTCGAATACCTCAAGAAATACGCGCCGCGCATTCGCGTCGTCGCCGACGAGTATGGGGGAGGCACGCGCGGCAAGGCTTACCACAAGGCGCTGGCGATGCTGGAACAGCTGCCCGACGTCGACGGCATCTTCGCCGTGAACGAATCGTCCAGCGACGGCATGCTGCGCGCGCTGCGGCAGGCCGGCCTGGCCGGCAAGAAGAAGTTCGTCGGCTTCGATACGACGGAATACCTGCTGGATGGTTTGAAGAAGGGCGAAATCAATAGCCTCATCATCCAGAACCCCCGCCAGATGGGCTACCTGGGCATGAAGGCCGCCATCGCGGCGGCGCAGGGCGCGGCTGTCAAGGATACGGCCATCTTTACGGAAGCCGTGGCGGTCACGCTGGAGAACCTGGACAAGCCGGAAATCCGCAGCCTGCTGGTGCCTTAAGTCTTGCGCATCCGGCCGGCCTGGCGCAGGGCAGGATGGCCGGCCTGCGTTTCAAGCGGCGCGGCAGCGGCGCGGCAGCAGCGCTCACAGCGTCTCGCGCACGTAGCTGATCCCCACCTCGTCGTAAATCTCGTAGATCACGGCCAGCATGCTAAGCAGCTCTTCCGAGCGGTCCAGCTTGCGCACGCTGAACATCACGGGCGAGATGGCGTGGCGGTCCGAGATGTCGCGGTAGACCACGTCGTCGCGCCGCATGCCCTTCACGCTTTCCGGCACCACGGCCACGCCCTGGCCGGCCGCCACCAGGCCGATGGCGATCTGCAGTTCGCGCACCTCCATGATCTTGTACGGCGCGATGGAACGCTCCGTCAGCACGGCCAGCACCTGGTCGGCAAAGCTGGGGCGCGGCGTCTTGGGGTAGACGATTACGCACTCCATCTGCAGGTCCAGCAGCTTGACGGGATCGGTGGAACTGGCCAGTGGATGGTTCGAAGGCAGAGCCACGATCAGCCTTTCCTCGCGCAGCACGATGCGGCGGATGTTGGGGTCTTCGCTCTTGACGCGGCCGAAGCCGACGTCGATCACGCCATCCTTCAGGGCCTGGATCTGCTGCATGGTGGTCAGTTCGTGGAACGTCACCTCGACGTTGGCATTACGCTCGCGGAAGCGGCGCACGATCTGCGGCAGCAGGCCATACAGCGTGGAGGCGACAAAGCCGATCGACAACGTGCGCTCGATCTTGCCCACCCGCTGGGTCATGGTTTTCAGCTCGGCCGCCTTGGCCAGCAGTTCCTGCGCGTGCGCATGGAAGAAGTGGCCCGCTTCCGTCAGGCGCAGCGGGCGCGATCCCTTTTCGATCAGGTCCACCCCCAGTTCCTCCTCCAGCAACTGGATCTGCCGGCTCAGCGGAGGCTGGGCGATGAACAGCCGCTTGGCGGCACGCGTGAAGTTCTTCTCGTCCGCGACGGCGACGAAATAGCGCAGGTGACGTAATTCCACATTATACCTTTTGAGTATGGAAACAATACTAACTCAGTGTTGGACGGTCCGGTTTGCGTGGCATATCGTGTATCCATTGCGACCCATTATACAAATTAAATATGATCACGAACATAGAAGTCATCCTGGCAGAGGTCCCGACGATCCGTCCGCACCGCCTGTCCGTGGCGACCATGCATACCCAGACCCTGGTGCTGGTGCGGGTGCGCTGTGCCGACGGGATCGAAGGCTGGGGCGAGGCGACCACCATCGGCGGCCTCAATTACGGCGAAGAGAGCCCGGACAGCATCAAGGTCAATATCGACACCCACATCGCGCCGCTGCTGGTCGGCATGGAGGCGAGCCAGGTGGCGAAAGCGATGGCCAAGATCCGCAAGGTCATCCAGGGCAACCGCTTCGCCAAGTGCGCCATCGAGACGGCGCTGCTCGATGCGCAGGCCCGCCGCCTGGGCGTGCCGCTGAGCGAACTGCTGGGCGGCCGGGTGCGTGACGCGCTGCCCGTGGCCTGGACCCTGGCCAGCGGCGACACGGCCAAGGACATCGCGGAAGCGGAACAGATGCTGGAACTGCGCCGCCACAACATCTTCAAGCTCAAGATCGGCAGCCGGCCCGTGGCCGACGACGTGGCCCACGTGCTGGCCATCAAGAAGGCGCTGGGCGACGCGGTCAGCGTGCGGGTGGACGTGAACCAGGCATGGTCCGAACTGGACGCGGTGCGCGGTATCGCGGCGCTGGAGGCGGGCGGCATCGATTTGATCGAGCAGCCCGTGCGGGCCGAACACACGGCCGCCATGGCGCGCCTGGCGCAGCGCTTCTCGGTGGCCCTGATGGCCGACGAGGCCCTGCATGGCCCGCTCGACGCGCTGGCCTTTGCCCGCAACGACGGCACCGACGTCTTCGCCGTCAAGATCACCCAGTCCGGCGGCCTGGTGCCGGCCGCGCAAGTGGCGGCGGTGGCGCAGCTGGCCGGCATCGGCCTGTATGGCGGCACGATGCTCGAAGGCGGCATCGGCACGGCCGCCTCGGCCCAGCTGTTTGCCACCTTCGGCGAGCTGGCCTTCGGCACCGAGTTGTTCGGCCCCTTGCTGCTGACGCAGGAAGTGCTGCGCACGCCGCTGGTCTACCAGGACTTCATGCTGCAGGTGCCCACCGGTCCAGGCCTGGGCGTGGAACCGGACATGGACAAGTTGCGCGACCTGCGCCGCCGCTGATCGCGCATCGAAAAACGGAAAAGAGGAGACGACGATGTTATTCCACGTACGCATGGATGTGAACCTGCCGCCGGCCATGCCGCCCGCCCAGGCCGATGAATTGAAGAAGACCGAGCGCGAACTGGCCCAGAGCCTGCAGCGCAGCGGCCAGTGGCGCCACCTGTGGCGTATCGCCGGCCAGTACGCCAACGTCAGCATCTTCGACGTGGCCGGCGTGGACGAGCTGCACGCGCTGCTCACGTCCCTGCCGCTGTTCCCGTATATGCAGATCCAGATCATGCCGCTGTGCCGCCACCCCTCGTCGGTGCGCGACGGCGACGCCTGAACCCAACACCCCACCCAACTGAAGGAGACTAGCATGACCCATAACGACATCGATACCCTGGTTAAGGGCTGGATCAGCGATACCGCCACCGGCCCCGTGAACCCGCGCGTGCAGCAGGTTGTGCTGCGCCTGGTGGGCGACCTGTGCAAGGCGATCGAGGATCTCGACATCCAGCCCAGCGAATTCTGGAAGGGCCTGGAATACATGAGCGAAGCGGGCGCCCGCAATGAACTGGGACTGCTGGCGCCGGGCCTGGGCCTGGAGCGCTTCCTCGACATCCGCGCCGACGAAGCGGAAGCGAAGGCCGGCCTGACGGGCGGTACCCCGCGCACCATCGAAGGCCCGCTGTACGTGGCCGGCGCCCCCGAAAGCAAGGGCTACGCCCGCCTGGACGATGGCACCGAGAGCGAAGGCGCCGAAGTGCTGTTCATGCAAGGCACGGTGCGCAACCAGGACGGCCAGCCGCTGCCGGGCGCCAAGGTCGAAGTGTGGCACTGCAACCTGCTGGGCAACTACTCCTTCTTCGACAAGACGCAATCGCACTTCAACCTGCGCCGCACCATCATCGCCGATGGCGAAGGCCGCTACCAGCTGCGCAGCATCCTGCCGGTCGGCTATTCCTGCCCGCCGCAAGGCACCACCCAGCGCCTGCTGGACCAGCTGGGCCGCCATGGCCACCGTCCGGCCCACATCCACTTCTTCGTCAGCGCCGACGGCCAGCGCAAGCTGACCACCCAGATCAACATCGACGGCGACAAATACCTGTGGGACGATTTCGCCTTCGCCAGCCGCGAAGGCCTGGTGCCGCCGGTGCGCCACGTGACCGAGCCGGCCGCCATCGCCGCCAAGGGCCTGCAGGCGCCGTACGCCGAGATCGACTTCGACTTCCAGCTGTACGCCGAAACGCCAGTGGCCCCCGCCGCCGTGGTGGAGCGCGTGCGCGCCGCAGCCTGAGGGAGAGATAAATCATGATCCCCATTCATCCCGCCGCCGCACCCAGGCTGGAAAGCCTGGACGGCTTCCTGGTCGAGGACAAGGAGCGCGGCGACTATCGCCTGCACCGCCGCGCCTTTACCGACCCGGCCCTGTTCGAACTGGAGATGAAGCACATCTTCGAAGGCAACTGGATCTACCTGGCCCATGAAAGCCAGATCCCGCAGAACAACGACTACTACAGCACCCACATCGGGCGCCAGCCGGTGTTCATCGCGCGCAACCGCCAGGGCGAACTCAATGCCTTCATCAACGCCTGCACCCACCGCGGCGCGCAGCTGTGCCGCCACAAACGCGGCAACAAGGCGACCTACACCTGCCCGTTCCACGGCTGGACCTTCAACAACAGCGGCAAGCTGCTGAAGGTGAAGGATCCGGAAGACGCCGGCTACCCGGACTGCTTTAACAAGGAAGGCTCGCACGACCTGAAAAAGGTGGCGCGTTTTGACAGCTACAAGGGCTTCCTGTTCGGCAGCCTCAATCCGGACGTGGCGCCGCTGGCCGAATTCCTGGGCGAGGCAGGCAAGATCATCGACATGATCGTCAACCAGTCGCCGGACGGGCTGGAAGTGCTGCGCGGTTCGTCAACCTACACCTTCGACGGCAACTGGAAGCTGCAGGCCGAGAACGGCGCCGACGGCTACCACGTGTCGGCCGTGCACTGGAACTACGCGGCCACCACCAACCGCCGCAAGGACGAAGCCGAAACGCGCCCGGACAATATCCGCGCCATGGATGCGGGCAAGTGGGGCAAGCAGGGCGGCGGCTTCTACGCCTTCGAGCATGGCCACCTGCTGCTGTGGACCCAGTGGGCCAATCCGCAGGACAGGCCCAACTTCCCGCGCCGCGAGGAATACGCGCAGCGCTTCGGCGGCGCCACGGCCGACTGGATGATAGGCCGCTCGCGCAACCTGTGCCTGTATCCCAACGTGTACCTGATGGACCAGTTCGGGTCCCAGATCCGCCTGCTGCGCCCGATCTCGGTCGACAAGACGGAAGTGACGATCTACTGCATCGCGCCCAAGGGCGAGCCGGACGAGGCCCGTGCCCGCCGCATCCGCCAGTATGAGGACTTCTTCAACGTCAGCGGCATGGCCACGCCGGACGACCTGGAAGAATTCCGGGCCTGCCAGCAGGGCTATATGGGCAGCGCGCTGGAATGGAACGACATGTGCCGCGGCAGCGAGCACTGGATAGACGGCGCCGATGCGGCCGCCCGAGAAATCGGCCTGAAGCCGGTGATGAGCGGCGTGAAGACGGAGGACGAAGGCCTGTACACCATCCAGCACCGCTACTGGCTGGAAGTGATGCAGCGCGCCGTGCGCAGCGAGGGGGAGCAGGCATGAAGACCGTCGCCATGACCGATATCTGCGCCTTCCTGTACCGCGAATCGCGCCTGCTGGACGACCAGCAGTGGGATGACTGGCTGGAATGCTACCACCCGCAGGTCCAGTACTGGATGCCGTCGTGGGACGACGACGGCCAGCTGATCGGCGATCCGCAGCGCGAGATTTCGCTGATCTTCTATCCGACCCGCCAGGGCCTGGAAGACCGTGTGTTCCGCATCAAGACCGAGCGTTCGAGCGCCACCATCCCGGACACGCGCACCAGCCACAACATCTCCAACGTGGAGATCGAGCGGCAGGACGGGGCGCGGGTGACTGTGCGCTTCAACTGGCACACGCTGAGCCACCGCTACCAGACCGACTTCAGCCACTTCGGCATGATGCGCTACGAGATCGACTTCTCGGGCGAGCAGCCGTTGATCACCAATAAGTACGTGGTGCTGAAGAACGACTACATCCACCAGGTGATCGATATCTACCACCTGTAGATACGCACCGCACGCCGCATCCGCTTTACCGCAACAGAACCAGGAGACAGACGATGAGCTACCGCATCGCACTGCAGTTTGAAGACGGGGTGACCCGCTTCATTTCGTGCAACGACAACGAAAAGCTGGCCGACGCCGCATATCGCCAGAAGGTCAATATTCCGCTCGATTGCCGCGACGGCGCCTGCGGCACTTGCCGCGGGCTGTGCGAGTCGGGCAGCTACGACATGCCCGAGTCGAGCTACATCGAGGACGCGCTGACGCCGGAAGACGCAGCCCGGCGCCACGTGCTGGCCTGCCAGATGAAACCCACCTCGGACTGCGTGGTGCGCATCCCCGCCACGTCGGCGGCCTGCAAGACGGGCGTGTCCCGTTACGCCGGCAGCCTGGCGCAGGTCAAGCGGCTGTCCGATACGACGCTGGGCTTTTCGATCGAACTGGAAGAGGGCGCCGATGTGGGCTTCCTGTCCGGCCAGTACGTCAATGTCGAAGTGCCCGGTACGGCGCTCACGCGCTCCTATTCGTTCAGCTCCGCGCCAGGTGCGCGCCGCTACGACTTCGTGGTGCGCAACGTGCCGCAGGGCCGCATGAGCACCTTCCTGGCGCACGATGCGCAGGTCGGACAGCCGATCTCGTTCTCCGGACCGTACGGCAGCTTCTACCTGCGCGAAGTGCAGCGCCCCTTGCTGCTGCTGGCTGGCGGCACGGGCATCGCGCCCTTCCTGTCGATGCTGCAGGTGCTGGCGGCCAGCGGCTTCCGCCAGCCGGTGCGCATGGTGTTCGGCGTGACCAACGACGTGGACCTGGTTGCGCTCGACCACCTGGAGCGCATCGCGGCCAGCCATCCGCAGTTCAGCTACCGCACGGTGGTCGCTTCCGTCGACAGCCCGCATCCGCGCAAGGGCTATGTGACCCAGCATGTCGATCAGGCGTGGCTCAACGACGGCGACGTCGATCTCTACCTGTGCGGCCCGGTGCCCATGGTGGATGCGGTGCGGCGCTGGCTGGCCGAATGCGGTGTGAGCCCAGCCAATTTCTATTTCGAGAAGTTCTCGGCCAGCAGCGAGGTGGCAGCATGAGTGCACGGCGTTTTGAAGGACAGGTTGTCATCGTCACGGGCGCGGCCCAGGGTATAGGCCGCGGTGTGGCTCTGGCGCTGGCGGAGGAGGGCGCGCAACTGGTGCTGGCCGACCGCTCGCAGCTGGTGGAAGAAGTGGCAGCCGAAGTGCAGGCCCTGGGCGCGCTGGCGCTGGTGGCCAGGGTGGACCTGGAAACCTGGGCCGGCGCCGAACAGCTGGTGGCGGCCGCATTGTCCGCCTACGGCCGGGTCGATGTGCTGATCAATAACGTGGGCGGCACCATCTGGGCCCAGCCCTACCAGGAATATACGCCCGAGCAGATCGAGGCCGAAATCCGGCGCTCGCTGTTCCCCACGTTGTGGTGCTGCCGCGCCGTGCTGCCGGACATGGTGGCGCGCCAGCAGGGCGTGATCGTCAACGTATCGTCGATCGCCACCCGCAGCATCTACCGCATTCCGTACGCGGCCTCCAAGGGGGGCGTCAACGCCATGACGGCCAGCCTGGCGATGGAGCATGCGCAGGACGGCATCCGCGTCAACGCGGTGGCCACCGGCGGTACGGAAGCGCCGCCGCGCCGCATCCCGCGCAACGAGAAGCCGCTCAGCGCGCAGGAGCAGGTCTGGTATCAGGGCATCATCGACCAGACCGTGGCCAGCAGCCTGATGCACCGTTACGGCTCCATCGACGAGCAAGTGCGCGCCATCCTGTTCCTCGCCTCGAGCGAAGCGTCCTACATCACCGGCACCGTGCTGCCGGTCGGTGGCGGCGACCAGGGTTAATCCAATATCCGTACCGGGAGCCAGTTCATGCCAGTCGTTCGCATCAAAGACACCGAGATCCATTTTGAAACCGAGGGCGATGCCCGCCTGCCGGCGCTGATGTTCTCCAACTCGCTCGGCACGGACTGGCGCATGTGGCAGCCGCAGGCCGACAGCCTGCGCGGCCAGTTCCGCGTGATCCGTTACGACACGCGCGGCCACGGCCAGTCCACCGCGCCGGCCGGCCCCTACAGCCTGGCGCAGCTGGGGCAGGATGCGGTGGCGCTGCTCGACCATCTCGACATCGAGCGCGCCCACTTCTGCGGCATTTCGATGGGCGGCGCCACGGCGCAGTGGCTGGGCATCCACGCGCCGCAGCGGCTGCGCAAGCTGGTGATCGCCAATTCGGCGGCGCGCATCGGCACCGAGGCCGGCTGGCGCGAGCGCGCCGCGCTGGCGCGCAGGGAAGGGCTGGACGGCATTGCCGACGGTGCGCCGGGGCGCTGGTTCACGCCGGCGTTCGCGGCGGTCGAACCGCTGGCGGTGGCGGCGCTGGCGGCCACGCTGCGCGCCGGCAGTGCGGAAGGCTATGCGGCCTGCTGCGAGGCGCTGGCCGTGGCCGATCTGCGCGCGCAATTGTCTTCGATTGCCGTGCCCACGCTGATCATTGCCGGCGCTGCCGATCCGGTAACGACGGTGGCCGACGCGCAGGCCATGCGGGAGCTGATCCCGGGCGCTGAGCTGGTGACGCTGGAGGCATCGCATATTTCCAACATCGAAGCGGCGCAGGCGTTCAGCCAGGCCTTGTCCCGCTTCCTCGCCGGCTGAGAGGCGCACGACGTAGGACTGGCAGCGGCACGCGCCGCCGCCAACGGACCGCCACCCATAACCGGCGGCCAACCATAACGACAGCAGGAGACACAGATGCATCAAACCGCCCAGCACCGGCAGGAGCCGTTGCGCCCTGACGATACAGCATCACCAACCAGCGAGGGTGCATTCGGCATGCGCTGGTCCGACTGGTCCGTCTCCGCCGTCGCGGCCGGCTTTCTAGCCGTGCTGGTGTCGCTGGCCGGCCCGCTGACCATCTTCTACCAGGCCGCCCAGGCCGCGCATTTGTCGAACGAGATGTTCGCCTCGTGGGTGTGGGGCATCTCCATCGGCGCCGCCGTCTCGGGCATCTTCCTGAGCTGGGTGATGAAGGCGCCCGTCATCACGGCCTGGTCGGCGCCCGGCACGGCGCTGCTGATACCGCTGTTTCCCGGCCTGTCCATCCACGAGGCGGTTGGTGCCTACATCACTGCCGCCGTGCTGCTGCTGGCCATCGGGCTGTCGGGCGGCTTCAACCGCCTGATGGCGCACGTCCCCAAGGGCATCGCCAGCGGCATGATGGCGGGCATATTGCTGCCCTTCGGGCTGAACGCGTTCAAGGGCAGCAGTACGCTGCCGCTGCTCACCGGCGGCATGATCCTGTCCTTCCTCGTCTACAAGCGCCTGTTCCCTCGTTACAGCGTCGTGCTGCTGCTGGTGACGGGCGCCGCCATCGCGGGCTTGACGGGGCTGACCCATTTTTCCAGCGTGCGTTTTGAACTGGTTACGCCGCAGTTCATTTCTCCTTCGTGGTCGTGGACCAGCACCTTCAGCCTGGCCTTGCCCCTGGTGCTGACGACGCTGACCGGCCAGTACCTGCCCGGCATGGCTATCCTCCGGTCCAGCGGCTACGATAGTCCGGTACGCTCCATCATCGTCGTCAACAGCCTGGCCTCGCTGGCGACGGCCCTGGTTGGCGGCATCACCATCGCCATCGCCGCCATCACGGCGGCCATGTGCACGGGGCGCGACGCACACGAAGACCCGGCCAAGCGCTACATCGCCGGCATTTCCAATGGTTTTTTCTATCTGCTGGCCGGCGCTTGCGGCGGCTCGGTCGTCATGCTGTTCGGCGCCTTGCCGCATGAACTGATCGTCACGCTGGCCGGCCTGGCCCTGCTGGGGCCCGTCACGGTCAACCTGGTCCATGTCGCTTCCGCGCCGGAACGCGATGCCGCCGTGCTGACCTTCCTGGCGACGGCATCCGGCATGACCTTCCTCGGTCTCGGCTCCGCCTTCTGGGGCATCCTGATCGGCGTTATCGCGCACCGCCTGCTGCGTGCCGACGTGCTCCCGGCCGCACCCGGTTCAAAGTAAGCCTTAGCAGTAAGCCTTAGCAGTAAGCCAAAGCGGCTAGCCATAGAAGCTAGCCATAGAAGCAAGCCCTATTCGTGTGACCCAAGCGCTGGCGGCGCGGGCCACTGTGTTCCATCGCCTTTTTCACCGCAGTACCTACACACCTAAAACACAAGGGAGACAGCTATCATGCAGCAAATCGATGTCCACAAAATCTCGGATGGAGCGCGCTTCAACCGCTTCCATGCCGGCGTGCTGGCGTGGTGCGCCATCATCATCATCTGCGACGGTTACGACCTGGCCGTGGCAGGCATCGCACTGCCATCGATCATGAAGGCGATGGGCGTCACCGCGCAGAATGCGGGCTTCATGGTCAGTTCCGCCCTGTTCGGCATGATGTTCGGCGCCATCTTCCTCGGCACCGTCGCCGACCGTATCGGCCGCCGTTACGCCATCGCCATCTGCCTGGCCCTGTTCAGCATCTTCACGGCGGCGGCGGGGTTGACGCAGGACCCCTACGTATTCAGCGCCATGCGCTTTCTCGCCGGCCTGGGCATAGGCGGCGTCATGCCCAACGTGGTGGCGCAGATGACGGAATACTCGCCGCGCAAAATCCGCGCCACCATGGTCACGCTGATGTTCAGCGGCTACGCGGTGGGCGGCATGCTGGCGGCCCTGCTGGGCAAGGGGCTGATCGAGTCCTATGGCTGGTCGTCCGTGTTCCTGGCCGCCGGCGCGCCCGTGGTGCTGATACCGTTCATCCTGAAAAGCCTGCCGGAATCGATGCCGTTCCTGATCCGCCAGAAGCGCATCGGGGAACTCAAGCAGATCCTCACGCGCATGGAACCGCTCTACCTGCCCTCCGAGCGTGACCAGTTCACCGTGGCGGCGCACGACAAGCTAGAAGGGGCCCCGATCCGCAAGCTGTTCCAGGACGGCCGCGGCTTCAGCACCGTCATGTTCTGGGTGGCCTTCTTCATGTGCCTGTTCATGGTGTACGCGCTCAGTTCCTGGCTGACCAAGCTGATGGCCAATGCCGGCTACAGCCTGGGTTCCGCGCTGACCTTTGTGCTGGTGCTGAATTTCGGCGCCGTGATCGGCGCCATCGGCGGCGGCTGGCTGGCCGACCGCTTCCACATCAAGTACGTCCTGGTGGGTATGTATGCGCTAGCCGCCGTGTCGATCACGCTGCTGGGCTTCAAGGTGCCTACGGCCGCGCTGTTCGTGCTGGTCGGCCTGGCCGGCGCCTCGACCATCGGCACCCAGATCGTCACCTACGCCTATGCGGGCCAGTTCTATCCGACGGCCGCGCGTTCCACCGGCATCGGCTGGGCATCCGGCGTGGGCCGCAGCGGCGCGATCATTGCGCCCATCGCCATCGGCACGCTGGTCGGACTGGCGCTGCCGCTGGAGCAGAACTTCATGGCCATTTCCATTCCGGCCGTGATCGCGACCATCGCCGTGTCGCTGATCCGGCACGGCCGCTCCGCATCGGCCATCAAGGATGCGCACGATGCGGGCACCGGCCTGCGCACCGCGGCCGCCTGAGCAAAAGCCGGGCGCACCGCGGTTGCAGGCAGTCCGGCTTACTTGTAGAAGCCGGAACCGACCACGTAGTCGTCGCTGCGCTCGACATAGGACTTCTTTTTCTGCAGCTGTTTGGTGGCCGGGTTGACCCATTTGTATTCGACCCAGCCGCTGCCGGATGCCTTGGCGATGCGGACCATGTCGGCGCTGAAGGCAAAGCCGTCGGCATCCTTCAGTTCCGACAGATCCTTGCCGACGATGCGCGGGTTGGATGGGTTGCACACCATTTTGGCGTGCATGTCCTGGATGAAGACGTAGGACTCGCCAGCGATGTAGCCCTTGGCCGGGTCGCCGAAATCGGCGCATGCCTGCTGCAGGCCGCTGGCCTTCAAATGGCCGATGGCTTTTTTTACCAGCTGCTGGGTGCTGTCTTCCGGCGTCGCCAGTGCCGGTGGCGAGATGGCGCCGGCAGCTGCCGCCAGCGCTGCGAGGGCCAGCAGTTTTTGTATCGTCATGGTGAGTCTCCTGTGAGCTTGCTGTTGTTGGTACAGAGTTTGATCCGCATGGCCGCGCGCCGTGTGGCATGCAGTGCGGGCGGGGTGTGTCGCACTGTTTGAACGTAGTTGTGCCCGCCCATAGTATCGAATCACTGTGCGATTAACAACCTCTTGGGCGTTTATCGCACATCATAATAACCAAAAGGAGCAAAGCATGAAAAACACGATCCGTTGCGCACTCGCGCTGTTGGCTGTCACCACCGCGGGCGGCGCCATGGCGCAAAGTTCGGTCACCGTCTACGGCCTGCTGGATACGGGCCTGGCCCACATGACCAACGCCAACGCCGCCGGCGACTCGGTGACGAAGATGCCGTCGCTGACGGGCTCCTTCCCGTCGCGCCTTGGCTTCCGTGGCGCCGAGGATCTGGGCGACGGCCTGCAGGCCGTCTTCACGCTGGAGTCGGGCCTGGCGCTCGACACCGGCAGCATGGGACAGGGCAACCGCCTGTTCGGGCGCCAGGCGTCGGTGGGATTGAAGGGGCGTTACGGCACGGTGACGCTGGGGCGCCAGATCAACATGAGCTACATCGCCGTAATGAAGTCGGACGTGCTGGGACCTAACCTGTTCTCGATCAACAGCATCGATCCTTACCTGCCCAATGCGCGCAGCGACAACGCCATCGGCTACCTGGGCAACTTCAACGATGTCGTGGTGGGCGCCACCTACAGCACGGGGCGCGATGGCTCGGCCGCCGGCGGCCCGTCCGCCACCAACTGCCCCGGTGAAGTGCCGGGCAACGCCAAGGCCTGCCGCCAGATCACGGGCCTGCTCGGCTACGAGACCAGGGCATACGGCATCAACGCTTCGTACGACATCATGTACGGCAACGCCGGCGCGGCCAACGGCCTGGCCAGCAGCGACAACAGCGACCGCCGTGTGAGCGTGAATGGCTACGTCATGGCCGGCGCGGCCAAGGTGGCGGGCGGCGTATTCGAGCGCACCACGCACGCGGCCACGGGACTGACGGAATCGGACCTGTACTACTTCGGCGTCAGCTATTCGGTGGCGCCGCAGGCCACGCTCGATGCGCAGGTGGCCCGGCGCGACGTGAAGCACAGCGATGCGGATGCGACCATGCTGGTGGCGCGCCTGAGTTACTACTTGTCCAAGCGCACGGCGGTCTATGGCAGCGTAGGCCACATGAAGAACAGCGGCCTGTCCGCCATTGCACTCGATGCGGGCGGTACGGTCGGCGTGGGCAAGTCGCAGAACGGTGTGATGGCGGGCCTGCGCCACACGTTCTGATCGACCGGGATGGGCGGCGCCGGCCCCGGCCGGCGCCGTTTGGCAAATACTAAGGCAGCAGGATGGCCAGTTCCTGCGCGCCGCGCTGCAGCACTGGCAGGAATTCCTGCTCCAGCTGCTGGACGCTGACGCGGGCAGCCTGCGCGCCCACGTTCAGCGCCGCCAGCACCTTGCCGGAGGCGCCGCGCACAGGCACGGCGATCGAGCGCAGGCCCAGTTCCAGCTCCTCGTCGTTGACGGCGTAGCCGGCCTGGCGCACGCCGGCCAGGATCTCGCGCAGCCGCTTGACGGACGTGACGGTGTGTTCCGTCATGGGCCGCAGCCTGGTGCGGGCCAGGTACTGCTCCAGTTCATCGGCGGGCAGGTAGGCCAGCATCACGCGGCCCAGCGAGGTGCAGTAGGCCGGCAGCCGGCTGCCCGTGTTGAGCGCCACCGACATCACGCGCGAGGTGGCCGCGCGCGCCACGTACAGCACTTCATCGTCTTCCAGCACCGCCAGCGAGCTCGATTCGTTGAGCGCGCGGCTGATGTTGTTCAGGTAGGGCTGGGCCGACACCGTGAGCGGCGTGGACGACAGGTAGGAATACCCGAGCGTGAGCACCTTGGGCCGCAGCGAGAAGTTGTTCAGCTCCGCATCCACGTAACCGAGTTCGCGCAGCGTGTGCAGGCAGCGCCGCACGGCCGCGCGGGGAATGCCCGTCTTCTGGCTGATGTTGGCGATGGTCTGCGGCTTGCGCGAATCGCTGAAGGCCTGCACCACGGCCAGGCCGCGCGCCAGCGAGGTCATGAAACTGGGATCGGTGAGGGCGTCGATCTGCTCGGAGATGGTCGGTTCGCGCTCCGGCGCCGTCTCGGCGGCGGGCGGGTGCTTGGGCGTGGTGGTCTTGGACATGGCGTGATTTTAATGCAGCCGGCGATTTCGATAGTTGTTTTTTTCTTGACCTCGGCGCCCAAGCATCGTTACACTGGCTGTGCGGTAATCAATCATTAGTTCGATAATCGCACAAACCGGATACCAAGGCGGAGATATGATCGACAAAACTTTTGAATCACTACAGCGTGCCGTGGCCGATGTGCACGATGGCGCGACTGTCATGATCGGCGGCTTCGGCAACGCCGGCATGCCATCGGCGCTGATCGACGCGCTGATCGAGCAGGGCGCGCGCGAGCTCACCATCGTCAACAACAACGCCGGCAACGGCGACACGGGCCTGGCGGCCTTGCTGGCGGCGGGGCGGGTGCGCAAGATCGTCTGCTCCTTCCCGCGCCAGGCCGATTCCCACCATTTCGACGCCCTGTATCGGGCCGGCAAGATCGAGCTGGAACTGACGCCGCAGGGCAACCTGGCCGAGCGCATCCGCGCCGCCGGCGCCGGCATCGGCGGCTTCTTCTCGCCCACCGGCTACGGCACGCTGCTGGCGGAGGGCAAGGAGACGCGCGAAATCAACGGCCGCATGTATGTACTCGAGTCGCCCATCCACGCCGACTTCGCGCTGATCAAGGCGCTGCGCGGCGACCGCTGGGGCAACCTGGTGTACCGCAAGACGGCCCGCAACTTCGGCCCCATCATGGCCATGGCGGCCAAGACCACCATCGCCCAGGTGCGGCAGGTGGTGGCGCTCGGTGAACTGGATCCGGAAGTGATCGTCACGCCCGGCATATTCGTACAGCGCGTCGTCAAGGAGGCCGCATGATGAACCGATACACCCGCGACCAGATCGCCGCCCGCGTGGCGCAGGACATCCCCGAAGGCGCCTACGTCAACCTGGGCATCGGCCTGCCGACCAAGGTGGCCAACTACCTGCCGGCCGAGCGCGAAGTGTTCCTGCACAGCGAAAACGGCCTGCTCGGCATGGGCCCCGCGCCCGCGCCCGGCGAGGAGGATGAAGACCTGATCAACGCCGGCAAGCAGCCCGTCACGCTGCTCACGGGCGGCGCCTACTTCCACCACGGCGACTCGTTCGCTATGATGCGCGGCGGCCACCTCGACATCTGCGTGCTGGGTGCGTTCCAGGTGGCGGCCAATGGCGACCTGGCCAACTGGCACACGGGCGCGCCGGACGCCATTCCCGCTGTCGGCGGCGCCATGGACCTGGCCATCGGCGCCAAGCAGGTGTTCGTGATGATGGACCACCAGACCAAGAGCGGCGAGAGCAAGATCGTGGCGCAGTGCGCCTACCCGCTCACCGGCGTGGCCTGCGTGGACCGCATCTACACCGACCTGGCCGTGCTCGACGTCACCCCGGCCGGCCTGGCCGTGCGCGAAATGGCGCCCGGCCTCACCTTCGAAGCGCTGCAGGCCGTCACCGGCGCGCCGCTGCTGCCCCCCACGCACTGACCGAGGAATCCTTGATGAATCAAGCTTTTATCTGCGACGCCATCCGCACCCCCATCGGCCGCTACGGCGGCGCATTGAAGGACATGCGGGCCGACGACCTGGGCGCCATCCCGCTGCGCGAACTGATGCGCCGCAATCCGGGCGTGGCCTGGAACGAGGTCGATGACGTGATCTACGGCTGCGCCAACCAGGCCGGCGAGGATAACCGCAACGTGGCGCGCATGTCGGCCTTGCTGGCCGGTCTGCCGCTGGAAGTGCCCGGGTCCACCGTCAACCGCCTGTGCGGCTCCGGCATGGACGCGGTGGGCACGGCGGCCCGCGCCATCATGGCCGGCGACGCCGGCCTGATGATCGCCGGCGGCGTCGAATCGATGACGCGCGCGCCGTTCGTGATGGGCAAGGCCGACGCGGCCTTTTCGCGCAACGCCGCCATCTACGACACCACCATCGGCTGGCGCTTCCCTAACAAGTTGATGAAGGAACTGTACGGCGTGGACGCCATGCCCGAGACGGCGGAAAACGTGGCCGACGATTACGCCATCAGCCGCGCCGACCAGGACCGCTTTGCCCTGGCCAGCCAGCAGAAGACGGCGCGTGCCCAGCGCGACGGCCTGTTCGCGGACGAAATCGTGCCGGTCACGCTGCCGCCAAGCCGGCGCGGGGGCGAAGCCGTTATCTTCGCGCAGGACGAGCATCCGCGCGAGACGACGCTGGACACGCTGGCCAAGCTCAAAGGCGTGGTGCGGGCCGATGGCAGCGTCACCGCCGGCAATGCCTCGGGCGTCAACGACGGCGCCTGCGCGCTGCTGCTGGCCAGCGCCGAGGCGGCCCGCCGCCACGGCCTCACGCCGCGCGCGCGCATCGTGGGCATGGCCACGGCCGGCGTGGCGCCGCGCGTGATGGGCATAGGCCCGGCGCCGGCCACGCAAAAGCTGCTGCGCCAGCTGGGCATGACCTTGGACCAGATGGACGTCATCGAGCTCAATGAAGCGTTCGCCTCACAGGGACTGGCCGTGCTGCGCGCGCTGGGACTGCGCGACGACGATGCTCGCGTCAATGCCTATGGCGGCGCCATCGCGCTCGGCCATCCGCTGGGCATGAGCGGCGCCCGTCTCGTCACCACGGCCATGTACCAGCTGCAGCGCAGCGGCGGGCGCTACGCCCTGTGCACCATGTGCATCGGCGTGGGGCAGGGTATCGCCATCGTCATCGAACGCGTTTAGCGGCGCGGCGCGGGGATGGAGGCTGGGGCAGGGGCAGGCCGAGATCGGCGATGCCGTACCTGGCCGCCAGCCGCTTCGCTTCCCCGCTGCGGATGGCCAGCTCGATGCCCTCATCGAGCACCTGCAACAGTTCAGCCGCATACGGCACGTTGCGGCTGACCATCATGTGAAACGGCGATGGCGACAGGTCCGGCAGCGCGCCGTAGGCGATGCCGAGCACCTTGAAATCGACCTTGCCCAGCGTCTGGTAGCCCAGCGCGATCTCGAGCCGTTCCGGCACGGCGTCGCAACGGTTGTTTTTGAGCTTGAGCAGCGATTGCATGAGGTCTTGCGCGCCCATGTCGATGTCCGCCACATTGAGGCCGAAGGCCGCGTAGGTGTAACCGTTGACGGCGCACAGGCGCAGCTTTTTCAGGTCGGCCGAGGTGGCGACGGCCGGCCTGGGGCGGGCCGTGTCGTAAAAGTAGACGAGATGTTGGGCGTAGTACGGCTTCGACACCAGGTAGGTTTGCGCGCGTTCGGCGTTGTTGGCGATATCGGTCATCATGTCGTGCATGCCGAGCCGGACGGACTCCGTGCAGCGCTTCCAGGGCAGCATGTCGAACGTGAGGCGCAAGCCCTTGCGCGCCAGGCTCGATTGCAACAGCTCGGCCGAATAACCGGTCACGTCGTCCGTCTGTCCCTGCAGGTCGCGTTTGAAATACAGGTAGGGCGGCCATTCGGCGACTTGCCCGCAGACCCTGATCAGCTGTTCCGGCGCCAGAGGCGCGGCATGCGCACCGGCGCCTGCCCAACCAAGCAGGAGCGCGATCACGGCGGGGGCGATAGTCAACTTTCTCATGCGGTATCCCGGACAGCCCGATGAATTTGCGCGGGCGGCGCGCCCGTGAACCGGCCGCCGCGACCGGCCTGGCGGCGGCAGTTCCTGATTCACGGCCCGATCTTACCCGGGACGGATGAGAAATTTCCAGTCTATGACAGGCTGTCCGGACAAGAAATGCGGACATTTGTCACGTCTTATTGCGCTGCAGAAACTAGCGTTCGTTGTGTTCATCCTTGTCGCGCCGTCCTTCGTTCTGCTTGCCCGGTGGCGCCTTGCGTTCGTCGCCCCGTTCCGTGCGCGCCGCTTCGTGCGGCGGGGGCCGGCGTTCTTCGCCACGTTCTGGCCGCGCGGCCTCGCGCGGTGGCGCCGCATGGCCCGGCGGCATCGCCTGCTGGCGCATGGCCGGCATTTCCTCGCGCTGCGGGGCGGGGCGGTTGGTTTCCAGGCGGCTGGGC
>NZ_JBYSZG010000017.1:0-46412 GCF_058786935.1 Rugamonas sp. FW305-51
CGCAGGGCCAGTCCCTGATCGGCCCACCCGATTTCCCGCCCGGGATAGAGCGCGACATCAAGGTGGACGGCCAGGTGGTGGGCCGCATGCGGCTGATGCCGCTGCGCCAGGCCGGCGGCAGCGACGCCAGCGCCGCCACCTTCCTGCGTGGCCAGCTGCAAACCATATTGCTGCTCTCGTGCGCCCTGATCGGCATGGCCATCCTGGCCGCCATCTGGCTGGCGCGCCACCTGCTGCGGCCCGTGGCGGCCCTGCGCAGCGTGACGGAAAAGCTGGCGCGCGGCGAGTTCGCGGCGCGCGCGCCGCTGCTGTCGCGCGACGAGCTGGCCGAGCTGGCGCTGCACGTGAACGCCATGGCGCAGGCGCTGGAGGAGAACGAGCAGCAGCGCCGCCGCATGCTGGCCGACATCTCGCACGAACTGCGCACGCCGCTGACGGTGATCCGGGGCGAGATCGAAGCCCTGCTCGACGGCATACGCCAGGCCGACGCCAGCGCGCTCGATTCGCTGCACGCCGAAGTGCTGCGGCTGAACAAGCTGGTGGACGACCTGCACCAGCTCACCCTGGCCGACGCGGGCGACCTGCAATACCACTGGCAGCAGCTGGACCTGGCGGCGCTGCTGCGGCCACTGCTGGAACGCTACCGCCTGCGCGCGCAGCAGGCCGGGCTGGCGCTGACGGCCACGCTGCCGGAAGCGCCGTTGCTGCTGACGGGCGACAGCGGCCGCCTGACGCAGGTGTGCGTCAACCTGCTGGAAAACAGCGTGCGCTACACGGACAGCGGCGGCCGCATCGCCGTCACGCTGACGGGCAACGGCCCCTGCGCGGAACTGACGGTGGACGACAGCGCCCCCGGCGTGCCGGCCGGCCTGCTGGCGCGGCTGTTCGAACGCCTGTACCGGGCCGACGACGCGCGCGGGCGCGGCGGCAGCGGCCTGGGGCTGGCGATCTGCAAGGCGATGGTGGAGGCGCACGGCGGCAGCATCGAGGCCTTGCCTTCGCCGCTGGGCGGCGTGAGAATGCAGGTGCGGCTGCCGCTGGCGCGGCCCGTTCAACCCCAGACCAACCGCAAAGCGCATGGATAACAAGGCCCACATCCTGGTCGTGGAAGACGACGTGAAGATCGCCGCGCTGCTGGCCGATTACTTCGTCGCCGCCGGCCTGCGCGTGACGCGCGTGGCGGACGGCCTGGCCGCGGTGGACGCCGTGCGCGCGCAGTCGCCCGACCTGATGGTGCTGGACCTGATGCTGCCCGGCCTGGACGGCATCGGCGTGTGCCGCGCCGTGCGCGCCTTTTCGCAGCTGCCCATCATCATGCTGACGGCGCGGGTGGACGAGATCGACCGCCTGCTGGGGCTGGAGTCGGGCGCTGACGATTACGTGTGCAAGCCGTTCAGCCCGCGCGAAGTGGTGGCCCGGGTGCGCGCCCAGCTGCGCCGCGCCGGCGGCCTGCTGCAGCCGGCGGCCGGCGTGGCCGCGCCCCTGTTCCAGGTCGACCGCGAACGCATGTGCATCGTGCATGGCGGCGCGGCGCTGGCGCTCACGCCGGTGGAGTACCGCCTGCTGGCCGAACTGATCGCCAATCCGGGCCGGGTCTATTCGCGCCAGCAGCTGCTCGACTGCGCGCACGAAGACCAGCGCGACATCAACGACCGCACCGTCGACTCCCACATCAAGAACATCCGCCGCAAGCTGGCGGCCCGCCTGCCCGAAGCGGACTGCCTGCAGTCCGTGTACGGCGTGGGCTACCGCTTCGAACTGCCGCCGCCGTCACCTTAACAGGGGCGCATCTCGACGGCCACGCCCGACAGCACGGCGTTGCCCGACAGCGGATCGCGCAGCTGCTCGTCCAGCAGCGCGTTCAGGTTGGCGCCAGGCCGCTCGGCCGCCACGCCCAGCTGCGTGCCGGGCAGGTCGTGGCCCCAGCCGTGCGGCAGGCTGACCACACCCGGCATCATCTCTTCGCTCAGTTCCACCTGCGCCTGCACCATGCGCGCGCCGTTGCGGATCCGGGCCTGGCCGCCGTCGGCGAGGCCCAGCCGGGCCGCGTCGGCCGGGTGCACCAGCACCGTGCAGCGATACGGCCCCTTGGCCAGCACGGGCAGGTTGTGCATCCAGCTGTTGTTGGAGCGCAGCTGGCGGCGGCCGATGATGACCAGTTCCGGCGCATCGTCCGGCGCGGCCAGCGCCGCTGCCACCCGCGCCAGGTCGGCCAGCAGCGGTGCCGGCGCCAGCTCGATCTTGCCCGAGGGCGTGCGCAGCACTTCCGGGATGCGCGGCTGCATGGGCCCCAGGTCGATGCCCGACGGCGCGGCCTGCACCTTGGCCAGGGTCAGGCCGTCCGGCTGCGCGCCGAACTGGTCGCCGTACGGGCCGCTGCGCAAGGCCAGGTCCAGCATGCGCTCCGCGCCGCGCCGGGGCGCCAGCGCCGCCATGATGTGGGGCGTGGCCGGACCGGCCGATTTCTGCAGCTCCTCTTCCAGCAGCGCCGCGTCGAGCGCGTCGAGGTCGGCGTGGCGCCCCATGCCGCGGGCGATGGCGGCCAGGCGCAGCAGGCTTTCCCATTCGTCCGGCTGGCCGCCGGCGCGGGCCAGCACGGGCGGGCTGTAGCGCGCGTGGTTGCGGTGCGACAGCTGGCCGAAGCTGACGTCGTAGTGGGCGTCCTCCAGCGGCGACACACCGGGCAGGATCACGTCCGCATGGCGCGACGTTTCGTTGAGGTAGATGTCCATGCTGACCATGAAGTCCAGCCCGTCGAGCGCCGCCGCCAGCCGCGCGCCGTTGGGCGCCGACAGCACGGGATTGCCGGCGATGGCGATCAGGGCCCGCACCTGGCCGGGGCCGGGCGTGTCGATTTCCTCGGCCAGGCAGGTCACGGGCAATTCGCCCATCACTTCCGGCGCGCCGGCCACGCGGCTGCGGTAGCGGCCCATGACCACGCCGCGCCCCGCGCCCGGCTTGCCGCGCGTGTTGGCGGCGAAGGCGGCCGCCTTGGGGAACATGGCGCCGCCTTCGGCGTCCAGGTGGCCGGTCAGCACGTTGATGGCGTCGATCAGCCACGAAGCGAGCGTGCCGTATTGCTGGGTGCAGGTGCCGATGCGGCCGTAGATGGCGCCGCGCCGCGCGCCGGCCAGCTCGCGCGCCAGCGTGCGCATGACGTCGGCCGGCACGCCGCAGCGCGCCGCCAGCCGTTCCGGCGCATACGGTTGCACGGCCGCCCGCAGCGCGTCGAGGCCGGCCACGTGCGGCGCCAGCCGGCCCAGGCGCACCAGGTCTTCGTCGAACAGGGTGTGGGCCAGGCCAAGCAGCAGGAACACGTCGCCGCCGGGGCGGATGAAGTGGTGGGCGTCGGCCGCCTGCGCCGTCTCGCTGCGGCGCGGATCGATGACGACGATCTTGCCGCCGCGCGCGCGCAGCGCCTTGGCCTTGCCGCGGTAGTCGGGCACGGTCCACATGCTGCCGTTCGATACCATGGGATTGGCGCCCAGTACCAGCAGGTAGTCGCAGCGCTCGATGTCGGGCACCGGCACGCTCATCCAGTTGCCGAACATGAGGCCGACCGACAGCATCTTGGGCACCTGGTCCACGCTGGAGGCGGAATACATGTTGCGCGTGCCGAGGGCGCGCGCCAGGCGGGGGACGTACAGCATCAAACTCATTTTGTGCGCCACCGGATTGCCCAGCACCGTGGCCACGGCGTCGGCGCCATGGGCGGCGATGATGGGCGGCAGGCGCCGTTCGATTTCGGCCCAGGCCTCGTCCCAGCTGACGGCCACGAAGCGGCCGTCGCGCTTGACGAGCGGGGTGCGCAGCCGGTCGCCGTCCTCGTGCAGGTCCTTCAGGCTGACGGCCTTGGGACAGAGGAAGCCGGCGCTGAACACGTCGGCCTGGTCGCCGCGGATGCGGGCGACCCGTTGGCCATCGAGTTCGATCGCAAGGCCGCAACTGGCCTCGCACAGGGGGCAGATGCGGTGGACGACGGCGTGGTGCTCGGTCATGGCGTGGCCTGGTCTGGAAGTGAACGCTCGTGCTATTGTCGGGATTCGGGTGGCTGCTGTCAATCAGTCATTGAATTGTGCGCGCGGACGTGCGGCAACGGCTGGTGTATGCTGTGGCCCATCATTGTGTAACCTTTTTTTAGACAGGAGAAAACCATGGCAACGATGGCGAAACAACTGGTGGCGCTGCTGGCGCTGGGCGTGGTACTGGCGGGCTGCCAGAAGAAGGAAGAACCGGGACCGGCCGAGCAGATGGGCCGCAAGCTCGATCAGGCGACCCAGCAGGCGCAGGAAGCGGCCAAGGATACGGGCGAGAAGATCAACAAGGCCGCCAGCCAGGCCGGCGAGGAGCTGAACAAGGCGACCGAGGTGGCCGGCAAGAAGATCGAGGAGGCGGGCGAGAAGATCCAGGAAAAGGCCCGTGAGGCGCGCGACAAGGACGCCAAGTAAGGACCTTGCCGGGTCCGGGCGCATGGCGCTCCGGGCCCGCCCACTGCGGCGGCGCTGGCGCAGGCCGCACCGGCCAGCCCACGGCCGCCCCGCCGGCAGCCCCGCCGGCATGACGCGCCGCGCCGTCCGCGCGTCGCTAGCAGCCGTTCTTGGCCTGCTTGAGGTGCACCACGTTGCTCGCTTCCGATCCGGCCGGCGGCGGGCCGTCCACGGCCGGGCCCAGCACCACGCTCAGGTCGACGAAGCCGGCGCGCCAGGCCCGCTCCAGGTCCTGTTCGATCGCTTCCATCGACGTCTCGCTGAAATTGGCGAAGCCGCGCACGCCGTAGGCGCGGTTGCGGCCGTGGGCCTTGGCCAGGTAGAGCGCCATGTCCACCAGGTTGACGGCGCGTTCCCATGACAGCGCCCGCTCGTCCGGGAACAGCGGGAATGGCGCAAAGCCGACCGACACGTTGACCTGGATGTGGTGCTCCTGGTACGCCACGGTCTGCGCCGAGATGCTCTCGAGGATGCGGCGCGCCACTTCCTCCACGCCGTGGCGCGGAATGGCCGGCAGGAAGGCCAGGAACTCCTCGCCGCCCCAGCGCACGATCATGTCCGTCTCGCGCAGCGCGATGCGCAGGTGTTCGGCGATCATCTTGAGCACGGCGTCGCCGGCCGCGTGGCCATAGGTGTCGTTGACGTGCTTGAAGTGGTCCACGTCCATCAGGAACAGGGCGCCCACGATGTCGTCGCCATGGCTGCTGCGCACGGGCGCCTCGCGCCGTTCCGGTGGCGCGTGGCCCCGCATGTAGTCCTGGAAGTGGCGCCGGTTGTAGAGCGAGGTGAGGGGATCGAGCGCGCTTTGCGCCTTCAGTTCCAGGTTCTTCACCTCCAGCTGGGCATTGGCATGGCGCACCTTGCGGTACAACAGGCCGACCACCATCGAGGCCAGCGCGAACACGAGGGCCAGCAGCCACCACACGCGCTGCTGCAGGCGGCGGTTGTCGATCTCGGTGCCCTTGACCTGGTTCTCGCGGCTCAGCAGCTCGATCTGGCGCTGCTTTTTCTCCGTCTCGTATTTCTCCTGCAGTTCCAGCACGGTTTGCTGGCGCTGCTTTTCAAACAGTTCGTTGGAGAGGGCGCGCTCGCGGTGGTAGGCTGCCACGGCGCCGCGCAGGTCGCCGGCCCGTTCCAGCGCCTGGCCGTATTCCATCAACAGGGCCTGCATGTCGGGCTTGCTGTTGGCCTTTTCGTAGAACGCCAGGCCGGCCTCGAAGCTCTTCTTGCCGTCGGCGATGCGGCCCATGCCCATATAGGCCTCGCCGATGTTGACGCGGGCCGTGGCCTCGATCGGCGCCGAACCGGCTTCCTGCGCGGCCTGCAGCGATTCGCTGCCATAACGCAGGGCGCGCGCATAGTCGTGCAGCTTGAGGTAGTTGTCCGACAGGTTCACCAGCGAATTGGCGATCATGCTGCGGGCGCCCAGCTGGCGCTCCAGGGCCAGGCCGTCCTGCAGTGCGCGCAGGGCGCGCTCGGGCTGGTGGGCGTCGATCGCCAGGCCGTATTCCGTGTTCTTGGCCATGGCCATGCGGCCGGCCGACTTCAGCTCGCGCGTCACGCGCAGCAGTTCGTCGAGCACGGCGAAGCCCTTGTCCGTTTCGCGCATCTGCGTGTAGAGCACGGCCAGTGAATTGAGCGCGGAGGCCAGCGGCAGCTGGTCGCTGATCTGGCGCGCCAGGTCGACGGCGGCCTGCATCCGGACCAGCGCGGTGGGAAAATCGCCCTGTTCGGCGTAGGCCTGGCCGGCCGTGATGATGGCCTGCACCCGCAGCGGCAGGTCGTTGCTGCGCAAGGCCGTCGCTTCTGCTTCGAAGGCCAGCTGGTGGGCCAGCTTGACGTCGGCCTGGGCGAACTTCACATAGGCTTTCGACAGCAGGCCGTTGGCCAGGATGGCATTGTTGTGCAGGCTCTTGCCGTAGGCGATGACGGCGTCGGCCTGGGCCACGGCGGCGTCGTTCTGGCCCAGCCGCATATGGGCCAGGCTGATCTGGGACAGGATTTCGGCGCGGGTGGCCGGCGGCGCGCTGTCGGCTTCTGTCTGCAGCTTGAGCAGCTGGGCCAGTGCCTTGTCGGGCACGAAGCGGCTCTGCTCGCGGATCTCGGCGATGCGGGCGTCCAGCGGCGCCTGGGCACAGGCCAGCGCAGGCGCCAGCAGGGCAGTCGCAAGCAGCAGGCGCCGGGCGCCGCTTACCGAAATCTCGATCCATCCAGCCAACGCGTCACCTCCCGCCTGCCATGCGCCATCGGTGCGCAATGTGTCTAGACAATTATATTCTTGTTGCAGTCCAGAAAGTTCAAGCCGCGCCGCATTTTTGTGCGAATCCGCACATTTTGCATGGCCGTTTTGCTAAGGAAGTTGGTGTTTTGGTACAGCTTTAGTGTATTTTGAGGCAATCTTAAACGAAGATAAATGGTTTGATTCAGATCAAATGCCGCCTCAGGCCGCCAATTGCTGGAGCAGATACAGGCGCTGGTACAGGCCGCCATCGACTTGCATCAGCTGGTCGTGCGGACCCGATTCGGCGATGCGGCCATGGTTGAGCACGACGATGCGGTCGGCCTCGCGGATGGTCGACAGCCGGTGCGCGATGGCGATGATGGTGACCCGGCCGCGCAATTCGTTGAGGGCCGTCTGCACGATCTGCTCCGTCTGGCTGTCGATGTGGGAAGTGGCCTCGTCCAGCAGCAGGATGCGGGGCTGGCCGGCCAGCGCGCGGGCGATGGCGATCAGCTGCTTCTGGCCCACCGACAGGCGCGAGCCGCCTTCGCCCAGCGCCGTGTCGTAGCCGTGTTCGAGCGCCATGATGAACTCGTGCGCGTGGGCCGCGCGGGCCGCCGTCACGATCTGCTCCTCGCTCAAGTCGCGGCCCATGGCGATGTTCTCGCGCGCCGAGGCGGCCAGCAGGAACGGGTCCTGCGGCACCAGCCCCACTTCGGCCCGGAACTGGGCGTTGGCGATCGCTTCCAGCGGCGCGCCCAGGATGGTGATGGCGCCCTGCTGCACCGGATAGTAGCGCAGCAGCAGCGACAGCAGGGTGGACTTGCCGCTGCCGGTGTGGCCGACGATGCCGATGAAATCGCCCTGGGCGATGTCGAGCGACAGGTCGTGCAGCACGGGCTGGCCCGGCACGTAGGCAAATTCGATATGGCGCAGCGCCACGGCGGGCGCGTTGGCGTCGTGCAGGCGGACGGCGCCGCCCTTGCCGGCGCTACGCTGTGGCGCGTGCTCGGGCGCGCCCGCCTCGTCGAGCAGGGAGGCCACGCGGGCGCTGGCCACCACCGACTGCTGCAGCTGGCTGAATTGCATGGTGATCTGGATCAGCGGCTCGATCACGCGCGCGATGTAGCTGATGAAGGCGTACAGCACGCCCACTTCGGTGGCCGTCATCTGGCGCTGGCCGAAGGCGAAGATGACGGAGCCCAGCAGCACGATGTTGAGCAGGTCCAGCGCCGGCCGCAGCAGCCAGGCGTTGGCCCGCAGTTCGGCCATGCGGGCGTCGTAGTGGCGGCGGTTGGTGGCCAGGAAGCGGGCGCCGAAGCGCGCCTCGGCGTTGCTGGCCTGGAGCACGCTCATGCCGCCGATCGACTCGGCCATCTGGCCGTTGATGTCGCTGCGCAGGGCGCGCGCGCGCGTGACGGCCGGCGCGCTCCAGCGCTGGTACAGCCAGACGATGGCCAGCACGGCCGGCAGCAGGGCCAGCACGATGCTCATCAGGTGCCAGTCCAGCCAGGCCATGGCGCACACGGTGCCGACCAGCACGATGGAGCTGTCGAGCATGACGAACAGCACCTGCACGTACAGCGTCTTGACCGCTTCCGTGTCGTTGGTCACGCGCGACACCAGCTGGCCCGTGATGGCGCGGTCGAAGAAGGCCATGGGCAGGCGCAGCACGTGGCCGTAGACCTGCTCGCGCAAGCGCTGCACGGAACGCATGGCCAGGCCGGACAGGCGCACCAGCTGCAGGTAGCGCAGGCCGCTGGCCACCCAGCCCGTCAGCAGCACGCCGGCCAACAGGGCCGCCATGCGCGGCCAGTCGAGGCGGTGCGGCAGCAGGTGCTGGTCGATCAGGGCCTTGCCCATGATGGGGCCCAGCAATTCCAGCAGGGCCGCCAGCACCAGCCACAGGACGGCCCAGCCCAGGTGGCGCCGGTCCGGATGGGCGGCCTGGCGCAGCAGCGCCACCGCCTGCAAGGTCTGGCGGCGCGCGTCGTGCGGCTGCAGGTCGTGATCAGAGTGCATCGAGGCTGGCCTCCAGTTGTTGGTAGCGCCACTGGCTGGCGTACCAGCCGTCCAGGGCCAGCAGCTGGTCGTGGCTGCCCGTTTCGGTGACGCGGCCGTCGCGCAGCACGACGATCACATCGGCGCTGGCGACGGCGCTCAGGCGGTGGCTGGCGATGATGGCGCTGCGGCCGGGGCGGGCCTGGCGCAGCTGTTCCAGGTGCTGCAGGATGTGCGCTTCCGTGCCCGTGTCCACGGCCGACAGGGCGTCGTCCAGCAGCAGCAAGTCGTTATCGGCCAGCAGGGCGCGGGCGATGGCCACGCGCTGGCGCTGGCCGCCCGACAGCGTGATACCGCGCTCGCCCACCGGGGTCGCGTAACCGTCGGGGAACAGCATGATGTCGTCGTGGATGGCGGCCAGCGTGGCGGCCCGCTCCACGTCGGCGCGGCTGGCGCCGGGGCGGGCCAGCGCGATGTTGTCGGCGATGGTGGCCGAGAACAGGAACGATTCCTGCGGCACCCAGCTGATGGCCGCGCGCAGCGCATGCAGACGGTAGGCGTCGAGTGCGTGGCCGGACCAGCTCACGCTGCCCGTCTGCGGCGTGAGCTGGCGCAGCAGCACCCGCAGCAAGGTCGACTTGCCGCAGCCGGTAGGGCCCACCAGGCCCATGGTCTGGCCCGGCGCCAGCGTCAGCGAAATGTGGGACAGGGCCGGCGTGGCTTGGCCCGGATAGGCGTAGCCCACGTCGTGCAGGGCCAGCGCACCGGGCGCCACGGCCGTCAGCGTGCCGTGGTCGTCGATGGCCAGCGGCGCGTCGAGCAGCGGTTGCAGCCTGGCCCAGGCGGCGCGGCCCCGTTCGATCAGCGACAGCACCCAGCCGGCCGCGAACATGGGCCAGATCAGCTGGCCCAGGTACATGGTGAAGCTGGTCAGGGCGCCTATGGTCAGCTGCTGCTGCCAGACGAGATAGCCGCCCAGGCCCAGGGTGAGGGCGCTGGCCGTGGTCAGGGTCAGGCCCACGGCCGGTTCATAGGCCGCCTCCCACACTTGCGCGCGCAGGCTGGCGCTGGCCGCGTGTTCCGTCAGCGTCGCGAACTGGGTGGCGCTGCGCTGTTCCAGTCCCAGCGCGCGCAGCGTGCGCACGCCGGCCAGCGTCTCCTGCACATGGTCGTTCAGGGCGCTGAAGCAGCGCAGGGCATCGGTCGACGCCTTGTGGATGTGGCTGGAAATACGCCAGAACGCCAGTCCCATCAAGGGAAACGGCAGCAGGGCGACGGCGGCCAGGCGCCAGTCCACGCCCAGCAGCATGATGCCCAGCACCATCACCAGCGTCAGCGAACCGTCGAAGCCGGCCAGCATGGCCTCGCCGGCCGCCATTTCGATCGCATCGATATCGTTGGTGGCCAGTGCCATCAGGTCGCCCGTGCGCTGTTGCTGGTAGAAGGCGGGGCCTTGCTGCGACAGCCGGTCATAGAGCCGGGTGCGCAGCGACACACCGAGCTGGTAGGCGGCCGCGAACAAGGTCTGGCGCCAGCCCACGCGCAGGAAGTAGATCGCGATGCCGATCAGCAGCAGGGTGCCGATTTCCAGCAGCAGCGCGTTGCCCGCGAGGCGGTGGGCGGCCAGGCCATCGATCATGGCGCCGACCCTGCGCGGCACCATCACGCCGAGCGCGGCCACGCCGGCCAGCATGGCGCCGGCGGCCGCATAGGCGCGGAAATGCTGGCGCACGAAGTGGCCGATCAGCCCGAATAAATTCATTTTAAGGTTGTCCTTGCAGGGGCAAGCCGGCGAGCGAAGCTGCCGGCATGTAGTGCGCTAGGATACAACAAGCCCGGCTTGCCCGTGCGCGGAGGACATCCCCGGCAAGCGACCAGAAAAAATGGGAAAAAAATGGGGACGTACCCCATTTTCGGAAATAAAGGGGGAGAAATGGGGACGTACCCCATTTTCGCGTGTGCGGAGGGCGTCCGCGGGCCGCAACGGAAAAAAGGGAAAAATGGGGTACGTCCCCATTTTTCGCGAAAACCGTGTTACGTCCCCATTTTTTTGACGTCCCCTTTTTTTGGGGCGGACGGGCGGGAACGAAAAAAAAAGCGGGCCGCAGCCCGCTTGTTCGTGATGCCCTGCCTGGGACTTATTTCTTGGGCTTGGCGCTGACCTTGGCGGCCGGCGGGGTGGGCGAGGCGACGGCTTTGACCGCTGGCTTGGCTTCCGTGACGGCAGGCGCGGCCTCGGCGGCCACTTCGGCCTTGACCGGTTCCGGTGCTTCGGCCACGACGGCCGGCTTGGCTTGTACTTCCACCGCTGCTACCGGCTCGGCCGGCACTTCCACCTTGGGCGCTTCCACCTTCACTTCCACCTTCGCTTCCGGCTCCACCTTGACCGCCGCCTTGGGCACGGCCACCGGCTGGACCGGGGCGACCAGCGACAGCGCCTGCGGCACGTCCTTGATCTGTTCCTTGGCGCTCTGGATCAGCTCGGCCTGGGCGGACGTGGCAATATTGAACAGCTGGCGGCTGTAGGCCAGCAGGTTGTCCAGGTAGTTCGACTGGCCCGTGCTCACGGTGAAGAATTCACGGGGATCTTTGGCTTCCAGTAACTGCCGGGCGGCCGACGACGACTTTTCCACCGACGCCTTGGTGGTGCTGATGTTGAGGGCGATGACTTTTTCAGCGCTTTCCACGGCCTTGCTGGCCAGGTTGTTGATGATGTTCAACTGCGCTTCAATCTGCGATTTCGTAGCTGCGGAAAACTGTTCGGGGATCGAAAACATGGTTTCTCCTGAGACGATTAAAATGCTGGCCAAGCGCACCGGGCCGGCCATGGCCCTGAATTTATGATGCGCTGCAATAAATGCATTCTAGCGGCGATTGCATGGCTTGGAAAGTTATTTTTTCCTCCATCCATGGGATACAACAGGCGGCCGCCGACCACTAAATTAATGCGCTGCAACAATAATCTTTTCTGGGTGAAACATCATGACGATCAAACTGAACAAGGACGTGGAGCAGCGCCTGCTGGCCTCCATCCAGCGCTACTGCGCGGAAAACATGGACGAGGAGGTGGGCGAGCTGAAAGCGCGGCTGCTGCTCGATTATTGTTTGCGTGAAATCGGCCCCTCTGTCTACAATCAGGCCATCCTGGACGCGCAAAGCGCGCTGCAGGAGCGCATTGCCGACATCGAGACGGTCTGTTACGAGACCGAATTTTCCTACTGGAAGAAGTAAGCTGGCCGGGAGCCGCCCATGGATGTAGTCATACGCAACGCCAGCCTGCCGGACGGCCGGCAGCAGATCGATATCGCCATCGCCGACGGCCGCATCGCCGCCGTGGGCCCCGCCCTGGCGCTCACGGGGCGGCAGGAGATCGACGCCGGCGGCGACCTCGTCACCCCGCCCTTCGTGGACGCCCATTTCCACATGGACGCCACCCTCAGCTACGGTTTGCCGCGCGTGAACGACTCCGGCACCTTGCTGGAAGGCATCGCGCTATGGGGCGAACTGAAACCCCAGCTGACCCAGGACGCCCTCGTGGCCCGCGCCCTGCAGTACTGCGACTGGGCCGTGGCCAAGGGTTTGCTGGCCATCCGCAGCCACGTGGACATCTGCGACGACCGCCTGCTGGCCGTGGAAGCGCTGCTCGACGTCAAGCGCCAGGTGGCGCCCTACCTGGACTTGCAGCTGGTGGCCTTCCCCCAGGATGGCTTGCTGCGCAGCCCCACGGCGCTGGCCAACCTTCAGCGCGCCATCGGCATGGGGGTGGACGTGGTGGGCGGCATTCCCCACTTCGAGCGCACCATGGCCGAGGGCGCCGAATCGGTGCGCATCCTGTGCGAATTTGCCGCCGGCAAGGGCTTGCGGGTGGACATGCACTGCGACGAATCGGACGACCCCCTGTCGCGCCACATCGAAACGCTGGCCTACGAGAGCAACCGGCTGGGCCTGCACGGCCGGGTGACGGGCTCGCACCTGACTTCCATGCATTCGATGGACAACTATTATGTGAGCAAGCTGCTGCCCCTGATCCGCGAGGCAGGCGTGGCGGTCGTGGCCAATCCGCTCATCAACATCACGCTGCAGGGCCGCCACGACAGCTACCCCAAGCGGCGCGGCATGACCCGGGTGCCGGAACTGCTGGCGGCCGGCATCGAGGTCGCGTTCGGCCACGATTGCGTGATGGACCCGTGGTACAGCCTCGGTTCAGGCGATATGCTGGAAGTGGCCCACATGGGCCTGCACGTGGCCCAGATGACGGGCCAGGCCGCCATGCGGGCCTGTTTCGACGCCGTCACGGCCGCGCCGGCCCGCATCCTGGGCTTGCAGGGCTACGGCCTGGAGCCCGGTTGCCACGCCGACCTGGTGCTGCTGGACGCGGCCAGCCCGGTGGAAGCGATCCGGCTGCGCGCGGCCCGGCGCCTGGTGATGCGGCGCGGCAAGGTCATCAGCACCACGCCGCGTGCCGTGGCCACGCTGGCCTTGCCGGGGCGGCCGGAACAGACCAGTTTCCGATTGCGCCCGCGCGCTGGACTTGGCGCGGATAATACATGACAATCGGCTATCAAAAAACCTGCTGGGCAACCTGTTGGAGCTGTCTTGAAAGAAATCGCGATACGTCCCGCCACCCCGGCCGATTTTGACGCCATGTGGGCGGTGCAGGAAGAATTGATCGCCAGTGGCGATACGTTGTATTTCCCCGACGACACCAGCCGCGAGGCTTGCCTGGCCTATTGGTTCGGCCCCGGGGTGGAAAGCCACGTGGCTATCCTGAACGGCGAGCGGCTGCTGGGCATGTACCGCCTGCTGCCGGCCCAGCCGGGGCGGGGCGCCCATGTGGCCAACGCCTTCTTCGTCGTCAGCCCCGCCGCCCAGGGCATAGGCGTGGGCAAGCTGCTGGGCGCCGACTGCCTGCGCCAGGCCCGCCAGGCCGGCTACCTTGCCGTCCAGCTCGATTACGTGATCAGTTCCAACGTGGCCGCCGTGCTGCTGTGGAAGCGGCTGGGCTTCCAGGTGGCCGGCACGCTGGCCGGCGCCTACCGCCATCCGCAGCTGGGCTATGTGGACGTGTATGTGATGTACCAGCTGCTCAACGACCGTGCCCACTGGCCGGAATGAGCGCATGATCGTACTGGAGACGTCCCGCTTGCAACTGCGCACGCTGACCGCGGACGACGCGCCGTTCTACCTGGCGCTGGTCAACGAACCGTCCTGGCTGCAGCACATCGGCGACAAGCACGTCTACACCGTCGAGGCGGCCCGCGCCGCCATCGCGGACGGCCCATGCGACATGCAGCGCCGCCTGGGCCATTCGCTCTACCTGGTCGAGCGCAAGGACGATGGCGCGCCGCTGGGACTATGCGGTCTCATCAAGCGCGACAGCCTGCCCGGCGTCGACATCGGCTATGCCCTGCGGCCGGCCTACTGGGGCCAGGGCTACGCCTACGAGGCCGCCGCCGCCGTGCTGGCCTACGGGCGCGACAGCTTGCGCCTGCCCCGCCTGATGGCCATCACGGGCCCGGACAACGCGGCCTCGAACGGTCTGCTGCGCAAGCTGGGCTTGCAGTTCCAGTACTACGCGGAACTGCCGCCCAACGGTTTGCCCACCAATGTGTACCAGCTTGACTTCAGCGCCCCCGGCTGAGCTTGATTTTTCCGTATGGAAGCGCATGATGTAATCAGTACACATGCAAGCCGCAATGTACCGGCCTCGTCATGGGACATTGCCTATTCCGCACGGTTGAAGCTGTAGGGGGCATCATGAAACTCGCGAATCTGAAAATCGGTCTGCGGCTGGGCATGCTGGGCGGCTTCTTCTTCGCCGCGCTGCTGCTGGTGGCCGGCGGCGGCTGGCGCGCCCTGGACCACAGCAACGCCCGCAGCGCCGCCGCCATGGCCCGCTCCGATACGCTCAGCGAGGCCATCGACACGGCCCGCAGCGCCCAGGTGCAGTTCAAGATCCAGGTGCAGGAGTGGAAGGATACGCTGTTGCGCGGCAACGACCCGGCCGCCTTCGACAAATACACCAAGGCCTTCGTCAAGAGCAGCGAGGCGACCCGCGTCGAGCTGGGCAAACTGAAAACCGTCATGGACCGGCTGCAGCTGCATACCCCGCTGGTGGACGAGGCCATCCGCACCCACACCGAGCTGCAAGGCAAATACCTGGAAGCGCTCAAGCAGTACGACGTGGCCAATCCCGACAGCGCCCACGTGGTCGACAAGCTGGTCAAGGGCATAGACCGGGTGCCGACGGCCAGGATCAACGACATCGTCGCCTTCATCGCCGCCGCATCGCGCCGCCTGACGACGGAAATGGCGCAGGACAATGCGCGCGAGTACCGCAGCGCCGTCACCGTCATGCTGGTCACGCTGGCGGTGACGCTGGCGGTGGGCCTGGTCACCGTGCGCTGGCTGATCCGCAGCATCACCGTGCCGCTGGGCGCGGCCGTGGGCATGGCCCAGACGGTGGCGGCGGGCGACTTGCGCAGCGAGCTGCGGGCCAACAGCCTGGACGAGATCGGCGATTTGCTGCGGGCCCTCAAGGCCATGCAGGACAACCTGGCGCGCATCGTCGGCCAGGTACGCCAGGGTACGGAAACCATCCACCAGGCCACGGTGGACATCGCCAGCGGCAACCAGGACTTGTCGGGCCGCACGGAGCAGCAGGCCAGTTCGCTGCAGCAGACGGCCGCTTCGATGGTCCAGCTGAGCACCACGGTCAAGCAGAACAACGACAATGCGAGCGAGGCCAGCCGGCTGGCCGACGCCGCCTCCAGCGTGGCCCAGCGGGGCGGGGTGGCCGTGGAGCAGATGGTGCAGACCATGGGCTCGATCAACGAGTCGTCGCGCAAGATCGTCGACATCATCGGCGTGATCGACGGCATCGCCTTCCAGACCAACATCCTGGCCCTGAACGCGGCCGTGGAAGCGGCCCGGGCCGGCGAGCAGGGCCGCGGTTTTGCCGTGGTAGCGGCGGAAGTGCGCAACCTGGCCCAGCGCAGCGCGGCGGCGGCCAAGGAGATCAAGGAGTTGATCGGCGACTCGGTAGGGCGGGTCGAGGCCGGCAGCCGGCTGGTGGGCCAGGCCGGCCTGACGATGGAGGAGGTGGTGGCCAGCGTGCAGCGCGTGACGGCCATGATAGGCGAGATCGCCACCGCCAGCGCCGAGCAGCGCGACGGCATCGAACAGGTCAGCACGGCCATCAGCCAGATGGATAATGTGACCCAGCAGAACGCGGCCCTGGTGGAACAGGCCGCGGCGGCGGCCGATGCCTTGCAGCAGCAGGCGGCCAGCCTGAACGAGGCCGTCAGCATCTTCAAGTTGCACGACGGGGCAGCGGCGCCACGTCCGGCACCGCTGGCGGCGTCGGCGGTGCGGGCGTTGAGCCGGGCCTGACGGCGCCGGCGGCCACCGGCGGCCAGCGGGTGTCGGCTGCCCGCGGGTACCGGCTGCCGGCGGTGGCGCGTTAGCGGGGCGTGCGTCAGCGGGCCAAGCGTCAGCGGGCCGTGCGGGGATGCGCCGCGCGTGCGTCAGTGCGCCGGGCGTGCGGCCGGTCGTGGCGACACGTTCAATGCAGCTCGAGCACCAGCACCGAGCGCGCCGGCAAGGTCAGTGTCTCGCCCAGCGCGTAATGCCGGCCGCTGATGACGTCGTCGCCGCCATGCACGCCGGCCAGCATTTCCTGGAAGCGGGCCGTGGCCAGCGCCGTGTCGCTGTGATTCTTGTTGAAAGCCACCATCACTTTGCTGTCGCCGTCGTAGCGGAAGAACACGTAGGTATTCTGCTCTGGGCCGAACTGCATGGTCTTGCCGTGATGGATTACCGGCTGGCCCTTGCGCCAATTGAGTAGCTTCTTCAGGAAGGACTGGGCCGCCAATTGTTTGGGCGTCAGGCCCACACCCGTGAAGGCGTTGGCGGCGTCGCCGGCCCAGCCGCCGGGGAAGTCGCGCCGGTAGGAGGCGTCGTCGCGGCGGCCCGTGGTGCTCGTCATCAGCACTTCCGTGCCGGCGTAGAACTGGGGGATGCGGGGCGCCGTCAGCACATAGGCCATGGCCATGCGGAACAGGGCATCATCCTCGTGCAAGTCGCTGTAGATGCGGGCCAGGTCGTGGTTGCCTTCGAACAGCACCATCTTGCCGGGATTGGCGTACAGATAGTCCTGGGACAGGGTTTCATACAGGCTCGTCAGGCTGTACTGGGCGCCGTCCGTATCGTCCGAAGCCAGCGCGCGGCGCAGCGCGTCGTTCAGGGGGAAGTCCATCATGCCCGGCATGTGCGACACATAGCCGTCGAAGTTGTGCTTGCCTTCCTGCCAGCGGGCCACGATGGGGATGTGCGGGCTCCATTCCTCGCCCACCAGGTTCAGGCGCGGATATTCGCTCATGATGCGGGCCGACCAGGCGCTCAGGAAGGCGCTGTCCGAGTAGCTGTAGGTGTCCACCCGCAGCCCGGCCAGGCCCGCGTATTCGATCCACCAGATGCTGTTTTGCATCAGGTAGGTGGCCAGGTGGGGATTGGCCTGGTTCAGGTCCGGCATGGTGTCGACGAACCAGCCTTGCGTGAAGTCGCGCTTGTCAGCCTGGGCGGCGTACGGGTCCTGCACGGCCACCCGGTGGTGCTGGGTGGGCACGAACTTGCCCTGGTGCGTGATCCAGTCGGGGCTGGGCAGGTCTTGCATCCACCAGTGGCGGTCGCCGATGTGGTTGAGCACCACGTCCTGGATCACGCCGATGCCGCGCGCGCGCGCCTGGGCCACGAAGGCGCGGTAATCGTCGTTGCTGCCGTAGCGCGGGTCGATGCGGTAGTGGTTGGTGGTGGCGTAGCCGTGGTAGGAGCCGCGCTGCATATTTGTTTCCAGCAGCGGCGTCGGCCACAGCATGGTGTAGCCCATGGCGGCCACATAGTCCAGGTGGGCCGCCATGCCGGCCAGGTCACCCCCGTGGCGGCCGGAACCGTCCTGGCGGTCGGCGCGCTCCGTCATACCGGCGGCGTTGTCGTTGGCCGGGTTGCCGTTGGCAAAGCGGTCCGGCATCACTTCATAAATCGTGTCCGCGCCACTGAAGCCTATGCGGTTGGCCGAGCCGGACGCGCGCGCCTGCAGCGGGTAAGGGTAGTTGAGCGCCGTCTTGCCGCCGCGCTGGAACAGCAGATGCACGGTGCCGGGTGGGGTGTCGGGCGCCAGGTCGAGGTCGATGAACAGATAGTTGGGGTTGGCGCCGCGCGCCACGTTGGTGATGCGCACGCCGGGGTAGTGCAGGGCCGGCTCCAGTTCGGCGATCCGCTGGCCGTGCACCATCAGTTGCAGCGGCCGGTTGTGCATGCCGGTCCACCACGACATGGGTTCCAGATGCTCGATGCGGTAATCCTGGACCTGGGCGGCGTTGGCCGGTCCCAGCAGGGCGGCCAGCAGCGCGGCGGCGAGTTGTTTCATGCGCGATCTCCAAAATGGCGAAAAGTAGTAGTACTACATATTGTCTTGCCGCCGATGAAGCCATTGCGGCCGGGCCGTCGCAGACCCCCTGTTGTCCCGAAGAATACTATGAAAACGGTGGCGTTGCTACCGGCTGGCGGGGGGCATCTCGGTGGATCAGGTTGCCGATAAAATCTAGTATAAATACATTGCAACCCGATTATCATGGCTTGCGCGTGCGTCAGCGGCGATCATGCCGCTGTTCGCCGCCACCGGGGCGGGGTGGCGCGCGCGGTAATGTTGTCTGTTCGATCAACAGAACTGCTTATCCGTGGTCCGTCTATAGGCTGCCAGGTGTAGTTTGATGTAGTTCCACTACACCTTGCTCTGGCCTGTCGTGTAGCTGAAATACGACATATGGCGCTCCACCGTAGGGAGAGCCTGGCTTTTCCGCCCATTATCCGCGTAGCTGGACTGAACTTTAATTGACACTGGATCTAGTTTTAGTACAAAATTCTTTCTGGAACGTCAGAGAACGTTGCATTTCCTGGATCCCGTAAAGTTGAAGCGGCCTGCGTAAGCGGCTTGGTTGAGGTTGGCGGGAATAATGTTTGGTGTCGTGAGTGAGGGGACATTTACAATGAGTATTTTCGTAAACAAGCGCAATGGCGCAAAGTTTCAACTGAGTCCGGTAGCGGCTGGCTGCGCCGTGTTTGTAGCCGCCTTGGCCAATCCGGCCTATGCGCAAACCGCCCCTGCGGCCCCGGCCGCCGACGCCGCACCGATGGCGACCGTGACCGTGGCCGGCATCCGCCGCGGCATCGAGGATGCGATTTCGGTCAAGAAAGACGCTACCTCCATCGTGGAAGCCATTTCGGCGGAAGACATCGGCAAGCTGCCTGACGTCAGCATCGCCGAATCGATCTCGCGCCTGCCCGGCCTGGCCGCCCAGCGCGTGGCCGGCCGTGCCCAGGTGATCAGCGTGCGCGGCCTGTCGCCCGACTTCTCCACCACGCTGCTGAACGGCCGCGAGCAAGTGAGCACCGGCGACAACCGCAGCGTCGAATTCGACCAGTACCCATCCGAGCTGATGGCTGGCGTGACCGTCTACAAGACGCCGGACGCGGGCCTGGTCGGCCAGGGCCTGTCGGGCACCATCGACATGCAAACCGTGCGTCCGCTGTCGTTCGGTGGCCGTACCGTGGCGCTGAATGCGCGCGGCGAACACAACTCGCTGGGCAGCATCGCCGGCGCCTCGGCCAACGGCAACCGCTTCAGCGCCAGCTACATCGACCAGTTCGCCAACCGCACGATCGGTATCGCGCTCGGCTTCGCCCACCTGGAATCGCCCATCCTCGACCACGAGACGGGCATGTACGAACCATGGAAGACGGATTCGCGTCCTGGCATTCCGAACGGCACCTATATCACCGACGGCATCAAGGCCGTGGCCACCAGCGGCACCAACAAGCGCGACGGCTTCATGGGCGTGCTGCAATACCGTCCGAACAAGCAGTGGACCAGCATCTTTGACGTCTACGCCTCCGAGTTCAAGAGCGAGCAGACCAACAACCAGCTGGAAGTCAACCTCGGCAACTACAACGGCGGTTACACCCCTGGTCTGAACTACGTCAATCCCGTATTCAACGGCAACAGCCTGGCCGGCGGCACGGCCACTGGCGTGTTCCCGCTGGTGCGCGGCATGTACAACAAGCGCAAGGACCAGATCCATGCAGCCGGCTGGAGCAACACCATCAAGTTCCAGGATTGGTCGCTGTTCGCCGACGTGAACTACTCGCGTGCCAAGCGCGATGAACTGAGCCTGGAAAACAACCTGCAGCACAACCCGCTGCCAGGCACCCAGTTCCTCGACAGCCTGGGCCTGAAATATGCCAGCGGCGGTTTCCCGACCATCACGACCGGCCTGAACTACAGCGATCCTACCCAGCTGTACGTGCGCAACACCATCTACGGCTCGGGCTACGGCAAGGTGCCGCACGTGGAAGACGAGCTGAAAGGCTTCAAGCTGGTGGCCAGCCTGCCAGTGCCGGGCATGATGGAAAAGCTGTTCTCCGGCGTGGACGTGGGCGTCAACTACGCCGACCGCACCAAGAAGCGTCGTCAGCCTGAAGGCCCGATTACGCTGGCTGGCGATCAGTTCACTGTGCCGTCCAACCTGCAATACGCGCCGGTGGACCTGGGCTTCGCTGGCGTCGGTACCATCCCGGCCTGGAACGTGCCTGGTGTCGTGAATTACGGCATGGCGTTCAATCCGGTCGACAACCTGTCCTACCTGGTGACCAAGGCCTGGGACGTGCAGGAAAAAGTGACCACCAGCTTCGTCAAGGCCAACATCGAAGCTGAGCTCGGTGACGTGAGCGTGCGTGGTAACGTGGGCGTGCAAGTGCAGCGCACCAACCAGTCGTCGCAATCGCGCTACGTGGACAATTCGAGCGGCACCACCCAGATCAAGCCGGTCGACGAGGGCAAGACCTACACCGACGTGCTGCCTAGCCTGAACCTGGCGTTCGGCTTCGACAACCAGCAGACCGTGCGTCTGGCCGTGGCCAAGCAACTGGCCCGTCCTCGCGTGGACCAGTTGAGCTCGGCGTTCCAGATGGACTACGACAAGACCCTGTTCCGACTGACCGCCAATGGCGGCAACGCCAAGCTGGACCCATGGCGCGCCAATGCCATCGATATCTCGTATGAGAAATACTTCGACAAGAAGGCTTACTATGCCGTCGCCGGTTTCTACAAGAAGCTGACCAGCTACATCTACACCCAGACCAAGGATTACGACTTCTCGTCGTTCATTCCAGCTGGCTACGTGTACAACACCGGCGCGCTGGGTTCGCTCAACACCGCCATCGGCCCGTTCTCGGCGCCGTACAACGGCCAGGGCGGCACGATGAAAGGTCTGGAGCTGTCCGGCTCGCTGCCGCTGAATCTCGTGACCAAGTCGCTGGACGGTTTCGGTGTGCAGGCTAGCGCCACCTTCAGCACCAGCGACATCAAGATCGATGATCCGAGCAGCAGCATCGGCAGCAACATTCCGCTGCCAGGCCTGTCCAAGCGCGTCACCAACCTGACCGCTTACTACGAGAAGAACGGCTTCGAAACCCGTGTCAGCCAGCGCAAGCGTTCGGACTTCGTGGGTGAGATCAGCAACTTTGCCAACTCGCGCACGCTGCGTTATGTGGTCGGCGAAAACGTGGTCGACTTCCAGGTCGGCTACACCTTCAACGAAGGCAGCATGAAGGGCCTGGGTCTGCTGCTGCAGGTGAACAACCTGACCAACTCGGCTTACGAGACCTACACCGGCACCCGTAGCCAGCAGCTGGAATACCAGAAGTATGGCCGCACCATCCTGGTGGGCGCGAACTACAAGTTCTAAGCCTACAGGCCGCGACAGCGGAGCAATGAAAAAACCTCGTCCTGCAAGGGACGAGGTTTTTTTTATGTGCGCCCGGCAGGGCGCACGCTTTGCGCTGGCGCCGCCGTCCGCTGGGACGTTGCGCCGCGCCGGTGCGTGCGCTTACCTGGCCAGTGCGCCGGGCGCCGATCCGGCCGCCGATCCGGCCGCTTCGGCCGCCGCGAACTGGCGGTTCTGCGCATCGAGCCAGGTCTTGAGCGGCGCGAAGTAGTCGAGCAGCGCGCCGCCGTCGATCTTCTCTTCGCCGGAAATGGCTTTCAGCGCTTCCGGCCACGGCTTGCTGGCGCCCATGGCCAGCATCTGCTGCAGCCTGGCGCCGGCCTTGGGGTTGCCGTACACGGAGCAGCGGTGCAGCGGACCGGTGTAGCCGGCTTCGCGGCACAGCGCGCGGTGGAACTGGAACTGCAGCATGTCGGCCAGGAAGTAGCGCGCGTACGGCACGTCGGCCGCCACGTGGTACTTGGCGCCGGCGTCGAAGCCGTCCGCGCTGACGGCGGCCGGGCGCGACATGCCCATGTACTGCTCGCGCAGCTCCCACCAGTGCTTGTCGTAGTCGGCCGGCTTGGTCTTGCCCGAGTAGACATCCCAGCGCCACTTGTCGACCGAGTAGCCGAACGGCAGGAAGGCCACCTTTTCCAGCGCGCGCCGCAGCAGCTGGCCGATGTCGGCGTCGGCCGCGGCATCCTTGGGCATCAGGCCTATGGTCTTCAGGTAGTCCGGCGTGACGGACAGGGCCACCGTGTCGCCGATGGCTTCATGGAAGCCGTCGTTGGCGCCGGTGCGGAACAGGTAGGGCTGCTTGCCGTAGGCCAGGTAGTAGTAGACGTGGCCCAGCTCATGGTGGATGGTGCTGAAGTCCTCGGCCGTGGGCGTGATGCACATCTTGACGCGTACATCGTCCTTGTCGTCCATCGGCCAGGCGGAGGCGTGGCACACCACTTCGCGGTCGCGCGGCTTGGTCAGCAGCGAACGTTCCCAGAAGCTGGCCGGCAGCTTCTGCATGCCCAGCGAGGTGTAGAAGCGTTCCGCATAGGCCGTCATGTCCCTGGCGCTGGTCTTGCGCTCGGCCAGCACGTGGCTCAGGTCATAGCTGCCCGCTTCGCCGGCCGGCTTGAGCAGGGGGTAGATGTTGTCCCAGGTCTGGCTCCACATATTGCCGAACAGGTGGGCCGGGATCGGGCCGGTGGCCGGCACCACGTCCGGGCCGTAAGCCTGGCGCAGCTTGTGGCGGGTGTAGGTGTGCAGCGATTCGTACAGCGGCTTGACCTGCTGCCACAGGCGTTCCATCTCGGCGGAGAACTGCTCGGGCGGCATGTCGTACTGCGAACGCCACAGGGCGCCCGTGTCGGCAAAGCCCATTTCCCTGGCGCCCTTGTTGGACAGGGCCACATACTGGCTGTAGCGCTGCTTGTACGACGGCGACTGCGCGTGCCAGCCCAGCCAGATTTCTTTCAGCCTGGCCGGGTCGCGGCTGTCGGCCAGCACTTTTTCCATTTCGCCCAGCGCCATGCAGGTGCCGGCGCTGCCGTCCGCGTTCTTCGGGCAGTACTTGCCCTTGCCGTAGGCGGCCGTCATGGCGGTCTGGCTGGCGGTGTAGGCTTCGCGTTCCTTGGGGTCGGAGAACATCAGCGTCAGCTGCAGCAGCTTGAGCTTGCGCTGGGACTCGGGCTTCAACTTGAGGCCGTTGTAGCGGCGCGCCGCCAGCGCGATCTCGCCGGAGGCCGTCAGGTAGCGCTCGGAAAAGAAGGCGCTGATCGCTTCCGTATCGTCAGTGATGAAGTTCTCGCCGACCCAGGCGCCGCGCGCCTGTTCGATGCTCAGTTTATTAAGCCGGGCTTCCGCGTCGGCCAGGAAGCGTTCGGCTTCGGCCACGGCAGGCTTGCCGGCCGGCGCCGCATAGGCGCTGCCGCTGGCGGCTGTGATGGCGCTTATCGCCAGCAGCGCCTTGATGAAGGTAGATGACACTCGCGTCTCCCTGAAATGAAAAAATGGCCTTCGAACCGGGCGGTTCGAAGGCCATTAATATACACGTCAGGCCGCCGCAGGTGGCGGTTTTGCTAACTATTGCGGATTGGTCAGCGCGCGTCGGCCGCCGCCAGTGCGATCGCCACCGTGCTGCCGGCACGCTCGCCGGCCGGCAGCTGCACCGTCAGCAGGCGCGCGGCGCCGTCCCAGGCAAATGGGACCGGCTGGCCGTCCAGCTGCACGCCATCCGGACGGGCGCCCACGTTATGTACCTGCAGCGCGATGCTGCGCTGCGGCCGCTGGTAGTGCGCGCCCGTTTCCGAGGACAGCGACAGCGTCAGCTGCCGTCCCTGCAGCTTGCTGGCGAAATGCAGCAGTTCATACTTGCCCTGTTCGTAGGCTTGCGCCGTCTCGCCGTCGTCGTCATACAGCTTGCCCTGGCCGCTGCGGGCCGTGTGGTCGTGGTAGTAGTGCAGTTCGATGTTTTTGGTCGAGTAGTCGCGCGTGGTCTGCACCACGGGCGCCAGCGGGATGAAGGCGCCGGCCCGCACGTAGACGGGAATGTGGTCCGGCGCCAGTGCCACGGCCTTGCTCACGCCGCCGTCCTGGCGCTGGCCCGTGTAGAAGTCGAACCACGCGTTGTGGGCGGGGAACCACACCTGCTGCTGCGTGGCGCCCTTGCTGGTGACGGGGGTGACGAGCATGTCCTTGCCCCACAGGTAGGTGGAGGCGATGGCGCGCGCCTGCTCGTTGCCCGGCTCCTCGTACAGCATGGGGCGCATCAGGGGCAGGCCCTGCTGGTTGTTGTCGAAGGCCAGCGTGTAGTTATACGGCAGCATGCGGTAGCGCAGGCGGATGGCGTCGCGCGCCAGCGCCTTGGTGGGGGCGTCGCGGTAGACCGGCTCGGACGGCACTTCCTCCTGCGCGTGCGGGCGGAACACGGGCTGGAACACGCCGTACTGCAGCCAGCGCGTGTACAGCTCGTTGTCCAGGTTGGCGTTGGCAAAGCCGCCCAGGTCCGAGTGCATATAACCCAGGCCCTGCATGCCCATCTGCAGCGCGATCTCGGGCTGCGACTTGAGGCCGCCCCAGCTGCGGTCCACGTCGCCCGACCACGGGATCAGGCCGAAACGCTGCGAACCGGAATAGCCGGCCCGCATCAGGATGAAGGGGCGCTCGGCCGGATAGTCGTGGCGGTAGCCGTCGGCCACCAGCCTGGCCCACTGGTGGCCGTAGATGTTGTGCACCTGCTGGGCCGTGCCCGTGGCGTGCCGCATCGAACCGGGATGCACTTCCGGTTCGCCCAGGTCGCCCCACACGCCGGCCACGCCCATGTCGTGCAGGCCCTTGTAGATGTCCCAGAACCAGTCGCGGCCCGGCTGGCCGAAGATGTCGATCAGGCCCGTATGGCCGAAATAGAAGTCGTAGGCCAGCGGCGCGCCGTTGGCGTCCGTGCCCAGGATCTTCTTCTGCACCGCTTCCTGCCAGTGCGAGGACGTATCGACGATGAATGGCTCGGTGATCAGCACCGTCTTGACACCCTTGGCCTTGAAGTCGGCGATCATCTGCTGCGGGTGGGGGAAGTTGTCCTGGTCGAAGGCCAGGTTGCCCATGGTGCCCTTGATGTCCTTGCCGAACCAGTACAGGTCGAACACGATGGCGTCGACCGGAATGTCGTCGGCGATGAACTGGTCCACCGTCTTGCGGGCCTCGGTCTCGCTGTGATAGCCGAAGCGCATGGCGAAATTGCCGAAGGCCCAGCGCGGCGGCATCGGCTGGCGCCCCGTCAAACTGGTGTAGCTGCCGATGATGTCTTCCCAGCGGTCGCCGGCGATCACCTGGTAGGTCTTGCGCCCGCCCGCCGTTTCGTAGGACAGGCTGTTGTCGCCCTTGCTGTCGAAATCGAGGTAGCCCGTCTGCGGGTTATCGAAGTGCAGCGCGTAGCGCTTGGACGACAGCGCCAGCGGCATGGTGTAGTTCATCAGCTCCGAATGGTCGCTGTAGCCGTAGTGCGCCTTGTTGAACAGGGTGAAGCGGTGGCCGCGCCGGTTCATGCCCACCGAACGGGCGCCGGCGCCGTACAGGGCTTCCGTCGCGTCCAGCGCAAACTCGATGCGCTCGCCGTAGCCGGTCTTGCCGTAGCCGCGTTTTTCCGCCACCAGCGGACGGCCCTTGTAGGCATAGGCGATCTGGAACGGCGCCCGGGTGATGGTGACGGACATGCCGCCGGTCGCATATTCGAAGGTGTTACCCTTGTTCTTCAGCGTGGCCGGCACCGGGGCCGGCGCCAGCACCACCGCGTGCGATGCCGGCTCCACGCTTTGCCCGGTGGGCACGAAGGTGGTCTCGACGATGCTGGTGGAGTAGGGCTTGATCAGGTACTGGCCGTCGCTGGTACGGATTTCCAGCTGGTTGCCATGCAGGGTGGCGCTGTCGAAACGGCGCTCCAGGTTCTGGGCCAGGACGGCGGGGCTGGCGGCGATCAGCAGGGCCAGGCCGGCGTAGTGCTTGCTTGTCATGTGGTGGGGTCTCGTCTTGTTGGAGCTTGTTTTGATTTATGTTATTTGACTACATTTGACTACAAAACCACGGCGCTGTGAGTGGCTAACTGCTTTATTTTACTATGAAGTTGTTTCGATTGACACGTGTAGGTGCGCGTGTTATTTTGCTACAAATTCGTATTTTGATGGATCGATCCGGTGCGCAGCCCGGACGACATAAACGGGGACACGCGGCATGCAACCTTCTTCCTACAAACCCAGGCTGACGTTCTGGCAGCTCTGGAACATGAGCTTTGGTTTCTTTGGCATCCAGTTCGGCTTCGCGCTGCAGAATGCCAACACCAGCCGCATCTTTTCCACGCTGGGCGCCAATCCCGACGACCTGGCCTTCCTGTGGCTGGCCGCGCCTGTCACCGGCTTGCTGGTGCAGCCCATCATCGGCTACCTGAGCGACAATACCTGGCACCCGTTCTGGGGCCGCCGCCGTCCGTTCTTCCTCGTCGGCGCCGCGCTGGCCTCGATCGCTCTGTTCCTGATGCCCAATTCCAGCGTTCTGTGGATGGCCGCCGCCGTGCTGTGGCTGATGGATGGCGCCATCAACGTGTCGATGGAACCGTTCCGCGCCTTCGTGGGCGACAAGCTCAGTCCCGCGCAGCAGACGGCCGGTTTCGCCATGCAGACCTTCTTCATCGGCTGGGGTGCCGTGATCGCCTCGCTGTTGCCCACCATCTTCTCGGACCTGCTGGGCGTGAGCAACGTGCCCGTCAACGGCGCCATTCCCGACACCGTGCGCTACTCGTTCTACATCGGTGGCGCCGTCTACCTGTTGTCGGTGCTGTGGACCGTGTTTACCGCCAAGGAAGCGCCGCCCGAGAACCTGGAGGCGTTCCGCGCCGAGCGCGCGCGCAGCAAGGGCCTGGGCCACGCCATGGCTGAAATCCTGGGCGGCTTCGCACGCATGCCCAAGACCATGGTGCAACTGGCGTTCGTGCAGTTCTTCGCCTGGATCGCGCTGTTCGCGATGTGGATCTACACCACCTCGGCCATCGCGGAAAACGTGTTCGGCACGGTGGACGCGCAATCGGCTGCGTTCCAGGAGGCGGGCAACCACGTGGGCATCATGTTCGCCGTCTACAGCGGCGTGTCGGCGCTGGCCGCCTTCATCCTGCCCGTGTTCGCGCGCCTCACCAGCCGCAAGATCGTGCACATGACCTGCCTGACCATCGGCGGCGCGAGCCTGATCAGCATCTTCACCATCCATAACCTGAACCTGCTGTTCGTGCCGATGATCGGCGTGGGCATCGCGTGGGCCAGCATCCTGACGATGCCCTACGCCATCCTGGCCGGCGCACTGCCTGCCAAGCGCATGGGCTACTACATGGGCGTGTTCAACTTCTTCATCACCATCCCGCAAATCTGCAGCGGCCTGCTGCTCGGTTCCATCACCAAGCACTTCTTCGCCGGCCACACAATCAATACGGTGATGCTGGGCGGCGCCTGCATGGTGCTGGCCGGCGTGCTGACCCTGTTCGTCAAGGACAACGCGGCCGCCGCCGCCAAGGAAGACGGTATCAAGGCCGCCGCCTGAGTTAAGATTGTCCGTGTGACAACACATGCGCGCGCCGTGTTCTTGCCGAACAAGGTAAAAACACGGCTGTGTATGGGCGGCCGCGGCCGCCCGCTGCATTCTCTTTGACACGCGGAGCAAACATGACGATACAAACGGTAGCAACCACGCCATACCCCGGCCAACGGCCGGGCACTTCGGGCTTGCGGAAGAAAGTGACGGTATTCCAGCAGCCCGCCTATCTCGACAATTTTGTGCAAAGCCTGTTCGACACGCTGGGCGATTGCAGCGGCCGCACGCTGGTGCTGGGCGGCGATGGCCGCTACCACAACCGCGCCGCCGTGCAGACCATCTTGCGCCTGGCCGCCGCGCACGGCTACGCGCGCGTGCTGGTGGGGCGGGGCGGCATCCTGTCCACGCCGGCGGCCAGCTGCGTGATCCGCAAGCATGGCGCGGCCGGCGGCATCATCCTGTCGGCCAGCCACAACCCGGGCGGGCCGGACGGCGACTTCGGCATCAAGTACAACATCGGCAATGGCGGCCCGGCGCCGGAAGCGCTGACCGAGGCCGTGTGGCAGCACAGCGTGGCGCTGCAGCGCTACCGAATCAGCGACGCGCCCGACGTGGAGCTGGACCGCCTGGGCAGCACCCGCGTCGAGCAGATGACGGTGGAGGTGATCGATCCCGTGGCCGACTACGCGCAGCTGATGGAAGGGCTGTTCGATTTCGCCGCCATCCGCGCCCTGTTCGCGCGCGGCTTCACCGTGCGCTTCGACGCCATGAGCGCCGTCACCGGCCCCTACGCGCAAGCGATCCTGGAAGGCATGCTGGGCGCGCCGGCCGGCACCGTCATCAACGCCGTGCCGCTGGAGGATTTCGGTGGCCACCATCCCGACCCCAATCCCGTCAATGCCGCCGGCCTGATCGCACTGATGGCGCGCGACGACGCGCCCGACTTCGGCGCCGCCTCCGACGGCGATGGCGACCGCAACATGATCGTCGGCCGCCGCTTCGAGGTGACGCCGTCCGACAGCCTGGCCGTGCTGGCCGCCAACGCCACCATGGCGCCGGGCTACCGGGCCGGCATCCGCGGCGTGGCCCGCTCCATGCCCACCTCGCGCGCGGCCGACCGCGTGGCCGCCGCGCTGGGCGTGCCGTGCTTCGAGACGCCGACCGGCTGGAAATACTTCGGCAACCTGCTCGATGCCGGCAAGGTCACGCTGTGCGGCGAGGAGAGTTACGGCACCGGCTCGGACCACATGCGCGAGAAGGACGGCCTGTGGGCCGTGCTGTTCTGGCTGAACCTGCTGGCCGCCAGCGGCAAGTCCGTGGCGGCGCTGGTGGGCGAGCACTGGGCCCGCTTTGGCCGCAACTACTACTCGCGCCACGACTACGAGGCCATCGACAGCGCGGCCGCGGCCGAATTGATGGACGCCTTGCGCGCCCGCCTGGGCGGACTGCCCGGCCAGCAGCTGGGCGACTACACGGTGGCGCTGGCGGACGACTTCTGCTACACCGATCCGGTCGACGGCGCGGTGGCGCGCCAGCAGGGCGTGCGCATCGTGATGACGGACGACTCGCGCGTGGTATTGCGCCTGTCCGGCACCGGCACCGAGGGCGCCACGCTGCGCGTCTACCTCGAGCGCTATGAGGCCGACCCGGCCCTGCACCATCTTCCCACGCAGCAGGCGCTGGCCGGCCTGATCGCCATCGCCGAACATGTGGCCGGCATCAGCAGTTATACCGGCCGCAGCGCGCCCAGCGTGATCACCTGATTCTCAACCTGACAGGAAAGTACGTATGAAGCAGACTCCCCTTGCAATGACCCTGGCGCTGGTGTTCGCTGCGCTGGCCGTGCCGGCCGCCTCGGCCGCCTCGGCCGCGCCGGCCGCGCCGGCGAAAGCGTCGGCCACCGCCCCCGCGCGCCATGCCGCCAGGCCGTTCCTGTGGGAGAACGCCACCGTCTACTTCCTGCTGACGGACCGCTTCAACAACGGCAACCGCGCCAACGACCTGGCCTACGGCCGCCAGGCCGACGCCGCGCCACTGCGCGGCTACATGGGCGGCGACCTGGCCGGTGTCACGGCCAAGATCAACGAGGGTTATTTCGACAGCCTGGGCGTGGACGCGATCTGGATCACGCCACCCGTCGAACAGATCCACGCCGGCACCGACGAAGGCACGGGCAAGTCCTACGGCTTCCACGGCTACTGGGCGCGCGACTGGACCAGCGTGGACGCCAACCTGGGCACGGAGCAGGACATGCGCACGCTGGTGGACACGGCCCACGCGCATGGCATCCGCGTGCTGCTCGACGTGGTGATGAACCAGACCGGCCCCGTGACGGAGCAGGATCCCGTATGGCCCACCGAGTGGGTGCGCACCGGCCCGAAGTGCACCTACAAGGACCCGGCCACCACCATCACCTGCACGCTGGTGGACAACCTGCCCGACGTGCGTACCGAGAGCAACGACAACGTGGCCGTGCCGCCCGCGCTGGTGGCCAAGTGGAAGGCGGAAGGCCGCTACGAGCGCGAGATGGCGGAGCTCGACGCCTTCTTCGCCCGCACCGGCTACCCGCGTGCGCCGCGCTACTACCTGATCAAATGGCACGCCGACTGGGTGCGCAAGTACGGTTTCGACGGCTTCCGCGCCGACACCGTCAAGCACGTGGAGGCGAGCGCCTGGAAGGAGCTGGGCAAGGAAGCATCGCTCGCCTACGAAGAGTGGAAGCGCGCCAACCCGGCCCGCAAGGTGGGCGACGACAAATTCTTCATGACGGCCGAACTGTTCGGCTACAACATCGCCAACGGCCAGCTGTTCGACCTGGGCAGCGGCCACAAGGTCAACTACTACCAGGACGGCGGCTTCGACAGCATCATCAACTTCGGCCTGGTGTGGGACGCGAAGCAGGACTACGAGCCGCTGTTCAGCAGCTATGCGGCCAGACTGCACGGCGAGCTGAAAGGCTATTCGGTGCTCAACTACCTGGCCTCGCACGACTTCGACCAGCCGTTCGACCCGGCCCGCATCAAGCCGTTCGAAAGCGCCAACAAGCTGCTGCTGGCGCCCGGCGCGGCCCAGATCTACTACGGCGACGAGACGGCGCGCCGGCTCGACCCGCCGGAAGCGGTAGGCGACGCCAGGCTGCGTTCCTGCATGAACTGGGATGAACTGGCTGCCGACGCCAAACGCGACGGCTACAGCGTGGCCGCCGTGCGCAGCCACTGGAGCAAGCTGGCCCTGTTCCGCCAGGCCCACGTGGCCGTGGGCGCGGGCGAGCACCAGCAGCTGCAAGCCCACCCCTATGTGTTCAAGCGTACCTTCGAGCGCAACGGCGTGCGCGACAAGGTGGTGGTGGCGCTGGAGCAGCCGACCGACAAGCCGGCCGCCATCGCCGTGCATGGCGTGTTCGCCGACGGCGCGCGGGTCCGGGATTACTACTCCGGCACCAGCGCCGTTGTCCGCAAGGGCAAGGTCACCTTCCCGGCCCACAACGCCGTGGTGCTGATCGGCCAGTAAGCGGCGCGCCGGCGGCGTTCGCGTTTTCCGCCGGCGCCGTCGGCATCGCCGTCCGTGCTGCTGTTACGGGCCGTAGGTGTAGACCTGCTTGATCGTGTGGTCCACGGTCGGTTCATTGCGCAGGAAATGGACGATGTCGGCCTGGATGCTGCTCATCAGCGCCTGCGTGGCCGATTCGCTGCACGGCAGGCTGGCGATGCCGCCCGTGGTGCACAGCAAGCGCGCCGGCGTGCTCTCGTACAGGGTCGTGCTGTTGCTGTCGGAGCAGGTGCTCGATATGCTTTGGGTGTAGACCAGGTGGCCGTCCGCCACGTAGATGCGGCGCGAAGTACTGCACACATCGCCATCCCATAATTTGATGAAGGCCGCCACCGGCACCTGCGCCGTGAACGTGACGGTGGCCGGCGCGCTGCTCAGATCTCCATCGTTGACGGTCAGCGTGGCCGTGTAGGTGCCGGCGACGTCGGCGATGAAGTCGGGCGTGGCCACTTTCGGATTGATCAGCGAGGCCATGCTGCCGGGCGGCTTGGTCAGCGTCCACGTGTAGCTGGCCAGGTCCTGGTTGGCGTCCGTGTAGCTGCCGTTGAGTTTGACGAGCGTGCCCGCATCCACCGTCTGTCCCGTGCCGGCGTTGGCGACGGGAGCCACGTTCGCGGGCGGGCCGGCGTCGCCGCCACCGCAGGCGGTCAATGACAACAGGGTCGAACAGAAGGCCATCGACAACAGCAGGGACGGCAGGGGCGTACGCATCATGTCTACTTTCTGGCTAAATTGGAAAGCCAAAAAGATAACATGAAAGTTTGTCAATTTTATCTATTTTCGACAAAAACGACGGCGCAGCGTGGCGGAACTGCAAATGTGCCGGTCGCCGCGTCAAAGCGCGCCGCGCGGGCGGGGCGCTGGTCGGCCGCCCCGGCCCGCAGGTGCACCGGGTGCAGCACGTAGGCGCGGCCCCGCTCCTGCGGCACGGCCAGCGTGTGCGCCACCTTGTCCACGTTGATCAGATAGGTCAGCGACTTGAAGTGCGCGCCCGGATAACCGTCGCCATCCAGGTGTGCCACGATCACGGTCGGCTGCTGCTGCGGGCCCGTGTTGTAGAAGTGCAGGCGGCGCTTGATGTCGTCCGCCGTGCGCAGGCGGAACAGCGTGCTGCTGGCGCGGATGGCCAGCAGGTCGCGGAAGGCGTCGCGCGCATAGGCGATGTCGGCCGGCGCCGGTTTCAGGGCCGCGTTGCGCAGCAGGGGCTTGAGCAGGGCGTAATCCTTGCCGTTGTCGTCGGCCGGCGGCAGGCCCACGCCGTAGTAGTTGTCGCGATAGCTCCAGTCCAGACGGTTGAACCAGTCGCCCGATTCGAAGCTGTTGCGGTCCAGCGACTTGGACCGCAGGATGTCGTAGCCGGCGTGGAAGTAGGCCACGCCCTGGCTGAAGGCGTTGATGGCGGCGCCCAGCATCTGCACGCGCGCGCGGTCGGCCGTGCTGGTGGCCAGCGGCAGCTTGAACACGTTGTTGTCGTACATGGTCTGGTTGTCGTGGTTCTCCACGTAGTTGACCACTTCGCCCGGTTCGCTGGCATAGCCGGCCGGCTGGCCGGCGTAGTCGATGGCCTGCAGTTCCCTGGTCGTGCCATCGGCCGTCGGCAGCGGATAGCTGCGGATGGCGCCGGCCAGTCCGGCCTTGACCATGTCCGAGGCGTGCAGCAGTTCGGCGGCGGCATGCGTGCCGGCCAGCGCGTTGGAGTCGTACACCAGGCCGTTGATGTAGCCCTGCCTGGCAAACAGCTGCTCGCCGGCGTCGCCGGCGCCGCCGCCGCGTACGGCGTCGCGCCCGCGGTCGCTGAAGGTGCCGATGCCGCTGCCGTTGAGCGACAGCTGCGACGCCTGGACGAAGCGTGCGCCGTCGGCCACCTCGCCGAAGTTCCAGCCTTCGCCGATCAGATTGACGTGGCGGCCCGTGGCCGCATCGGCACGCCGCTGCAGCTGCTCCATCGCCGCGCGCGGCTGGTGCGCCATCAGGTCGAAGCGGAACGAATCGATCTTGTACTGCACGGCCCACTGGGTCACGGAATCGATCATCAGTTTGGCCATCATCAGGTTTTCCGTGGCCGTGTTGTCGCAGCAGGTGGAGCGCTCGATCTTGCCTTGTGCGTTCAGGCGGTGGTAGTAGCCCGGCACCACGCGGTCCAGCACCGACTTCTCGTTCTGGCCGGCGATGTAGGTATGGTTGTAGACCACGTCCATGCCCACCCGCAGGCCGGTCTTGTGCAGCGCCATCACCATCTGGCGGAATTCGAGCACGCGGCGCGCGCCGTCGGCCGGATCGGTGGCGTAGCTGCCTTCGGGCGCGTTGTAGTGATACGGGTCGTAGCCCCAGTTGTAGCAGTCGGTGAGCTGGGTGGTCTTGACCAGTGCCTGCTGCGCATCGCTGTCGGGCGCGCCGGACGGCTTGGGCGTCACGCAGCCCTGTTCCGGCACGCTGCCGATGTCGAACACGGGCAGCAGGTGGATGTCCGTCATGCCGGCGCGGCTCAGCGCGGCCAGGTGTTTCATCCCATTTGAATGCGTTTCCGTGAAGGCCGCGTATTTGCCGCGGTGGGCGGCGCTGACCGTGCCGTCGTTGATGGAAAAGTCGCGCACGTGCAGCTCGTAGACAGCCATGTCGGGCTGCACCGCCACATTTTTTGGCGCGCGGTCGCGTTCCCAGCCGGCTGGTTTCAGCTTGGCCGCATCGAGGTCGGCGATGTAGCTGCGTCTCGAATCCGTCGTCAGGCTGACGGAATAGGGATCGGTGACCAGGTTGCGCACCATGCCGGCCGAGGGCGCGAACACGTCCACCGCGTACTGGTAGTACTGGCCCGACAGGTCGGTCGGCCGCGTGGCGGACCAGATGCCGGTGGCCGCGTCGAAGGTCATCGGCACCAGCGTGCTGGCCGCGCCGCTGCCTTTCGGATAAATGCAGACCGATACCTGGCGTGCCGTCGGCGCCCATAGCTTGAAGGTGCTGCGGCCCGGAGCGACGGTCACGCCCAGGTCTGGCGCCTGGCCGGCGGCTGCGTACAGGTCGTCCAGGGCGCCGGCGATCTGCAGGCCGGTGGCGTCGCGCACGGTGCCGTCCGGCCCTTCCTGCACCAGCACCAGCTGCTGCTGGTGCAGGATGGCGGCGCGGGCAGCGTCGGCCGCCGGCAGCGCCAGCGTGACGCCTGCCGCGACGAACTTGAAGCGCTGCGCCAGGTCGGCGGGCAGGACGCCGTCGTGGCGTTCCAGCGTGATGGCGCCGTCGGCGCCGCTGACCTTGGCGCCCGGGGTGGCGGTCAGCGTGCCGCCGGCGGCGTAATAGAGCTTGAAGATGGCATCGCTGTCGGCGCCGGGCCAGCGCAGCAGCTGGCGGTTGAACCAGTAGGCGCGGGCGTCGGTCGCGGCGGCCGGCTGCAGCACGGTGGCGAACGGGCCGTTGCAGCTGGCCAGCGTGGCCGTGTCGGCGGCCGCGGCGGCCAGGCAGGTCAGGGCAAGCGCGCCGCCCGCCGAAAGTTGTGCCGCGCGTTTCCACGCGCCGTACTGGTGTGCGCCCATTAACTCATCTCCGTATCATGTTTTGGTAGTGCAGTTACAAATATTCGCTGCATACCCTTGAATTTGCCAGATATGGTAATCCAATTTCTGTAGTTTTGATACGAAAATGCGGCGAGTGGGGGATCGTGACTATTTCTTGCCGGTGCCGATCTGATATTTCTTGAGCTTGTCGTACAGCGTCTTGCGCGGCACGGCCAGATGGTCGGCGGCCAGGGCGACATTACCGTCCGTGGCCTCGAGCGCGCGCACGATCAACTCGCGCTCGAACTGGTCGACCTGCTGGGGCAGGGAGGGAGCGGTTGTTTCCGCGTCAGGCGCGCCGCCTGCGTTGTCCGTGCTCCACGGCGCAGCGCTGATGGCTGCGGCGCTGGGCGGCATCTCCGCCACGCCCAGCACCAGCCGTTCGGCGAAGTTGCGCAGTTCGCGTACGTTGCCGGGCCATTCCGCGGCCTGCCACTGCGCCATCTGTTGCGCGCTCCAGGCGGGCACGGGACGCTGGAAGCGGGCCGCCGCATCCCGCACGAAGTGGGCCAGCAGCAGCGGTATGTCGTCCGGCCGGTCGCGCAGGCGGGGCAGCTCCAGTGTGACCACGCCGATGCGGTAGTACAGGTCTTCGCGGAACAGGCCCTGGGCCGCCAACTGCAGCAGGTCGGTCTTGGTGGCGGCCACCACGCGGCAGTCGAGCGCGATGCTGTCGTTGCCGCCCAGCCGTTCCAGCCGTCGTTCCTGCAGCACGCGCAGCAGCTTGACCTGCAGCGCCATCGGCATGCTCTCGATCTCGTCCAGGAACACGGTGCCGCCGTTGGCGTATTCGAGCTTGCCGATGCGGCGCTTTTGCGCGCCCGTGAACGCGCCCGCCTCGTGGCCGAAGATTTCGCTCTCAAACACCGATTCGGGCAGGGCGCCGCAATTGATGGCGACGAACTGGCCCTTGCGCCCGCTGGCCGCGTGCAGCAGGCGTGCCACCACTTCCTTGCCGGTGCCGGTCTGGCCATGGATCAGCACATCGACGGCGGCCGGCGCCACGTTGCGCACCAGGACCTTTACGCGTTCGATGGCGTCGGAGCGGCCCACCAGGTCCGGCAGGTCGGGATGCAGGGCACGCTGCGCGCGCAAGGCGCGGTTCTCCAGCACCAACGCGCGCCGTTCCTGGGCGCGGCGTACGGCTTCCTGCAGGCGTTCGGCGGCGAACGGCTTTTCGATGAAATCGTAGGCGCCGCTGCGCATGGCCGCTACCGCCATGGCGACATCGCCGTGGCCGGTGACGACGATGACGGGCAGTTCCGCGTCCAGCGCCACCACCAGTTCCAGCAGTTCCAGGCCGCTGCGGCCGGGCAGGCGCACGTCCGTCACGATGACGCCGCCGTAGTCGGGCCGCAGCAGGGCCTGCGCCTCCTCGGCGCTGGCGCAGGCCTGCACGGTAAAGCCGCCCAGTTCCAGCGTCTGGCTGGTGGCCAGGCGCAGCGCTGCTTCATCTTCAACCAGGATCGCTTGCGGTGCGCTCACGTCACACTCCTTCTATCAACAGTGGCAGGCGCAGCTCGAAGCGCGCGCCGCCGCCGGGCAGGTTGCGGGCGGTGAGCTGGCCGTTCATGGCCTGCACGATGGACGACGAAATCGCCAGTCCCAGCCCCAGTCCCTTGCCGGACGGCTTGGTGGTGAAAAACGGTTCGAACAGGTGGGCCGCCACCTGCTCCGGTATGCCAGGGCCGCTGTCGCTGATGCTCACCAGCGCGTATGCATCCTCGCGCGCGAGCGCGACGGCCACCCGGCGCGCGTCTGGCGGCCCCGCCTCCACGGCGTCGAGCGCGTTGCGCAGCAAGTTGATCAGCACCTGCTCGATGCGCACGGCGTCGCCGGCCACCTTGCAGCAGCCATCGTCGGCCGACACCTCCAGCGCCACGTCGAGCCGGCGGAATTCGCTTTGCAGCAGGAACGACGAGGCGCGCACGGAAGCGGCCAGGTCCACCGTGGCCACGCTTTCATCCTTGCGCGCGAAGCCCTTGAGCTGGCCGATGATGGCGCCCATGCGCGCGCTGGCGTCGGCGATGTGGCCCAGGTTACTGGTGGCCTGCGCCGTCATGCCCCGTTCCAGGAAGGTGCGGGCGTTGTCGGCAAAGGCGCGGATGGCGGCCAGCGGCTGGTTCAGTTCATGCGTGACGCCGGCCGCCATCTGGCCCAGCATGGCCAGCTTGCCGGCCTGGACCAGCTCATTCTGGGTCGAGCGCAGCAGCTGTTCCGTTTCCTGCAGTTTGGCGTATTTGGTTTCCAGGCTGGCGTTGGTCTGGCGCAGCTGGTCCGTGCGTTCGACGATGCGGTCCTCCAGTTCCAGGGCGGCCCGCTGCAGCGCGGCGCGCGAAGCCTGGGCTTCCTCCAGCCGGCGGCGGCGCTGGTGGATGGCCCAGCTGGATACGGCCGCGCAGGCCAGCAGCAGCGCCGCCGCCAGCGCCCACTGCACGCCGGCCCGCAGCACGCGGTCCTGGCCGGGGAACAGCATCAGCTGCCATCCCAGTTCGCCGACGGGCTGCGTGACCGGCTGCACGATGTTGGCGGGCAGGGGCAGGATGGGCTTGCCCAGGTATTGCTGGGTGCGCGCCAATTCCAGTTCGGTGGCCGCATCGAGGCGGCGCAGGCTGCGGTAGATCCAGTCCGGCCGGTTGCTGAGGAAGATCACGCCGCTGCGGTCGGCCAGCACGATGGGGTCGGCGCTGCTGCGCCAGGTGCGCTCGAATTCGGCCAGGCTGATCTTGACGGCCACCACCCCGGCCACGGCGCCGCGCGCGCTGCCGTCGCGGTACACGGGTTGGGCGATGAAATAGCCCGCTTCGCTGGTGCTGGTGCCGATGCCGTAGAACCGTCCCGCCTGGCCATGCAGGGCGGCGTGGAAGTAGGGGCGGTAGGAGAAATTCTTGCCCACGAAGCCCCGCGGCTGGTCCCAGTTGCTGGCGCCCAGCGTGAGGCCGTCGCGGTTCATCACGTAGATGGCGCCGACCTTGGCCTGCTGCTGGATGGTGTGCAAGGTGCTGTTCAGGCGGGCGATGGCTTGCGGCTCGTCCGGGTGGGCCAGGGCCTGGATCAGGTCAGGCTGGAAGCCCAGCACGAAGGGCAGGGTTTCGAATTTTTGCAGGACCGATTGCAGGTCGGGCGCGATCAGCTGCAGCTGGCGCTGGCCCTGGTCCTGCAGTTCGGCGCGGGCGTGGCGGGTGCCGAGCAGATAGGCGGCAGCCACGATGGCGGCGGCGCCGAGCAAGGCCGGTAGCAACAACAGGGATAGGTTCGCGCGCTTCATGCCTGGTACTGTACCGCAACAAAGGATGGGCAGGAGACGTGGGACACATGCCCTGCTTCAAAAGTGGGGAGGAATTCCCAAAAATGGGGACGTACCCCGGTTTGATATAGCGCAAATCGGGGTACGTCCCCATTTTTCAGTATCCAAATTGGGGACGGACTCCGGTTTGATATGGCGCAAATCGGAGTCCGTCCCCATTTTCATTCTTCAATCAACGGCGGCGAGGCGGATTTCGTCGTTGTGGTGGCGCTGCTGCTCTTCCATCACCAGCTGCCCCAGCTCGCGCTTGAGGGCGTTGAACTCGGCGGCGGCCGGGTCGCGTAGCCGCGGCAGGTCCACCAGCAGGTCGCGCTTGACCGTGCCGGGCCGATACGTCATGACGACGATGCGGTCGGCCAGGTAGATCGCTTCCTCAATGCTGTGGGTGACGAAGATGATGGTCTTCTTCAGCTCGGACCAGATGCGCAGCAGCTCGTCCTGCAGGTTGCGCCGCGTGAGCGCGTCGAGCGCGCCGAACGGCTCGTCCATCAGCATGATGGGCGAATCGAGCGCCAGCACGCGGGCGATGGCCACCCGCTGGCGCATGCCGCCCGACAGGTCTTTTGGATAGCGCTGGGCGAAGTCCTGCAGCGACAGCATCTTCAGCAGTTCCTGCACCTTGGCGTCGATCTCGCGCTGGCCCATGCCTTTGATCTCCAGCCCGAAGGCGATGTTCTTGGCCACCGTCATCCACGGGAACAGGGCGTATTCCTGGAACACCATGCCGCGCTCGGGGCCAGGCCCCGTCACCAGCTTGCCGTCCGCGTGGATGGTGCCCGACGAGGGCAGCGAAAAGCCGGCCACGGCGTTGAGCAGGGTGGACTTGCCGCAGCCGGAAGGCCCCAGCAGGCAGACGAACTGGCCCTGCGGAATATCGAGCTCGATGTTCTTGAGCGCGACCACGTCGCGCCCGTCGGCCTGGAATACTTTGTTGACGCCGCGAACGGCAATATGGGATGCGCTCATCTTAGTTCTCCAGGCCGCGGTGCCAGCGCAGCAAATGATTGTTCAGTTTGTTCATGGCGACGTCGATCAGCAGGCCCAGCAGGCCGATGCTGATCATGCCGGCGATAATCTTGTCCGACCAAAAATACTCGCGCGCCTCGAGGATGCGGAAGCCCAGCCCGTTGTTCACGGCGATCATCTCGGACACGATGACGACGATGAACGCGGTGCCGATGCCGATCCGCACGCCCGACAGGATGTAGGGCACGGCCGCCGGCAACATCACCCGTACGAACATGGTGTGCTGCCCCACGCCCAGGTTGCGCGCGGCCCGGATGTAGATGCCGTCCACCTGCCGCACGCCGGCGATGGTGTTCATCAGCACGGGGAAGAAGGCGCCCAGCGCAATCAGGAACACGGCCGGCGCGTTGCCCAGCCCGAACCAGAGTATGGCCAGCGGAATGTAGGCGATGGGCGGAATCGGCCGCAGCACCTGCATGAGCGGATTGAACCAGGCATACATGCGCTTGCTCGATCCCATGACCAGGCCCAGCGGCAGCGCCAGTCCCGCGCCCACCACAAAGCCCACCACCACGCGGTACATGCTGCTGAGGGTGTCGCCCACCAGTTCGCCCGAAAAAGCCCAGGCCAGCCAGGAGCCGGCCGCCCGATCATAAGGCTGCAGCGGCAGCAGGTATTCGAACCACTTGTGCACCACGGCCGCCGGCGACGGCAGTACCTGCGGGTTGACCCAGCCCAGCATGGCGCTGGCCTGCCACAGGGCGACGACGAGGACCGGCACCACGATGCCGGCGGCGAGTTCACGCCAGTGTTGTAGTTTCATGATGTCTCCCCTTATTGGATGTTGAGGCTTTTCTTGGCCGCTTCCAGCAGGTCGGTCTTGACCCAGTCCTTGGCCACGGGCGGGTTGCGCATCTTGCCGGTGCCGGTCCTGGCCATGACGTCGGTGGTGACCTGGATATGGTCGGCGGTGACGTCGTAGCTGTAGGGCGAATTGCTGATGGCGTCGTCGAAGTCGTCCTTGGTGATCTGGTTCTTGAAGATGGTTTCGCGTACATACTTCTCGGCCACGCCCTTGTTGTCGATGAACAGCTTGGTCGCCTGCACGAAGCAGTTCATGAACTTGGCGGCCACGGCGCGGTGCTCCTTGTAGAACTTCTCGCTCATGACCATGGTGCGCACAGGCGCGCCGATGGGCGTGTCGTAGGGCTTCATCACTTCCACCCCGTAGCCCTTGTTGATGGCCTGCGACGATTGCGGTTCGCTTTGCATGATGGCGTCCAGGTTCTTGCCCAGCAGCGCCTGGTTGAGGTCGGCAAAGGCCAGGTAGACCAGCTGCACGTCCTTGCCCGGCTGGTCGGACGCCGTCAGGCCGTGCTGGGCCAGTTCGGCCACCAGCAGCACCTCATGGATGCCGCCGCGCGTGACGCCGACCTTCTTGCCCTTCAAGTCCTTGATCGACTTGACGCCGGCATCGGGGCGCGCCACCAGGCGTGCGCCGCCCTTGGCGAAACCGGCGACGACGTAGATGGGCGCGCCGTTGGCGCGGCCCGAAATGGCGGCCTCGGAGGCGGTGGCGCCCACGTCCAGTTCGCCGGCCAGGATGGCTTGCATCACGTCCGGCCCCTTGGCAAACACGTGTTCTTCCACTTTGATGCCGCACTTGGGCGCGATTTCCTTGATGTAGGAAACGGCGCCGTAGTGGGCGAACTTGAGGTTGCCGAGGCGGACCACGTCTTCCGCCTGGGCGGCGGTGCTAAGGACGGCGGCGGCGAGTGCGATCAGGCGTAACTTGGACATGCTGGTCTCCGTTGTGGTTGTGTGCCTAAAGCAAGTGCACGTTCTGTGCCAGCCACAAGGGGAACCCATCGCGAACGCTAAGGTATTGATTTATATCGGATCGCGGCGGCGCGGTGCTTGCGCGCCGTCAGCATCCTGGGCGGAAATACGCAATCGGCGCCAGTGCCGGTTGCGGATTTCCGCGCAAGGCAAGGGCGTGGGTCAGCCCTCGCGGTAGTGGTTCACCATGCGGTAGCTGCGCGCATACCACCCGAAAATGGCGGCCGCGGCCAACGCGAAGGCGGCGAAGAAGAACATCTGGAACGCGATCGAACTGAGGCCGGTCGCGGCGATGAGTGCCGTGACGCCATCGTTCTTGACGCCCGCATTGACGATCAGCACCCACAGGCTGCCGATGGTGACGGCCAGATACCACAAGCTCATGATGGTGCCCTTCATGGAGGCCGGCGCCTGGCTGTACGCAAATTCCAGTCCCGAGGTCGACACCAGCACCTCGCCGAACGTGAGCAGCGTGTAGGGCAGGATCTGCCAGGCGATGGAAGTGGGCGTGCCGCCATCCATCTGCAACTGGATGGCGCCGATCACCACCCAGGCCAGCGACGTGAAGGCGATGCCGCCCGTCATGCGGCGCAGCGTGGTCGGCTCCCAGCCCAGGCGGCGCAGCAGGGGGAACAGCAGCAAGTTGTTGAACGGGATCAGCAGCATCACCAGCATGGGATTGAGCGCCTGCATCTGGGCCGGCAGGAACCAGTCCGGCTTGGTCATGTCGTTGGCCTGCACGATCCAGGTCGAAGCCTTCTGGTCGAACAGCGACCAGAATGGCGTCACCAGCGAAAACACGATCAGGATGCGCAACACGGCCCGCACGCCTTCTATCGTCTCGTCCGGATGGGCGCCGCGGGCCCGTTCCAGTTGCATGGCCGTGCCCATGCCGCCAAAGGCCAGCAGCAGCACCACGGCCAGGCAGGCCGCGATCACAAAGCCCCACTGGGGCGTCATGCACAGCGAGGCCACGGCGCCGGCCACGCCCACGCCCGCCACCGTCAGGCCGGGACGCGACTGGCCGGGCCGGCGCGTCAGCAGCGCCGTGCGCGCCACCCGCAGCACGGAATGGGGATCGGCCGCCGCCGGCGGCACGTGGACGTATTTCTTGTTCCCCATCCAGAACACGACGGTGGCGATGAACATCAGCAGGCCGGGAATGCCGAACGCCACGGCGGCGCCGAAATCGCGCAGGAAGATGGGCATCAGCAGCGAGGCGAAGAAGGAGCCGAAGTTGATGATCCAGTAGAACGCGTCGAACACCACCTTGGCCCGGTTCTTGTTGCTCTGGTCAAACTGGTCGCCCACGAACGACACCACCAGCGGCTTGATGCCGCCCGAGCCGAAGGCGATCAGGAACAGGCCCAGGTAAAAGCCCTGCAAATTGTCTTCGAAGATGGCGAGGCAAGCGTGGCCGGCCACGTAGACCAGGCTCATCCAGAAGATGGTGTTGTACTTGCCAAACAGTCGGTCGGCCACCCAGCCGCCCAGCAGGGGGAAGAAATAGACGCCGATCACAAAGGTGTGGAACACATGCTTGGCCTCCCCGGCCCGTTCGGGCAGCGGCAGGAACAGCAGCAGGGTGCTGATCAGGAAGGGCGTGAGGATGTTGCGCATGCCGTAAAAGCTGAAGCGCTCGCAACCCTCGTTGGCGATGATGTAGGGAATTTGCCGCGGCATCGGCCCGTTGCCCGGCTCCAAATCGGCACTTTGTGCCGTAGTTTGTGTAGTTTGACTACTATTCATTGTGGTCTCTATTTTCATTTAACTTTGTAAGTTATTGATTTAATTGACTTTTGCATGGTATTGCGAAAAGCGCCTGCACATTGAAAAATTCATATTGCTGATGTATATTGTCTACAAATCCAACATCGGGCCCTGCCATGACACTACAACTCTCCCAGCCTTCCGATCAGCAACGCCAGTGGTGGCGCGAAGCCATCATCTACCAGGTTTATCCGCGCAGCTTCCTCGACACCAATGGTGACGGCGTCGGCGATTTGCCCGGCATTACGGCAAAGCTGGACTATATCGCATCGCTGGGCGTGGACATCGTCTGGATTTCCCCATTTTTCAAGTCGCCGATGAAGGACTTCGGCTACGACGTGTCCGACTACTGCGACGTCGATCCCCTGTTCGGCACGCTGGCCGATTTCGACCAGTTGGTAGCCCGCGCCCACAGCCTGGGCCTGAAGATCATGATCGACCAGGTCATGTCGCACTCGGCCGAAGACCATGCCTGGTTCAAGGAAAGCCGCAGCAGCCGCGACAATCCCAAGGCCGACTGGTATGTGTGGGCCGACCCGCTGCCGGACGGCAATCCACCGAACAACTGGATGTCCGTCTTCGGCGGTTCGGCCTGGCAGTGGGACAGCCGTCGCCGCCAGTACTACATGCACAACTTCCTCGTCAGCCAGCCCGACCTGAACTTCCACAACCCGCAAGTGCAGCAAGCCCACCTGGACAGCCTGCGCTTCTGGCTGGAGCGGGGCGTGGACGGCATCCGCATGGACGCCTGCAACTTCCACTTCCACGACACCGAGCTGCGCAGCAATCCGCCGGCCGTCAACCGCGACACGGCCACCGTGTCCGACGTCAACCCGTACGGCATGCAGGCCCACGTCTACGACAAGAGCCGCCCGGAAAACCTGGCCTTCCTGCAAAAGCTGCGCAGCCTGCTCAATGAATATGGCGCCGTCGCCATCGGCGAAGTGGGGGCCGACGATTCGCTGGCCGTGATGGCCGAATACACGGCCGGCGGCGACAAGCTGCACATGGCCTACAGCTTCAACCTGCTGGTGCCGACCGTGACGGCCCGCTACATCCGCAACCAGGTCGAGCAGTTCGAAGCGCGCGTGCAGGGCGGCTGGGCTTCCTGGTCGGTGGGCAACCACGACGTGCAGCGCGTGGCCACGCGCTGGGGCGGCCCGGACGCGCCCGTCGCCTTCGCCAAGATGATCCTGGCCATGCAGCTCTCGCTCAAGGGCACGCCTTGCCTGTACCAGGGCGACGAGCTGGCCTTCCCGGAAGCGGACGTGCCGTTCGAACTGCTGCAAGACCCGTACGGCATCACCTTCTGGCCGGAATTCAAGGGCCGCGACGGCTGCCGCACGCCGATGGCGTGGACCGGCGGCGAGCATGGCGGCTTCACCAGCGGCAAGCCGTGGCTGCCCGTGGTGGCGCCGCAGCTGGCGCGCGCTGCCGCCGTGCAGGAAAACGATCCCGACTCGGCGCTGTCCTTCGCCCGCAAGATCATCGCGTGGCGCCGCGCGCTGCCCCAGCTGACCCGCGGCGGCATCACCTTCCTCGACGCGCCGGAACCGGTGCTGGCGCTGCGGCGCGACCTGGAAGGCGAGCGCGGCATTGTCGCCATCTTCAACCTCGGCGCCGCGCCGGTCAGCTTCAGCCTGCCGCAGGCGGCGGGCGCCGAGCAGATGAGCGGCTACGGCCTGCCCGGCACCGTGCAGGGCGACCAGGTCAGCCTGCCGGCCTACGGCGCCTGGTTCGGCCTGGTCCGGTAAGCGGACGCCGGCCATCGGCAAACAGCAAGCCCCGCACGAGTCGTTTGTGCGGGGTTTGCTTCTTTATGGGCCATATTTCGGGTATGCTTGCCGCCTTCCGGGGCGTTATATTCCAAACAAAACGCACCGCTCAATGTTCTGATTGAATCGACGATGAAACAAGCTGAAGTTGACCATAAACTCAATCGCACCGCGTTTGCCGACGGACCCCGCCTGCTGGCCGACATCGGCGCCACCCATGCCCGGTTCGCGCTGCAGACGGCGCCGGGCGAGTTTCGCGCCGTTAGCGTGCTCAAGTGCGACGACTTCCCCGACATCGTGGCCATGCTGCGCTCCTATCTGGCCGACCACCGCGACATCACGCTGACCCATGCGGCGCTGGCCGTGGCCAACCCCGTCAGCGGCGACCAGGTGCGCATGACCAACCGCGACTGGGAATTTTCCACCGACGAAGTGCGCCGCGCGCTGGGCCTGCACACGCTGCTGGTGGTGAACGACTTCACGGCGCTGGCCATGTCGCTGCCCGGCCTCAAGCCGGCCGACCTGATGCAGGTGGGCGGCGGCGCGCCGGCCAGCAACTCCGTGATCGGGGTGCTGGGACCGGGCACCGGCCTGGGCGTGTCGGGCGTGATCCCCACCGTGGACGGCTTCGTCACCCTGGGCAGTGAAGGCGGCCACACCAACTTCGCCCCGGCCGACGAGCGCGAATATTCTATCCTCCAATATGCGTGGCAGACCTGGTCGCACGTGTCGACCGAGCGCCTCATTTCCGGCCCCGGCATGGAAATCATCTACCGCGCCATCGCCAAGCGCAACGGGCGCCAGGTGCGCGACCTGACGAACCAGGAAATCATGTCCGGCGCCCTGACCGACAAGGACCCGCTGTGCCTGGAAGTGCTGGAATGCTTCTGCGCCATGCTGGGCGGCGCCAGCGCCAACCTGGCCGTCACGCTGGGCGCGTTCGGCGGCGTCTTCATCGGCGGCGGCATCGTGCCGCGCATGGGCGAGTGGTTCAAGACGTCGCCGTTCCGCTCGCGCTTTGAAGCCAAGGGCCGCTTCACCAGCTACCTGTCGGAAATCCCGACCTACGTCATCACCACGCCCAATCCCGCGTTCTATGGCGTGGCCACGATCCTGTCGGAACACCTGCGCGGGCGCAGCGGCGCCAACACGCTGATGGAGCGCGTGCAGCACCTGCAGCACGAACTGACGCCGGCCGAGCAGCGCGTGGCCAGCCTGGTGCTGGAGCAGCCGCGCCTGGTGCTGAACGAACCGATCGCCGACATCGCCCGCCTGGCCGAAGTGAGCCAGCCGACCGTGATCCGCTTCTGCCGTTCGCTGGGCTTCCTGGGCCTGGCCGACTTCAAGCTCAAGTTCGCCAGCAGCCTGACGGGCGCCATTCCCGTGCGCCACAGCCAGGTGCGGGTCAGCGACAGCACGCACGACCTGAGCGCCAAGGTGATCGACAACACCGTGTCGGCCATCCTGAAATTCCGCGACCAGCTCGACGTGCGCTCGCTGGACCGTGCCATTGCCCTGATCAGCAAGGCCAAGCGGGTCGAGTTCTACGCCATGGGCAACTCGCGCGTGGTGGCGCTGGACGGCCAGCACAAGTTCTTCCGCTTCCGCATCCCCACCTCCTCGTACGGCGACTCGCACCTGTTCGGGCTGGCGGCGGGGTTGCTCAAGGCAGGCGACGTGGTGATCGCCATTTCCAATTCCGGCAAGCTGCCCGACCTGCTCGACGCGGTCGACACGGCGCGCGCGGCCGGCGCCGACGTCATCGCCATCACGGCCAGCAACTCGCCGCTGGCCAAGAAAGCCACGGTGTGCCTGGCGGTCGACCACAGTGAAGACAGCACCACCTTCCTGTCGATGATCTCGCGCATATTGCAGCTGCTGCTGATCGACATCCTGTCCGTCGGCATCTCGCTCGACGCCCAGAATGCCGAGCTCGTGCTCGAGCGCAAAGGCGAAGGCATTGAATCGGAAACGCGCCGCCTGCTGATCTCCCACCTCGACAGCTAAGCCCGCCACCTCCCAAAAATGGGGACGTACCCCGATTTGCGAATTAGCAAAAACG